>DATFXJ010000060.1:0-5538 GCA_035315965.1 Pseudolabrys sp.
GACAGCGTCAGCGACACGATCAGGGAGATGATGGTGGCGCCAGCGATGGTCAGCGCGAATTGTCGATAGAACTGCCCAGATATGCCTGTGATAAAAGCCGACGGAATGAACACCGACGACAGCACTAGCGCGATCGCAATCAGCGCAGCACCCACCTCGTCCATGCTTTTGACAGCCGCGTCGTGCGGGCTCAGGCCTGCCTCGATGTTACGCTCGACGTTCTCCACGACGACAATGGCGTCATCGACCACAATGCCGATCGCTAGTACAAGGCCGAACAGCGAAAGATTGTTGAGCGTGAAACCGAACAGCGCCATGAAGAAAAAAGTGCCGATAAGCGAAACCGGAATAGCCACGATCGGAATAATCGCCGCGCGCCAGGTTTGCAGGAAAAGGATGACAACCAGCACAACGAGGATGATCGCCTCGCCAATGGTCGATTCGACCGCCTCCACCGACTGCTGAATGAATTCGGTCGGGTTGTAGATAATGTCGTACTTCAGGCCAGGCGGAAAACGCTTGGCCAGTTCATCCATTGTGTTCTTAATGCTCGTCGCGGTTGAAAGCGCATTTGATCCAGGCCGCTGAAAAATACCGATCGCGATTGCCGGATCGCGATCGAGATAGGAGTTGGTGGAATAGTCTTGCGCGGCAAGCTCAACCGTCGCTACATCCTTTACTCGCACTACCGCTGTCGCCGTCTGCTTGATAACGATATTGCCAAATTCCTCCGTACTCGTGAGGCGCCCGAGCGTCTGCACCGAAATCTGGAACGCGCCGGGCTTGTCGACCGGCGGCTGATTGAGGACACCGGAGGCGACCTGCACGTTCTGGCCCTGAAGGGCTAACACGACGTCATTGGCGGTGAGACCAAGCGACTGCAATCGGTCTGGGTCGAGCCAGGCGCGCATCGCGTAGTCGCGGCTACCGAATACAATAAGTGAGCCGACGCCGTCCACACGCGTAATCGTGTCAGTGATCTCGATTGTCGCGTAGTTTGAAATGAATAGTGTGTCGCGCGACTTATCTGGGGAATAGAGATGCACGACCATCATCAGGTCGGGCGAACTCTTGTTGACAGTGACGCCAATATTTCGCACGTCCGCCGGCAGGCGTGGCTGTGCAATAGCAACGCGATTTTGCACCTGTACCTGCGCGATATCAAGATTGGTGCCTATGTCGAACGACGCGTTAATGGTGAACCGGCCGTCACCGGTCGAGTTCGACGACAGGTAAATCATGTTTTCGACGCCATTGATCTGCTGCTCGATTGGAGTAACCACGGTGGCAGCAACAACGTCAGCGCTAGCGCCGGGATACTGACCAGTTACCGTGATGGTCGGTGGGGCAATCTCCGGATATTGCGCAACCGGTAGACGGAAGAAGGCAACGCCCCCGAGGATCACAAAAATAATCGAGACCACCGAGGCGAAGATCGGCCGGTCGATAAAGAAATGCGAAATGCGCATGAGCCGTAACGCCGGTTACTTGGCCGCCTGCGCCGGGCCGCCAGCAGCTGGTTTGGTGTCCCGCTCCTCTGGCCGCACTTTCTGTCCAGGACGAGCCTGCATCAGACCGCTGACCACGACGCGGTCGTCCGGGCCGATACCTTCCTTGATGACCCGCAGGCCATCTTTCGTGAGCTGTCCGAGCGTCACGTATCTTGGCCGAGCCGTATCCTTGCCATCGATGACGATAACGAATCGGCGTGCCTGCTCTGTACCGATCGCGGCATCCGGAAGGAGCAAAGCCTCATAGGGCGGCGAACCGGGCACGCGCACGCGTGCAAACATACCGGGCGTGAATACTTCGTTCTGGTTTGCAAATACCGCGCGGCCGCGGATAGTACCTGTCGAACGCTCGATCACATTGTCGACAAAATCCATGCGGCCTTCGTGGTCAAAATCGTTCTCATCAATGAGCTTGAGCGCAATTTTCACACCTGCATTCCGGCCGGCGACATCCTGGCCAGTCGTTGCCAACCGCTCGTAGCGAAGGTAAGAGGCCTCGTCGAACGTAAACTCGAAATAGATGGGGTCAATCGATACGATGGTGGCCAGCATCGTTGTATTGCCGCTGGTCCCCCCAGTGACCAGGTTGCCGGGCGACACGCGCCTGTCACCAATGCGGCCATTGATTGGCGCGCGCAATTCAGTGAATTCCATGTCAAGCTCGGCCTGGCGCACGGCGGCCTCGTTGTTGCTAACCGAAGCCTTGGCGTTTCGGAATGCTTGTGCGCGCTGCTCGAAAGTTTGATCAGTGATGGTTTTGTCGCGCACGAGTTGCTGGCCGCGTATGTAGTCGGATTCGGTGAAGGCAAGGTTGGATTGCGCTTGCACTAGATTGGCGCGCGCCTGATCAAGCGTGTTCTGGAACGGGCGCTTATCGATGGTAAACAGCAAATCACCTTGCTTGACGAGCTGCCCGTCTTTGAAATGCACTTTGTCAAGATAACCAGAGACCCGCGCGCGCACTTCGACCGAATTTATGGCAGTGAAGCGTCCGACATATTCGTCGTAATCAAAAACGGTGCGTTTGATTGGCTCGGCAACGGTGACCGCCGCCGGCGGCGGGCTGCCGCCCTGCTGCTGGCGCTCGCCACAACTTGCGACCAAAGTCGCAATTGCCAGTGGCACTGCCAGCTTTCGCGCGCCACGCATCAAAGAAAATGATGAAACCAGACCAGAGGAATTCATGATTGCCTACTGAGAAAGATAGCAAACGCTTCTGCCCCATAGTGTTCGCAGTGAACTATGTCCACTTTGCGCATTAGGCAATAGCGCAAGAAGTGCCGTTTAGTGGCGCGTTTTGCCGCGAAAAGCCACCAGCCATTTGCTTCCGAACAGAATCAGGAGGGTTCCGCCATAAACGCCCGCGCCGATCGCAGCGAGAATTGCCAGCGCCGCAAGATCACGTGGTCCATCCCATTTTTCGAGCCAATGGACCATCGGCGAATGACATAGCCACAGTACCGCGCTGAGCGCTAGCCCTGCAATTGCGAGCCGGATCACCGACTGCCGAAGGCGGGCATCGTGCATTAGGTGACCGGCGCGTGCTGCAAACCAAACCACTAGCCCAAGATTGATCCAGGCGCCAATTGACGTGGCCAATGCGAGCCCGACTTGTGCTAGCGGGCCCATCAGCAGCACCTTAAATGCAATGTTGACTGCTGCGGCGATCAGCGCGGCTTTTACCGGTGTGGCTGTATCGCCGCGCGCAAAGAACGTCGCGACCGCGCTACGAATCAGGACGAATGGCAACAGTCCGAGAGCATAAGCCGTCAACGTGCGCCCCGCCGCATCGGCATCGGCGGCCGTGAACGCGCCACGCATGAACAAGGCGCGCATGATTAGATCAGGGATGACCACAAATGCGACGACACACGGAATCGACAGCAACAATGTGAATTCGATCGCACGATTCTGAGCGTGTCCCGCACTACGCTGATCTCCATGCGCGATAAGACGTGACATCTCGGGAAGGATGACCGTGCCGGCGGCGATGCCTATGACACCAATTGGCAACTGATTGATCCGATCGGCATAGTAGAGCGCAGACAGCGCGCCTGCTGGCAGGAAGCTGGCGATGATCGTGTCGGCGAACAACGCGAGTTGAACCCCGGCAGAACCGACAATCGCTGGACCTAGCGCACGAAAGAATCGCCGCACGTCAGTGTCGAGCTCAGGCCAGCGCAATCGTGCCAGCACACCGGCAAGGCTTGCATCGCCCGCGACGAGCAAGAATTCGAGGACGCCAGCAACCAGCACGCCCCATGCCGCTGCGTGACCGGCGGTCGGAAAGAAGGATGCCAACGCCAGCGCGAGGATGAGCGACAGGTTCAGAAAAATTGGAGCAGCAGCGGCGGCCGCAAAGCGTTGCAACGCGTTAAGGATGCCGCCATAGAGCGTTACCAGCGTGATCAGCAGCAGGTAGGGAAAGGTAATTCGGGTGAGTTCGACGGCCAGCGCGAAGCGGTCGGGGTCGCGCGAGAATCCTGGCGCGAGCACAGTGATCACGGCCGGTGTGAATATCAGGGCTACCGCGAGCAACATGATCTGGCTCGCAAGCAGCAACGTGAAGATGCGATCAGCAAATTGCCCAGCGCGGATGCCACCGCCCTCCTCGCGAATTCGTGCGTACGCCGGTACAAAGGCCGCGTTGAAGGCACCTTCTGCGAATATGGCTCGGAAATGGTTGGGCAGCCGAAGGGCGACAAAGAAGGCATCGGCAACCGGGCCTGCGCCCAACACAGCAGCCAGAATGATGTCGCGAATAAATCCGCTGACGCGAGATAGCAGCGTAAACCCGCCGACTGTTAGGATGCGTTCAATCATCAGGGAATGTCCTGCTCCGAGGCCGAAATACCGCGGATTAACCGACTTGAGGCTTACGGGGCGATAGCGATAGTCAGATATCAGGAACTGCCTTAAGACAATTTCTTGCCGGAACAAAGGGCCCAGACCACCTACCGCTCATGCCGTCACAACCAATTACCCCCATTTTGCTGGCTGGTGGCGCCGGGACACGACTTTGGCCGGTTTCGCGCGATGCCTTGCCCAAACAGTTCCTCCCTTTGTTGGGAAACAGGTCGACCTATCAGGAGACTCTGCTGCGCGTGCGGGATCCAATGTTCGCACCGCCGATAGTAATCACCGGGCCAAATTTCCATTTCTTTGCTAGGCGGCAGGCCGAGGAAGTCGGCATCGAAGCGACCGTCGTGATCGAGCCAATGCGGCGTGACTCTGGCCCTGCCATCGCAGCGGCAACGTCAGTCGCCGCCATGCGTGACCCGCAGGCCGTTATACTGGCTCTTGCCGCCGACCACATCATTCTGGACATCGAAGCATTCCGCGCCACCTGTCTTGCCGGGCGGGCGGCCGCCGAAGCCGGTCGTATCGTGACTTTCGGCATCAAGCCGACCGAACCGAAGATCAGCTACGGCTACATTCTTCTTGGTGAATCGGTCGGCGGCGGCGATGTGTATACAGTCAAACGTTTCGTTGAAAAGCCGGATGCCGCGACCGCAGCTCATTACGTAAGCGATGGCTATTTGTGGAATTCCGGCAACTTTCTTTTCCGTGCCGACATATTGCTTTCGGAACTCGCGCGGTTGGAACCGGAAATCGCGGCTGCGATTAAAACAGCAGTTGCGAGCGCCACCAACGACCTTGGCTTCCTAAGGCTGCAACCTGATGCGTTCATGCAGGCGCCGCAGAAATCGTTTGACTATGCGGTGATGGAGAAAACCGATCGCGCGGCTGTGGTTGTGAGCCAATTCGGTTGGTCCGATATCGGAAGCTGGGACGCGCTGTTTGACATCACCCCGCGCGATTCCGCGGGCAATGTATTGCAAGGGCCCGTTGTGACCGTGGATTCAAATGATTGCGTGGTGCATTCCCACGATCGCCTTACCGCAGTGGTCGGCATCAAAGACCTCGTGGTCGTAAATACGTCCGATGCCGTGATGGTGGTGCCACGTGCACGCGCACAAGAGGTGCGCGAGCTCGTCGATAAGCTTAAAGCAGCAAAAAGACCGGA
>DATFXJ010000061.1:0-12329 GCA_035315965.1 Pseudolabrys sp.
TTGTTCTCGAGGCCGACGGCCGGTGGTACGTCGGCCCTGGCAACGGCTTGTTTGAGTTGGTCCAGCGCCGTGCTGGCAACACGCGCAGTTGGGACATCGACTGGAAGCCGGAGCGCCTCTCGGCCAGCTTTCACGGGCGCGACCTGTTCGCACCGGTCGCAGCCATGCTGGCGCGCGGCGAGCCGCCCCCCGGCAAGCCGCGCAAAGATGGCTCGGATCGCCGCGCGGATTGGCCGGACGACCTCTGCGAGATTGTTTACGTCGACCATTTCGGCAATGCCATGACTGGGCTAAGGGCAGCCATGTTGTCGCCCCGCGCTAAGCTTGGCGCGGCGGGCCAGGTACTGGAGCGCGAGAGGACCTTCAGCGATCGGCCGCCAGGCGCGGCATTCTGGTACGAGAATTCGAACGGACTGGCCGAAATCGCCGTCAATCAGGGGCGCGCGGACCGCGATCTTGGGCTCGCGATCGGAATTCCTATCGAGATCGTCTCTTAAATGAAGGCGGGTCACCCATAAGAGACGAACGTGGACCGGTTCCGCCGGACACAGGGGACATGGGCCGGCAAGCATCAGAGTCATCCGAGCCGGAGCCAATTCGCTACGCGATCACCGAGTTTTGGCGGACATCGAGCCAGTGAAGTCAATTGAGCATCGACCTACTCCGGGATGAAGGCCTCGCGGCTTTCACAGCATCCAGCAGCTGGGTCGATACGCATGGAGTTGCGATAGGCTGTGTCTGGCGCAGCAGTCCGCGCGCCCCTACAGCAGCCGCCCGTCCGCACCAAAAAACGGGTAGGGTCCGGCAAAATCTCCAATTGGAACGACATGAGTGACGACGCGACCAAAGCGGTCGCCCGAAAACCAGGCGTGCAAATGGAAGGCCGGCGGCTCCAGTGTGAGTGACGGGGGTAAGCTTGCAGCAAGATCGAGGGCCACAGCATGATTGGGCGCCGGACAGATCGTTGCAGCAATGCCGCCAACCATTGCCACTATGGCGCGATGCACGTGCCCGGCCGCGACCAGGCGCACCCGTCTGTGGCGTTGCAAGATTGCTTCGAGTGCGGCGACGTTGCGCAAAGCTTGTACGTCCATGTGGGCGATGCCGGTTGCGAATGGCGGATGATGCAAAAAGAGCAGGGCCGGCCGGGTCGCCGAGGCGGCCAGCGTGGCCTCGAGGAAGGCCAGGGTCGCGGCTTCAAGTTCACCGTGCGGCGCGCCGGCAACGCTTGAATCGAGCAACACGATGTCGAGCGCGCCGACGCGCACCGCCAAATTGAGCGCGCCGTTTGTTTGCGCGTAAGGCTGCGCTGGCAAAGCCGCACGCATCAGCGCGCGCGCATCGTGATTACCGGGAATGGCGACGAACGGAATGTCGAGTGGCGCCAATAGGCGCTTGAGGTGCTCGTACTCTTCCAGTCTCGGCGTATCGGCAAGGTCGCCAGAGATGACCACGAGGTCGGGGCGGGGCAACAGGCGATTGAGCGTCAAGACGCAACGCGACAAGGCCGCCGCGGTATCGACGTGATCGTAGGCGAGCTCATTAGGCTGCTTAATGTGCAGATCGGAGATCTGGGCCACCAAGAGCGGGCGCTCGCTCACGGGCGTTCTCCCGGCAAAACGCGCACCGCATGGGGGTCAATGGCCAGACCGATGCGCTCGCCAATTTTGAGATTAAGGGTGTTGGGCGCGTCGACCAGCAAAGGCCGCTCGATTGTGCCGCGCACGGTGAGCCGCTGGCGATCGCCGACAAAACTAATGCGCTCGATTTGGCCCGACAGGCTTGCAGCTTCCGGGGCCACGACGCTAATCGATTCGGGGCGGACCATGGCGACGACATCGCCAGCCGTGTTTACATCAGCGGTCACCAACTTGCCGCCAGCCAAGTTGAGTACACCATTTACCGCCCGTGCCGTGAGCAGATTGGCGGCGCCAACAAACTCAGCGACAAAGCGATTGGCCGGTACGAAGTAGATTTCGCGCGGCGTCCCCACCTGGGCGATGGCGCCCTTGCGCATCACCACCACGCGATCGCCGAGCGCCATGGCCTCCGCCTGATCATGCGTGACGTAGATGGTGGTAATGCCCAGCATTCGCAGCAAGGAGTCGAGCTCAAAGCGTAATCGCTCTCGCAACGCCGCATCGAGCGCGGTAAGCGGCTCATCGAGTAACAGCACGCTCGGCCGTGCCGCCACAGCGCGTGCCAGCGCGACGCGCTGGCGTTGCCCGCCCGACAATTGGTCAATACGGCGCTGCTCCAGTCCCTCAATTCCGGTCAGAGCCACCAGTTCGGCGACGCGTTGAGCACGCTCGGCGCGATCAATCCCGCGAATCTTGAGACCGTACCCGATATTCTCGGCAACCGTCATATTGGGAAACAGGGCGTAGGACTGAAACACCATACCGACGTTGCGACGTTCTATTGGAATTGCGGTTACGTCGGCGCCATTAAAGAGCACGCGGCCACCGCGGTCGGGCTGTTCGAGGCCAGCAATAATCCGCAATAGGGTGGTCTTGCCGCAGCCCGACGGGCCGAGAAATACGAGCGTTTCACCGCGCGTAACATCGAGCGTGATCGGCTCAAGCGCGCACGTGCCATCGGCAAAGGTCTTGGCACAGGCTGCAACGCCGACTGCGACTCCATGCGCCGACGTCATCGCAATGCGACCTGTCGCCCGGCACGGTCAGCAAAAATTTGCATCGCCACGAGCAACGGGATGATCATGACAAAGAACACTAAGGTGTAGGCCGACGCCACTTCGAGGCGCATCGAGGCATAACTGTCAGCAAGCCCGACCGGCAAGGTCTTGGTAAGCGGCGTGTGCAGCATCCAGGTCAGGTTGAATTCCCCTAGCGACAATGTGACCACCATCAGCGAACCGGCCAAGATGCCGGGGACCGCATTGGGCACGATGACATCGCAAAAACGCCGCCAGGCCGAGGCGCCGAGCGAGGAGGCGCTTTCATCGAGCGTTTTGACGTCGATCAAAGCGAACACGGCGATTACGGAACGCACCATGAACGGCAGCGTAAACACCACATGACCAGCGACAATAAACAGAGACGACCGGCGGAAGTCGCTCAACCCGCCGTAGGCCAGCAACAATGCGAGCGCAATGGCGAGCCCGGGAATCGCGAGTGGCAGCGTGATGATTTCCTCAACTGCCCGCGCCAACCGGCCACCGCGCACGTGGAGCGCGTAGGCGGCAGGGACGCCGACAATAAGCGTTACTGCCAGGGTGATGAGTGCGACGGCAAACGAGCGCACGATGGTGTCAGCGTATAGCTCCCACACTTGCATCACCCATTGCAACGTCAGGCCCGAGCGGATGCCGCGAAAATAATTTGCGGTCACGCCGGCCAGCATCGACAGGATGGCCGGAACGATCAGAAATGCCGCTACCAGCAACGTGAGAGCGAGTTGGGCGAGGAAGCTCAGTCGGTTGCCCATGCGGGTCATCCCGCCGCGGCGATGGTATTGCCGCTGAATGAGCGGGCGAGCGCAAGAATGGCCCAGGCAACCAATCCCAAGCCGACCGACAATGCGGCCGCCATCGCGATATTTGCGGACAACGTGAACTCGGTGTAAATCAGCATTGGCAGCACGTCGATATTGGTCGCAAGCGTGAAGGCCGTACCGAACGCGCCCATCGCGGTGGCGAACACGATCGCGCCGGAGGCGACGATCGCCGGCGCCAGCGCAGGAAGAATGACATCGCGATGGATCGCCCACGGGCGTGCGCCCAGTGCGCGTGCCGCCTCCTCGAGGCTGCGGTCTAGCTTTTCCACGGCCGCCATGATGGTGAGAATCACGCGCGGGATCGAGAAGTAGAGATAGCCGAGGAACAGTCCGGCGATGGAATAGGCAAACACCAGTTTCTCGCCGAGTAGGAGCAGCGTGACATCGCCAATCAGACCTTGCCGCCCGGCGAGCAGAATGATCATGAAGCCGACGACGACGCCAGGAAAGGCCAATGGAAACGTCAGCATAGCCACCAAGATGGCCCGCCCGAAAAACCGATGCCGTTGCAGAAACAATCCGCTAATGGTCGCAATCACCAGCGTGGCGACGGTGGTCGCCGCCGCTAGCAACACGGTGTTGATCAGCGTCGCGCGGTAGCGCGGCTCAAATAAGATTGCCGCATATGCGCTTAACCCCAAATCGCCGCTTGCGCCGGTGATGATCAATTGCAGCATCGGCAACAAAAAGAACGCAACCACGACCACCGCGAGCGGCAGCAGGGACAGGCGAACGAATAATCGATGGGTCATTGGCAGGTACTCCGGCGCGACGCCGGAGCACCCATGATGCCTTAATGCACTTCGGCGAGGTAGCGGTCTGTGAAGTTCTTTTGCTCTGCCTCGAGCTTCGCCCAATCCACGCTCTTGGCGCGTACGTATTCATTGTCCGGTAAGAACTTGGCTTTCACCGCGGCCGGCAATTCGATCGGTCGCGCCGGGCGCAAATAAGCATTGGTCCAGATCGCCTGGCCTTTGTCGGATAACAGGTAGTCGAGGACTTTCCTTGCCTTATCCTTGTTCGGCGCGTTCTTCACTAGGCTGACCACGTAGGGGAAAACAACCGTCCCTTCGCAAGGAATAACAAATTCAAAATTGCCTTTTTCGGTGTATTTGGCGCGATAGGCATTGAAGTCGTAGTCAAACAAGACTGGGATCTCCCCCGACACCACGCGCGCGTAGGACGTCTGTTTCGGTACGATCGGTTGATTTTTCTGCAGCTGCTTGAAATAGTTCACCGCCGGCGACAAATCATTGTCTGAGCTACCCAGACCGATATTGACAGCAACCGCACCGACAAAGCCGACCGCCGCTGACGAGGGGTCAAGATAGCCAACCATCCCCTTATAGTCCGGCTTGAGTAGATCTTGCCAACAGGCCGGCACAGCTTTGCCGCCAAGCGCGTCTTTATTCACGAACAGGCCGAGTGTGCCGGAATGAATCGTCGTCCATTCACCGTCAGCATCCTTTAGTCCGGCTGGGACCTCGTCCCATCCCTTTGGCTTGTAGGCCTCAACGACACCCGCCGTCTTTGCCTTCATGCCGAAATTAACGCCATAATACGCAATGTCGGCAACCGGATTATTTTTCTCGGCGAGCAGCTGCGACAGCGTTTGGCCGGAATTTTTATTGTCAAATGGAATATCGTAGCCGAGATCGGCCTTGATCGATTTAAGCATAGAAGCCCAGTCGGCCCACTGTGGTGGACAATTGTAGCAAATGACGTCGGCAGCATGGGCGGGCGCGAGTGCGCCAGCCATCGCCAGCGCGATAATAATTAGTCCCAGAATGGTCTTGACTGATTTCATTGTTTCATTCCCCGCTGACGTTTTTACCCTGGAAAACGCTTCGCATTTATCGTTGATTTCGCTTCGTCAATGAGCGCTTGCGATGTCGGAACCACAAATGACACTGTATTCTTGGCATGAACTTTGAATCAAGCGGGTGATGACGGTTGCAGGCCAGAATTATGAGTCCCTGAAATTTTTTGACGCAGTCGTGCAAGAGATTTAATGCTCCATTGGCATAACGGTCGTGGCTGTCCTTGACCTCCCTACGCTCGCCGAAAAGTGCGTCCGCCTCGTCAAAGAACAAGATCGCACCTAAATCCTCCGCCTCATCGAACAGACGACGTAGGTTTTTCTCGGTATCACCGACGTACTTGCTGATAATCGCGCGTACGTTGATACGGTATGATGTCACTTCCAATTTGCGCGCCAAGAAACCGACGGCCAAGGTCTTGCCTCTGCCATTGGGGCCGCTAAAGAGCGCACGAGTGCGTAGGAGCTTTTTTGCTTTCTTCGAAAGTTTGGTCAGCACCTCTTCCTGGCGTTTGTGTAATGGCCTGACATAGTCTGTTTGTTTGGAGATAAGGCCAATTGAAAACGCCCGGGAACGCCTCCCCTTTAGTTTGCTCTTTCTTGCTTGCTGAGCAGGCATCCAGATTGCCGTGCGGGCATCAACCCTTGAAGTCGGGCTCGACCGTTTCCAAAACGCTTGGATCACGCTCCCAGCCTTCGTTCTCCAGCGTAATGCGCTGGAACGCTACGGCATTAGCGTTAGCGTCAAGATCCGGCAAGGCCTCAAACTCGGACACCCAGCAGCGGTACACCTTGTAAGCAATTACCAGTTGGCCTGCTTCGTTGTAGAACTCGATAATGATATCCTTGCGAAAATCTTTGAGCGATACTTCGGAACCGAGTCCGGCACCAAATTTGCAGACCTTGTTGGCCCATTCTTCGAATTCTGTATCGTGAGTTACGCCGCGTTCGAGCGTGATCGCCTCGTATTTGGTAATGCCCGGCGACTTGCGGCTTGTGCTCGGGTCACCACCCTCGCGATGCTCAATGACCTCGGTGGTACGTTTGAGTGCGCTGACGCGCGAAATTCCGGCGACGTATTTGCCGTCCCATTTCACTCGGAACTTGAAATTTTTGTAGGGGTCGAAGCGTTGCGGATTGACCGTGAACTGAGCCATGGATGCCGCCTCCGGTTTGAATAGGATTGACGGTTGATCGGCCCCTATTCGAGCGGACCGCATGTAATGTTTTAGTTCACGTGGGTTTCATGATCCACGATAAAACCAATAGGTTAAAAATACTTGTACATCACGCTAGCTCATTGCGGTCTGTCCGCGCCGCGCAACGAGCGACACTGGGCACGACACCCTTGTCGATGTCCGCCTGTAAAGCGTCCCGCACCCGTTGCAGGCGTGACGACGATAAGCCGCCATCTTCGAGTTTATCCGTCCCCGGCATTCGAGTTTCCTTACTTCCAGAATTGACGCGACGCGAGCGCGGCACCTTCAGCCATTGCCTTGAGCTTAGCGAATACCACGTCCGGATCGACCGTTGCTTGCCCGACCCAGGTGCCGTAGCCGCAATCGCTGCCTGCAATCACATTTTCACGTCCAACACATTTGGCATAACGCCCTAAGCGCTGCGCGATCAGTTCAGGGTGCTCGATGAAATTTGACTTCGATTCAATCACGCCGGGGATCAATACCTTGCCATCGGGAAGCTTCACTTTCTCGAACAGAACCCATTCATGGGCATGCCGCGGGTTGGCGGCTTCCAGCGAAATAGTAACGGGCTTCGCCTTGAGCACGAGATCAATAATGTCGGCTAGCGGCACATCGCAGTGATGAGGCCCTTCGTAGTTGCCCCAGCACAGATGCATGCGCAGTTGCTCGGCGGGAATATTCGCGACCGCATGATCAAGTGCCTCGATATGCAACTGGGCACGTTTGCGGAAGTCGGCCAGACTCAAGTCCGCATATTGAATATGCCTGCCCATGGCGAGATCCGGACAATCGATCTGCAAGACGAGGCCTGCTTTAGCTATGGTCTCGTATTCGTGCTGCATCGCGTCGGCGATTGCGAAAATGTAGCTCTCAAAGTCCTTGTAGTAGTCGTTGCGGAAGAACAGCGATACGACACCGGGCGAAGCCGCGCTCATGAAGCCGCCGACGGCTTTCACGTTCTTCAGCGCCGCTTTGAGATTGTCTGCGTCGACCTCGGGTGCCCGCCGGTCACGAACGCCAATCGGTGCATTGCAGGCTGGTGTCTTGCGCCGTGAGCGGCCGGGGTCGCCGAAGACACGTTTCTCGAGCCGCGGGAACTCAGAGAGGTCTTGATAGACGAAGGTGTTGGCGGTACCGCCGAAGCCGTCGAGCCTGTCCTTGATGTAGGTGGCATAGCTCGGCTTCGACATCTCTCCATCATTGATCAGGTCGACGCCTGCATCGGCCTGCTTTTTGACGATGTCTGCGACTGCCGCCTTGACCCGCGCCGCCAGCGCGTCCGCATCGACCGGCTCGCCTTCCTCCTTGGCGTATATCATGCGAACAAGGTCGTCCGGCCGTGGCAGACTGCCGGTATGGGTGGTCAGGAAACGGTCTCGGCTGCGCTGCACGGCTGAGCTCCTGGTCTGCACTGTAGAGCAGGGAAGTGTACCGAACCACCGCCGGCCGGGCTTTACGTTGACAGCGGTAGGTCTGCTGCGTATGTAGCCGGCAAACCCAAGCCTGAGACTGTCATGAAAGTCCGCAACTCCCTGAGATCCCTGCGTGGTCGGCACCGCAATAATCGTTTGGTGCGCCGAAAGGGCCGGGTCTACATCATCAACAAGACCAATCGTCGCTTTAAGGCCCGTCAGGGCTGATCGGACGCCGCCGGCGTCTGTCCCGTCGCCTCATATGGACAGGATGTGTGGAGGCACTAAACTGCGCCTATGCCTATGCGCACGCGATTCCTTGCAGCGCTTCTGTCCGCAACCGTGGCCGCCGCCTATGGCGCACCGGCCCTCGCGCAATCCGGCAAGCGCAGCGAGCGGGCCGCCAAGCCACCACCGGTGGGGCATGGCGATCGCACCCGCAATCTGGATTTCCTGTTCGGAGCGCTGAAGGTCGCTCCCGACGATGTGACGGCGAAGGCAATCGAAGAGCGCATTTGGGCGGCCTGGACAGCCTCGCGCAGTGATACGGCGAATCTTCTGATGACGCGGGTAAAGACCGCTATCGAGGCAAAAGATCTCGATCTTGCGGTTAAGCTGCTCGACGCAATCGTGAAGGTTAAGCCGGATTATGTCGAAGCCTGGAACAGGCGGGCGACCATCTTTTATATGAAGAAGGATTATGGCCGCGCGCTGGCCGATATCCGCGAGGTGCTCAAGCGCGAACCACGCCATTTCGGCGCATTGGCGGGATTTGGACTGATCCTGCAGGATATCGGTGATGACAGACAGGCACTTGAGGTTTATCGCCGTGCGCTGGCGGTCTATCCGCGCATGGAGCGCATTCCTGACCTTGTCAAGACTTTGCAGGAAAAAATCGAAGGCCGTGATATCTGATTTCGGCTGCGCGCCGGTGACGACGACGAATAATATTCGTCAACCCGCTGAGCTCTGTGCTCCGACATAGGCGATGCGCAACATATTGGTCGCGCCGGGCGTGCCAAGGGGAACGCCAGCCACGACGATAACGCGCTGGCCGGACTTCGCGAAACCTTCCTTGACCGCGATGCGGCAAGCTCGATCGACCATATCGTCCTGATCATGCGCGTCTTCAGTAACAACGCAATGCACGCCCCAAACCACCGCCAGCCGCCGTCCGGTTGAGATGTTGGGCGACAACGCGACGATCGGCGGCCGAGGCCGTTCGCGCGCCATTCGCAAGCCTGTCGAGCCTGACGAGGTCCAGCACACAACTGCTGCAAGATCGAGGGTATCGGCAATGTGGCGCGCGGCGTCTGCGATAGCATCGGCCCCTGTCGCCTCCGGCTGGGCACGCTGCGCGGCGATGATATTTCGGTACAGCGGGTCGCCCTCGATCTCCTCGGCGATGCGGTTCATCGTCCCGACCGCCTGAATAGGAAACTGTCCTGCAGCCGACTCGGCCGACAGCATTACCGCGTCGGCACCTTCAAAAATGGCGGTGCCGACGTCGGAGACTTCGGCACGTGTCGGGACAGGGGCGTTGATCATCGATTCCAGCATCTGGGTCGCCACCACCACTGGCTTGCCGGCGACGCGGGCGGCGCGGGTCATTTGCTTCTGAACGCCAGGTACTTTTTCCAGCGGCATTTCCACGCCAAGATCCCCGCGAGCCACCATTAACGCGTCAGCGAGATCGATGATCTCGTTGAGACGGTGGACTGCCTGTGGCTTTTCAATCTTGGCCATCACTGCCGCGCGGCCGCGGGTGATTTTCTTCGCCTCGGCGATGTCCTCCGGCCTTTGGATGAACGAGAGTGCCACCCAGTCGATGCCGGTCTCGATCGCCGTTTCGAGATCGGAGCGGTCTTTCTCGGCCAACGCCGAAAATGGGATCGTCGTATCCGGCAGACTGACGCCCTTTCGATCGGAGAGTTTGCCGCCGACCGTGACACGCGTGACAATGCATCTGGAATCCGCCTCAGTAACTGTGAGCTTGATCTTGCCATCGTCAATCAACAATGCATGGCCAGGCTTGATCGTGGCGAAAATTTCCGGATGCGGTAGATACGCGCGCTTGGCGTCGCCTGGCGTTGCATCAGTATCAAGAACGAAGCGATCGCCGGTTTTCACCGTGACAGATCCGCCATCGAACGTGCCGAGACGGAGCTTCGGCCCTTGCAGGTCGATCAGCACTCCAATGGGTCGCCCGGTGTCGCGCTCCACAGTGCGGATCATGCCTACCAGTTCGCGCATCCGCTCCTGACTGGTGTGGCTCATATTGATGCGGAATACGTCAGCGCCCGCCTGGAAAAGGCGAGCAATCATGTCGGCAGTGGCTGAGGCTGGTCCGAGGGTGGCGACAATCTTGGCACGGCGTAGACGTCTCATGGCTTCGCGCCCCCCGCCGGAGGCGGCGGCAGCGTTGTCGGTGGACGCGAGGTGCTGAGCGGCGCGCGCGGCGGCAGCGGCCGGTCGGGTGCTTGCTCGGCGGCGTCAGTCAGTTGTACCGTCCAGGAGCGCTGCTCACCGGTGTCGACTTCGAAAAATCCCGTTCGATCATAGCCGCGAGCCAAGCAGTTCTCAGTACCGCGAATAGTGAATTCCTTGTCGCGTGAACACATGTAAGCTTTGCCGGACCATTCGCCGCCGCGATCGTAGTCGACCGCGTAGATGTAGTAGTAACGTGCGACCAGTGCACCGCGCAGCAGCGTCTCACAAGAGCGCGACGAGACGTTCCACCAGCCCTCGGTTGTCCAGCCTTCGCCGTCTTTATAGCCGATGGAGACGCCGACCCTGCTGCCTGTATTGTTGCACAGCCGGAAATCGGCTTTAGCCAACTGCGCCGGAACCGCCATCAGAAGCACAGCGCCGACCGCAGCGCGGGCGAGGATATGACGAAGACAGCATCTGGCGGTGGTGAGTGGCAGTGCGGTCACGATTGTCGCCGGTCTCCGAATGATGCGCGGTTCTGGCGTGATCCGTCACGGCCTGTCAACGACGATGGCGCGGAAGTCGTTCACGTTGGTGTAGGTTGGCCCTGGTACCAGCAGGTCCCCCAGGGCCTCAAAGAATGCGCTCGAATTGTTGTCCACAAGAAAGGCGGCGGGATCGAGGCCTCGAGCTCTGGCGCGCGCCACTGATTCGCCATCAACTAACGCACCCGCCGGGTCAGTCGCCACGCCGCTGCCGCCGTCGGTGCCGTCGGTGTCACCCGCGAGCCCAGCAACGGCCGGCATTCCCGCGAGCCCGATCGCAAGCGCAAGGGCGTATTCCTGATTCGGCCCGCCGCGGCCTTTGCCGCGGATTGTCACCGTCAGTTCGCCGCCAGAAAGCATCACCACGCGCTTTCCTTGCGCGCGCAGTTCACGCGCGAGACGAGTGTGCGCAGAAGCGACTTCGCGGGCCTCGCCTTCGACGCGGTCGCCTAGTGAAATGCAATCGTAACCGGCATTCCGAACCGCCGCCTCCGCCGCTCGAATCGCATCAGCAGGTCGCGCGGCCAGCGCGACTTGGCTGCCGCTAAACATTGGATCGCCTGGCTTCGGCGTTTCATTTTTCGACTCATTGAGTGCGCGCTTAATAGCGTCGGAAGCATCGAGATTGTATTTCGCAACGATCGCGCGCGCATCGCAGAGAGTAGTGGGGTCGGGTACGGTCGGTCCTGAGCCGATCGCCGAGGGATCGTCACCCGGAACGTCCGAAATCGCTATGGTCGTTAGCTTCGCCGGACGCGCGTGCAGGGCGAGCCGCCCACCCTTGATGCGCGACAGATGTTTGCGAACGGTATTAATCTCACCGATCGTCGCGCCGGAGCGTAGGAGCGCGCGCGTAATTGCTTGCTTGTCCTCGAACGAAATGCCTTCAGCCGGAGCGATCCAGTTGGCCGAAGCGCCACCCGACATCAATACCAAGACGAGGTCATTCACATCCGCGCCGTCGACAAGCTTTAGCGCGCGATCGGCGCCCTCCAGCCCCGCCGCATCCGGAACGGGGTGACCCGCTTCAATCATGCGGACACGTCTAAGCTTTCTCCCATAGCCATGGCGGGCGACCGCAACCCCGCGTATTCGCTCGGCGGCAATCCGCAGCCGGTCAAGGTAGTGCGCTTCCGCTACCTCGCTCATCGAGCCCGCCGCTTTGCCGGCTGCGAGGATAATGAGCTGGCCCGACAGCGGTGGCGGTAGCAGCGAAGGGAGGCAGGACGATGGATGCGCCTGCGCTACCGCAACGCGAAAAAGATCTGCGAGAAAAGAGCGCAGGCTAGCGTTTGAATTTCCCATCTCTGCCCACTGTCAAAGAAACCTGCTTATATAGCCCGATCGTTCGGCTGACTTGAGCTTGCCGATTAAAGCGACCGTTGAACAGGCAGGTGATCTC
>DATFXJ010000062.1:0-72015 GCA_035315965.1 Pseudolabrys sp.
CCTTCGCGAGGTCGCCTTCATTGAGGGCCACAATGTGGCAATTGAATTTCGTTGGGCAGAAGGTCAATACGCGCGGCTACCGGAGATGGCCGCGGAGTTGATGCGCCATAAGGTGGCTGTCATTGTTGCGACCGGCATTACGGCGGCACGCGCAGCCAAGGCAGCTAGCTTGACGACCCCGATTGTTTTTAATACCGGCGGCGATCCAATCAAATTTGGTCTGGTCACCAGCCTCAGCAGGCCGGGTCAGAATGTGACGGGCGTTGCATCCTTAGGCAAAATGCTCGTGGCGAAACAGTTAGAAGTGTTGCAGAGCCAACGCGCGGCATAAAATCACCGTGCTACGCGATTTCAGCGAAGAAGAGTTTTGGCAGCATCTACGTCGCTCGAATGATCCCGGACGCGCGGCCAGCCGCTCAGTGAGCGCATCGTGTCGCACGCGCGCAAGTTAGGTATGCAGCTCGGTGTCGGTATCGCAACCGATGAAGATCGCAAGTTTGCGAAATTGCTACAGACCCCTAAGGGTATCTTGGATTGGATTGCGGTACCGAATTTCCTGGACGCTAATCTCTAGCGATCTCGCGCGGCTGCTTACGGAATTGCGCTCTTGTATTTTTGGACCGCACCCGCGTCGCTGCCGAGCATTCGCGGCAGAGTCGGCCAAAGAAAAACAGACGGTACGGAGTACAATCATGAACGCAACGGCCAACGTTAAAACCGCTAGCGAAATCGTGACTTGGCATGCGATGCCGGCAGATGAGGTCGCTAAGCGGCTTGCCACCAACTGGGAGACGGGCCTCGAGGCGGCTGAGGCATCGACCCGTCTTCAGAAGTACGGCCAGAACCGCCTGCCGGAAGGCAAGAAGCGCGGACCTTTTATGCGGTTCGTCTCTCAATTCAACAATATTTTGGTTTACGTTTTGCTTGGTGCTGGCTTCATCAAACTAATGCTGAACCTGTGGGTCGATGCGGCGATCATCTTCGGCGTTGTCATTCTCAATTCGCTGCTCGGCTTCGTGCAGGAGGGAAAAGCCGAGAAGGCTTTGGATTCGATCCGCAATATGTTGTCTGCAGAAGCTCGGACCATGCGTGACGGCGAGACGCGCATGATCTCGGCCGACGAGCTCGTGCCGGGGGATATCGTGTTTCTCGAATCGGGCGATAAGGTACCCGCCGATGTCCGCTTAGCGGATGCGAAAAACCTGCGGACCGAAGAAGCGGCGCTGACTGGCGAGTCGGTACCGGCGGAAAAAAGCTCCGGTGCAGTTTCCTCCAGCGCTACGGTCGGGGATCGTGACAGCATGGCATTCTCCGGTACCATGGTCATATCTGGTCGCGCGACCGGCATCGTTGTTACAACTGGCCGTGAAACCGAACTCGGGCGCATCAACCAGCTTCTCGCTGGCGTTAGTGCACTTGAAACCCCACTCCTCAGACAGATCAAAAAATTCGGCTACGCCATCACCGCTGTCGTTGCGATCGTAGGAGTGCTGGTGTTTGCATACGGCAAGTGGGTACGGGGCATCGAATTCGTTGAGCTCTTCCAGGCGGTCGTCGGCATTGCCGTGTCGATGATCCCGGAAGGCTTGCCTGCGCTCATCACGATCACCTTGGCTATTGGCGTGCAACGAATGGCCCAGCGCAGTGCGATCATACGGCGGTTGCCTGCGGTGGAGACACTCGGCTCGGTGTCGCGTATCTGCTCCGACAAAACTGGCACGTTGACGCTTATGGAGATGATGGTGGTGTCTGCTGTCACGGCAGAATCGACCTACCAAATAAGTGGCAATGGCTATGCGCCGGAGGGCGAGATCAAGAAGGACGGAAAGCCGGTGAAAAAGGATTCAGTGCTCGCGCTCATGGGTCAGGTCTCCATACTTTGCAACGACGCGCAACTTTTTCAGCAAGAAGGTACATGGAGGGTGGAGGGAGATCCGACCGAAGGCGCGCTTTATCCATTCGCTGCCAAACTCGGCATGGATCGGGAGGCGGAGCGGAGCGCATCGCCACGTATTGACGCCATCCCGTTCGAGTCAGAACACAAATTCATGGCAACTCTCCACAAATCAGGCGCGGGCAAGGAAGTCCTCCTGGTCAAGGGTGCACCCGAGGTGATCCTTCAGCACTGTGACCGTCAGCAGACCTCTGACGGACTAGTGGCGTCGCTCGACCGCCAACACTTCCTGCAGGCCTCCGATAAACTTGCCGCCCAAGGTGAGCGCGTGCTGGCGCTGGCTTGGCTTGAAAGTCCCGCCGTACGCAAAGGCCTTGGTGCCGCCGACTTGCCGAAGACGCTGGTGCTAATCGGGCTGATCGGTTTGCTAGACCCGCCGCGTAAGGAGGCCATCGAGGCGGTCAAGGAATGCCACAGCGGCGGCATCCGGGTCACGATGATAACGGGCGATCATAAGATCACCGCTGCCGCTATTGCCAAGATGCTCGGCATCGGCAACGGGAAGACGGCGATCACAGGCATCGAGATCGAGCAAATGAGCACCGCCACGCTACAGGAGAAGGTGCGCGACGTCGACGTATTCGCTCGCGCGAGCCCGGAACATAAACTCAGGTTAGTAAAAGCGATTCAGGCGAATAAGCAGATCGTGGCGATGACGGGTGACGGAGTGAACGATGCGCCGGCTCTGAAAAAGGCCGACATCGGTGTCGCCATGGGCATCAAAGGCACCGAGGTGACCAAAGAGGCCGCTGAGATGATCCTAGCGGACGATAACTTTGCGTCGATCACGGCTGCGGTAAAGGAGGGTCGCACGGTTTATAACAACATCGAGAAGGCGATTCTCTTCATGTTGCCGACCAATGTCGCCCAGGCTCTGGTTATTGCGGTGGCTATTTTCCTCGGTTTCACCATGCCAATCACTGCTCCGCAAGTTCTATGGGTCAACATGGTGACCTCCGTTGCGCTTGGGCTCGTGATCTCTTTCGAACCGCACGAGTTGGATGTGATGAAACGACCGCCACGCGCGACCGACCGACCGATCTTGACCGGTTTTGGAATCTGGCGCGTTATCTTCGTTGGGTTAGCTTTGCTCGCATTTACGCTGTTGGCTTTCTTCTGGATAAAGTCTCAGCATGGCTCGGACGCGCTCGCCCGCACTGTCGCAGTTAACGCCATCACGATTGGGCAAGTATTCTATCTTCTGAACAGCCGCTATTTGCTCGACTCTTCGCTCTCGTTTAAGGCTCATCTTGGCAACAAGTACCTGCCAGTTGGCATCGGAGCGGTCGTAATCCTTCAGCTTCTGTTCACCTATGCAACCCCATTGCAGCGGCTGTTCGAAAACGAAGCCATCCCGCTTTGGATCTGGCCGTGGTTGTTCGCAGGCGGACTGGTGTTCTTTCTCGTCGTAGAGATGGAGAAGCTCGTAATCCGTTCGACGGGGAGCTTACGAAACAGCGTCACCGCAATAGAAGCAGGCACGTAAAGGCGCTCTCATCGGGCCTGCTTCGCGTGGTGCTTATCGAATTGTGCAATCTTTGTGCTAGTGGCCGCGCCCAACAAGATGCGAGGTGGAGCGCCAGGCGTGATTCGTCAGCATCTCAAGATTTCGTACCGTGTCGACGCGAACGATTGCCTCGTCCGCTGTTAGCATTCCCTTTGCTACCTCGCTCAGCGTGGCGCTGCGATGCGTGCGACGCAGTTCGCTCAATGTCTTGGCACAGCGCTCTAGCTCGATAAGAGGCTCCTCGGTGGATGAATCGGTTGTAGCATTGGAATGGGTAGAACCGATTATACTGTCTCGAATTTTAATTGGATGAGCTTCAGGCAGTGCCGCAACTTTGCCCACGATTGAAGCCACACGTCGCATCGCCTCTGCGCACAACTGTGCGGCACGTACATCTTCGGGTTCGCTGCTCGAGGTCACCAATTCGGCACCATTACCAGCTATTTCGGCGAGCCGAGAGGCGTGGTCGAGCGCGTGTAATGTACTGGTCAGTCGCCACTGCTCGTCCTCCGATTCGGGAGGTCCGTCCACGTCTGACATGAATACCTGTGCCTGGCGTAGCGCATCGCCGGCTTCTGGCACCGATATGGTAATTTTCTCCGGGCGAGCGGCTTCCCCTCCGCTCGCTGCCAACGATGCGCCTACTGAAGTGCAGAGCGCTCCAAGCGCCCGTGCGACCGTCCGCCGTACTGCTTCCACGGCCGCGATCGGTGTGACGAGTGCCGAGGGATCAAGGCAACGCGTAAGCGGGGAGGCTCGCTCGGGCAGAATTCGCTCGACGAATCGAGTGAACCTGTCGATCACCGGCAGCAACACAGAGACGCCGATGACGTTGTATGCCGTATGGTAGCCGGCAAGTAGCGTCACTCCGTCGACTGTGCTAGAGGCACGAATAAGAAGAGGAGTGACGACAGGAAAAAGCACGAGCGCGATCACGGCGGCGATCAGCTTGAAAAAAACGTACGCAAGGGCCAACCTTTTGGCCGTGGTGCTCGCGCCGAGCGCCGCCATCGCAGAGCTGGTCGCCGTTCCAATATTCTGCCCGATGATTAGCGCGCACGCTTGATCCAGCCCAACAGCGCCAGCGTAATGAGCGGACATCGTCAACGCGATGGCCGCAGTCGAAGATTGCATTAGGGCCGTCATTACCAGCCCAACGACGACCAACGTTAGGATCCCAAACATGCTCGCGAACCACCCGGCGCCAGATCCCGCAAGCACGGCAGGCAGATCTGCTGGGTGCAATCGTTCGGCTAGCCCTCCCATCCCTTGCTGAAGAGTCGTTAGCCCGAAAAGCACAAGCCCGAATCCGGCGAGCGCCCCAGCAGCACCCGACAAACGCCCTCGGCCTAATAGCTTGACCAACGCACCGATGAAAATCATCGGCAGCGCCGCGGCGGTGAGCGACACCCGGACGCCGATGAGTGCAACGAGCCAGCCAGTCCCCGTCGTGCCAACATTCGCGCCAAAGACAAGTCCCAATCCCTGCGGAAACGTCAGGAGGCCCGCACTCACAAGACCGATGGTCGTCATCGTCGTTGCACTGGACGACTGCACAAGGAGCGTTGCAACGGCGCCCCAAAAAGCACCGCGCATCGGTGTTGCCGCCGCTTTCGCAAGCACCGTGCGCAGGGCGCAGCCGGCCAGCGCCTTCAAACCGTCGGTCATGACCGTCATGCCAAGCAGAAACAAACCAACGCCGCCGAGGATGGAGATCGTCGTCGACATGCGCGCTCCTAACCTAAAATGAAAATTTCGCCGTCAATTGTAGTGTAGCCTCAACATGAAGGCCGCAACAGTGGCGACAAGCATTGACGATGGCACCAGAACCAACTACCGACAGCAGAACCAGATGATCGCACTACGATTCGCGGACAAGCGCGGCACGTGCGGCCAACAACTCCTTTTTCTTCTTCGCGTCGACTTGTGGGAATGTGAGGTCGAGTTCCTCCACTGCGGCCACGATAGCTGCGGCAACCAAAAGCCGGGTGAACCATTTGTTGTCGGCCGGTACGACATACCACGGCGCGTGTTTCGATGCGGTAGCGCGGATCGCCTCTTCGAAGGCATGCATGTAGTCGGGCCAAAATTTGCGTTCGTACACGTCGGAGGCGGAGAACTTCCAGTGCTTTTTCGGCTTATCGAGTCGCTCCATAAAGCGATTCTTCTGCTCCTTGCGAGACACGTTTAGAAAGAACTTGAGAATGATGGTACCCTGCCGCGTGAGGTAGTCCTCGAAATGCACAATATCTGCAAGCCGCTCGTCCCAAATACGTTTGCTAACGAGCGATGGCGGCAACCTCTGGCGCTTGAGAATCTCCTCGTGCACGCGCACGATAAGCACTTCTTCGTAGTAGGACCGGTTGAAGATCCCGATTCGTCCCCGCTCTGGGAGACACTTGGCGTACCGCCACATGAAGTCATGGTCGAGGTCCTCACGCGAGGGCTGCTTGAACGAGAAGACCTGGCAACCCTGTGGATTCACGCCTGACATCACATGTTTGATCGTGCCGTCTTTGCCGGCCGCATCCATCGCTTGGAAAACGAGCAATACCGACCAGCGGTCTTGCGCGTAGAGCATTTCTTGCTCTTCTGTGAGCCACGCAGTGCCGCGTTGGAGAAGTTCGGCCGCCTGGCCTTTGTCCATCTTCAGGCCGCAAGTATCCCCGGGGTCGAAGTCTTTTAGTCGAAAGTCTTTGCCCTTGGTAATGCAGAACGGGCGGACGTACTTCTCAATCTGGTCCAGGATCTCTTTTCTGGGCATTAGCGTAACCTCCCTTTTGCGGGGACGCAGTGGAGCGCTAGATACTGAAAGGCACTTTGACCTTGTCGGTCGTGCTTTACTTTATTACGCGATCAAGGCTGCCAAAAGAACGCGATGGGTACACTGAAATAGGTCCCGACAATTTAGGAGGCGACCGGGGTGCTGCGGCAACAGATGTTGTACTAATGCCGGGCGGGCAAGGACCGCTTGGATCGAGACTATCGCTAACCACCGGATTGAACACATAGCGCTGATCGCAAACAGCAACCAACGGCGGTCGCCATGTCGCAAAGAACGCATCGCTCCCCATTTTGAGCAATTCCCAAAACCGCACATTAGGGTCGTCCGCGTGGCGCGCCAAGTTTTGGGTTGTCATTCGGAAGGGAAAGGCTGCCAACTGAATTTTTTCTTGGCCGCCTTTGAAGGCTTCGTCGACTAGCCCGTAGATCTCTTCCATTTCATAATCTGTCATGGCGTAACAGCCGACTGACTTGCATCCGCCATGCACCATAAGAAAACTACCGGTTCGCCCAAGAGATTGATCAAAGGCATTGGGAAAACCAATATTAAAGGAGAGATATTCACGCGAGTATGGATTCATTTGCTCTGGTGTAATGTCGTAAAAGCCTTCAGGCGCTTGGTGATCACCCTCGAGAATTTTTGGTCCAAGGTTTCCTGAAAATTTGCAGATCGGATAGGATTTGAGCAGTGCAAACTCGCCGGTCCGATCCTGCTTCCAGATCTCTAACGTGCTTTCCTCCTTATAGATGTGGATGAGGATTGGTGCAGCGCGGTCCATGTTGAGGCTTTCCATGTGACGGAGTGTCGACGTCCGGACTGTGCCCGTTCTCACTATCGGTTCGGTCCTGGAACGTGGGCCCGAACAACCAACAACATGCGCCGCGGTGACTGCGAGAATCAACGCTCTCACAAAAATGACGATTAATCTCACGCGCACTCGCTAACCGACCGTTCACTCTGACACATCAAGCGGCGACCCGCCCCGCCGCAATTCGATTAGGAAATGTTTATTTAACAATTAATTTTCACGGCGCTCTTTATCTGCTTTGTCTCGCTAGCTGATCGCGCTAAGCGATCAGCCGTGCTCGTAGCCGACGGACGCTCATGGCTTGGACTTCTTTTCCAACGCGGCCAAGCGGGCCTCGATTTCCGTAACCTCGAGTACGCGGACGTGAGAAGAAATCAAAGCCATGATTTCTGAGGCTTCACTCGGAGAGAGATTCCCCGCGGTCGGTACCAGTGATGAGCACGGGCTGCGTCTGCAGCAGTTTCGATTTTAATAGGTAACTCAAAACTCATCCCGCGCTCGCGTTTTGGTGCTAAGAGCCGGTCAAAACAAAGCCGCAAGGCAGCCGTATCGCCTTCCAAGGCTTTGTCGACCAACCTGCGAGTTATCGCCTCAGCTTCACCGTCCAGCAGGGCCTCGGCGATCATGGTGGCTTGGTTGCGCGATCCCTTCGGCCGTCCTTTTGGATTTCCGCTTTGCCCTGGTTCGAAAGGACGTCCCCGCTGTTTCACCGCTGTATTTTCAGCTTGATGGTCCATAAAACCGCTCCTCTTTTAAACCAAACAGATCAATATTGGATTTGATGTTAAATTAAGTACTAACGTCGCAAGGAAAGTGCTTGGCTTTAACTTCTAGTCTTGCGCTCAACGGCGATTATTCAGCCCAACTTTTGGGCTTTCGCGGCACCGTTAGACTGGGAAAGCGCTAGTCTACCTTTAACGACATCATTCCGGGCCAATGTCCGGGATGCGAATGGCCGAACGAGGTCAATGAGGCCTAAGGGCGGCTATATGCAGATCCGGGCCACAGTATTTCTTGCTTCTACATATACGCGGTGGCGATGGACACGATCTTCATCGACATCGACACCGAGTCCGAGACGGTCGAGGTTGTCAACGTGGCCTTTGGCGGTCGGAACTGGTGCTGCAGCGACGTCCTCCGCGAGCCCGGTATGCGTTAGCGTTAGTCCCCAGGCAATATTCGGGATGACGGCGGCAACGTGAAGCGCGGCCGCGCAGGCGACGCTCGATTCGCCGGTCTTGCAGGAAATATTCACGCTCATGCCGAGGCGGTCGCACAGACTTCCCGCTTCCGTCAGCGCACGGATGCCGCCCAATTTGATTGCCTTCAGGCTCACGCCGCGCGCAGCCTTGTGCTCGTAATGGCGTCTGATGTCTTCGAGCGAATGAATGCCTTCATCGGCGCCAATCGCAATGTCGGTTGCTGCAGCTACCGCGGCCATGCCGGCGAGATCAGCAGCTGCCACCGGCTGTTCGAAGAAATCGAGCCCCGATCCGTTCACCGCTCGCACATAGGTGAGGGCCTGTTCCGTGGTGTAGCCCTGGTTCGCATCGGCGGAAATAAGCATGCCGCTGCCCAGCACCTTGCAAATTTCGCGCGTGCGTGCCGCATCGTCTACAGGCCTATCGATGCCGACCTTGATCTTGTAGGCAGTTACGCCTGCTGCCTTTTTCTCTTCGGCATCGCGCAGGTCGCTCTCGTAATCGCCGCCACCGATGACGCCGAGCAGCGACATGCGGCTGCGCTTTTTTTTGCCCAGCAGCGCATGCACCGGCTTTCCTGTCGCACGGCCGGTGAGATCATGCAGGGCAATCTCGATTGCAGCCTTGGCGCCGTGATTGCCATACATACGGGCGTCCATCACTGCCAGTGCGCCGGCAATGTCGCCTACATCGCGGCCTCGCAACGCTGCGGTTAGATAATGTACCGCGGAAACTATGCTCTCCAGCGTATCGCCCGTCATTACCGGCGCCGAAGCCGCTTCGCCCCAGCCGATGAGTCCGTTATCCGCCTCGATCCGCACCAGCACGTTGTCCGCGCGGTGGACTTCCTCGCCCGCCATAATGACGGGCTTGAGCATCGGCAGACTGACTGCGATCGGCTCGATAGTTTTGATATGCACGGCTCACTCCCCGTCCATTCCGAATGCCGCAAAGCGGCGATCCGGAATGCACACTCTGCCGCAACGGTTATGGATTCCGGACCGCCTCGGAATAACGAATGTTGTCACAATTTTTGAATACCGGCCTGGTCAATAATTTCCTTAAACATGGTGATTTCTTTGGTCACGCGCGCCCACGCCGCGTTAGCGCCCTTCGCCCGCACCTGGAAACCGGACTGGTACAATTTCTCTTTCATCTCCGGCGTGCCAAGCACCTTGAGCGTTTCTGTTTCCAGCCATTTGATGATTTCCGACGGAGTTTTTGCGGGTGCCAGTAGAGTGGTATCGGTCGCGAAAACAAAATCCTTGTAGCCGGCTTCCACCATCGTCGGAACGTCGGGCAAGTCCGGCCAGCGGGTTTCGCCGGTTACAACAAGGCATCGCAGCGTCCCGGCCTTGATGTGCGGTGCGGCCGGCGGCAACGAACCAGAGCTTAATTGCGCTGTCCCGCTCAGCAAAGCTTGGATAGCGTCGCCACCGCCTTTGTAGACAACGTTTTCCAGCTTGGGCAGTTTTTCACGGATCTTGAGAACTTCAAGCTGGATCTGTGGGGTGGTGCCAATCGGTGGCGTTGCGCAGTTGAACTTGTCTGGATTGGCCCGCGCCAGCGCAACAAATTCCTTTATCGTTTTCGCCGGCAGCTCCGATTTGACGACGAAGGTGTTGGGTGAGGTCGCCAATTCACTCACCCCCACGAAATCCTTGAGCGGATCGTACGGAATCTTGTTGTAAAGGCTGACATTGACAGACCAGGCATTGGTTGCGAGCAGGATTGTGTAGCCATCAGGGGTGGCATGCGCGGCATTGCCAAAACCGATGTTGCCCCCAGCGCCGCCGATATTTTCGATGATAAAAGTCTTGCCGGTCGATTGCTGAAGCGCGGCGGCTGTAATACGGCCGACGATATCAGACGGTCCGCCGGGCGTATTGGCCACGACGATCTTCACTGGCCGGTCAGGGTAGGCGGCATAAACCGAGCGCACGCGCAAGAATGTCGGTGCAGCGACGCCGGCAGCGAGGGCACCCGCGCCTTTGATGATAATGCGCCGCGACGGCAGGGAATGTCGGTTGGATTTTGTCATCGTCCTCCCCTCAAGTTTTCGCATTATTTTCTGATTAGCGCCGTTATTTATCTTAGGCTAAGCTTTTGCGATTACTGGAGCAATGGTCCCTAAAACGAGCGCCGACAATCAGATCAAAAAGATCAAATTTCACGCTATCTAAACGGCAGCGGCCCGGTCCTTCCGGTCATGACAGATACCCAAACGCGAGTAACCACCTGGCATGAGATCGTGCTCGCAACCCTGAAAGCGAACGACGTCAAACTCGTCGTTTACGTTCCCGACCGTGTGTTCACGCCGCTGATCAAAGCCATTCACGCCGACACATTTTTCACCACTTTTGCCGCGACCCGTGAAGAAGAGGCACTCGGCATCATCGCCGGCGCATGGATGGGCGGACTGCGCGGCGCGGCGCTGATGCAAACCAGTGGCTTCGGTACGATCCCGAATGCGCTCGCTTCTCTGGTCGTGCCCTGCCAGATCCCGGCACTCATCTTCGTATCGGAACGCGGCACACTTGGTGAGTTCAATCTCGGCCAGGCACTCGTATGCAAGACCATGCGGCCGGTGCTCAACTCGCTTGCGGTGGAAAACATTACGATAACGCGCCTAGACGAGCTTGCGTTTACCGTCGACCGGTCGATCAAACAGGCTGTGGCGACGCAGGCGCCGGTGACCTTCATCCTCTCGCCGCTGCTGACCGGCGGCAAAGTATTCGAGGGATGAGGTCATCATGACTGCGAAACCGGCCAGAGCGATAGGCGCACACAATGCCAAGGTGATGAACCGTTTCGAGTTGACCAAGCGGCTGGTTATGCAACTCAAACGCGACGAAGCGGTCATCGGTGGTATTGGTAACGCCAATTTCGACCTGTGGGCGAGCGGTCAGCGCCCACAGAATTTTTATATGCTCGGCAGTATGGGCCTTGCTATTCCAATTGCGCTTGGGGTCGCCATCGCGCAGCCGCGCCGGCACGTGATTGCGCTCGAAGGCGAAGGCTCGCTACTGATGCAGCTCGGCTGTCTCGCCACTGTCGCCGAACGCGCCCAGAAAAATCTGACTATCGTTGTGTGGGATAACGGCATCTATCAGATCACGGGCGGACAGCCGACGGCGAGCGCAACGGTCGCCGACCTTGTCGCCATCGCGCGCGGGGCCGGCATCGCAAACAGCGCCTGGGCTGCCGACGAAGCAAATTTCGATCAACTAACGGCATCCGCGCTCAAGGGCGAGGGGCCCAGTCTCATCGCCGCGCGCATCGACAACAAGCCGGCGGTGGCAACAACCGATCGCGATCCGGTGCAAATTCGGGAGCGCTTCATGCGCGGACTGGGAGTAAAAGCCGGTCCCAACAGCTGAAATCTGCAAGACGGGGGCAATATGGCGGAATTCGATGGCGTCGTGATTGGGGCCGGCCACAATGGCCTGACGCTCGCCGCTTATCTTGCACGTGCCGGCTTGCGAGTCGCCGTGCTCGAGCGCAACGGCCGCATCGGAGGCGGCTGGTTACATCGCCGCCAACGCTATTGCCGACGACTTGCAGCTCAAGCGTGCCTGGAGGCCCATGCCTGCGCCGGAATGGAAGCATTGACGTAAAAGCTAGTGCCCACCGCCCTACTGCATTGCTGTTCGATGGTCGTCCCGCGTTGCGGTCGAGCTAGCCCTGTTTGACCCGGCTTTGCGCCCTCCCCGAATGACAATTGGGAGTCTGTGTCCGCGCCCGGCCTACGCCAACGTCACCGTGTCGAAATTGGCCGGCATGATGATTTCCAGCAATTCGCAATCGTCGGAATAGCCGACCACGGCGTGCTTGATGCGCGGCGGCTGGATCCAGCACGAGCCGGCATGGAACGTATGCGTGCCTTCGCCTTCGAACTCGCTCTTGATCCACCCCTTGAGCACATAGACCATCTGGAAATCGACGTCGTGATAATGCCGCTTGGAGACTTCTTCCGGGCGGAACGGAGGAATAAAACGGATGACGTGCGCATGCACCATGCCATCGGTTGCCGTCGCGATACCGAGGTCGCGGTACTTGGCGTAAGAGCGCAGGCCCTGGTCGAAATCTTCCTCGCGATGATGGCTGAAGGTGAAACGCTGCGGCTTTCGCGCCTTCACGTGTGACGCCCCCGATGCGCGATGTGCACGTTTCGCGGATTTGACGGCGGTCTTTGTCTTCTTTGTTTTCGCCCTGCTTGCCTTTTCCTTGCGTTTTGCTTTCGCCATGACAGGCCTCCTTGTGAACCGTCATGGCCGGGGCTTGTCCCGGCCGTCCCGCTCAAGGTGGCAACGCGGTTGCGCCCCTAAGTGAGATGCCCGCGATAAGCGCGGGCATGACAAGTGAAAGTCACTCCGCCGCCTCGGCTGCTCCGCCGTGCGCCTTCGACCAGCCCGCCGGATCGGCGATAAATTTCTCCACCTCTGCCAGCATCGTCGGCTCGAATTTCCCGCTCGCTTTCGCAACCGCCAAAACGTGTTTCCAGGTGGTGAGCGGATGCAATCTGACGCCAAGGTCATCAAGGATTTTCTTACCTTGCGGGTAGATGTCGTAAAAGAAAATCACGAAGCAGTCATCGCACTTGCCGCCTGCTTCGCGCAGCGCGTTGATGAAGTTGACCTTGCTCTTGCCGTCGGTAGCGAGATCCTCGACCAGCAGCACGCGTTGGCCCGGAATTAATTGCCCCTCGATCTGAGCGCCGCGGCCGAAACCTTTCGGCTTTTTACGCACATATTGCATCGGTAGGTGCATGCGGTCGGCCACCCAGGCCGCAAATGGGATGCCGGCGGTTTCGCCGCCCGCCACCGCGTCGATCTTATTGCGGCCGATTTCGCGTTCGATCGTGTGAACCGCAAAATTCATCAACGTCGAGCGGACGTCGGGAAACGACATCAGCCAGCGCGAGTCGTTGTAGACCGGGCTCGCCCAACCGCTCGTAAAGATGAACGGCTTGTCGCTCATAAAGCGCACAGCGCCGGTGTCGAGGTACATCCGCGCGGTTAACTCGGCGATGGTTTGCTTGTCGAGAAACTGGTTTGACACCATGTTGTTTTGCGATCCGCAGACGCTACATGGCTCAGTCAAAGCACAAAACGCCTCACGCCGCCATGCCGCAGTGACGCGGCAATTCACAGGCAAGATCCAGGAGCGCCTCATCTCCGCCCGCCCAGCCAATGAAGGACAGGCCGATTGGGCATCCGTCGATCGTCCCTGCCGGGATGCTCATTTGCGGCAAGCCGGAGACGCCGGAGGTGCATGTCAATCGCATGACCCGAACGCGGAATTCTTCCAGTTCCGCGCCTGAAATTTCGACCTTGGGTGCAATGCACGGTGCAGTCGGCAACGCAAGAATCGTTCCGGGAGCCGTGATCTGCCGGATGTGCTCGCGTGCCTTGATCTGTACGCTGCGAGCGGCGTCGGCCTGCGTCCTCGTGACAGTGGCGGCAAATTCCATGCGCTCCCGCACGCCCGGACCGATGTTCGGCTTGTGCCTGGTGATAAATCCGCCGAATGTCTGCCACGTTTCGTAAGCCTGGACGATTCTGAACGCCTCGCGCCAGGTATCGAGACTCTCGGGCGCGATCTTGCCATGCACCATCTCCGGCAAGTCATCGCTCATGAATTCGAGGGCCGTGCGTAGCAGGTCCGCCACTGGTTCCTCCGCCTGCGCAAAAGCGTCTTCCAGCACGACAACGCGCTCGATCTTCACGGTCACACCACGGTCGTCCAGCAGCACAGCACCGATCTTACGGAATACGCCCGGCGTTGCCGCGAACCAGCCCGGTACGTCGAAGGTTGGGGCCATGTCGACAACGCCGCTGTGCTCGATGCGGTCATGCGTGGGCCGAAGGCCATAAATGCCGTTAAAGGACGCGGGGACTCGCACCGAGCCGCCGGTATCGCTGCCGAGCGCGAAATCGCACAAACCAGCGCCGCAGGCAGCAGCTGCGCCCGCGGACGATCCTCCGGGCAAGCGACCTGGTGCGCGTGCATTCACGGGCGTGCCGTAGTGCGCATTGGCGCCGCTCACGCTGTAGAAGAATTCATCGCACACAGTTTTGCCGGTGATGGTCGCGCCGGCGTTGAGTATTTTCTGCACCGGCGGGCAATGGCGCGTGGCAGGCGCGTGGCTTGCGAGCCATTCCGGGTTGCCGCAGCCAGTGCGCTCGCCCGCGATGTCGTACATGTCCTTGACCACCGCACTCAAGCCCGCGAGCGGCCCGCTGGCAGCGCCTTTGATCGGAGCTTTGATGTCATGCGGAACGAAGCAAGTGCGATAGGCATGCGGCAGCATTTTGCGGTGTGTCTCTTTATTTGTGCGCGTTATTCTGCGCGGCCAGATACCAGTCGAGGATTTTTGCGCCATCCCAGGTTACGACGCCGTCATGCGAAAGGATCTCCGCAAATGTCCGCTCCACATGGCCGATGCGATGAGGCACGCCAGAGAGATAGGGGTGGCAGGCCATCGCCATAATTTTCGGCCGCTCGGCCGATTCCTTATAGAGCGTCATAAAGTGGTCTAGCGCACGGGCGTGCCATTCGTTTGAGGGAAGGTGTTGCAGCGCCATCATGACGATGTCGTGGATTTCGAAATTGTAAGGCAGCGCCACAACCGGTTTGTGAGCGGTCTCCAGCGTCACCGGCTCATCGTCGAGCACCCAGTCACCGATATATTCGACACCCGCTTCCGAAAGATAGTCGAGCGTATCGAAGGTCTGGGTCAGCCCCGGACCAAACCAGCCGCGCGGACGATTGCCGGAGAATTTCTCGATTACGTCCATGGACTTCATGATGACGGCGCGCTGGTTGTCGAGTTTGTGCATCGGGATTTGGTCGTAACCGTGCGCGTTGAGCTCCCAGCCGCTGTCGAGACACGCTTGGACGACCAGCGGATATGTTTCGCAGACTTTGGCATTAAGCGTTACCGTCGGAGTGATCCCGAGCTTGAGCATCATCTTGCGCAGCCGCCAGAATCCGACGCGCATGCCGTATTCATGCCAACTCCAGTTCGGATGGTCCGGTAGCATCGGCTGCCCTTGCGGCGGCGAAATGACCATGCGCGCCATTGGCCGCGCCATGTCCCACTCCTCAAGCGCCAGCACCGGCCAGATCACCAGCCGCACACCTTTCGGCAATTTGAGCGGCGGCCGGCCGTCGATCGGCGAATAGGCTAGTCGTTCACGCGGATGCATGGGCATAAGGGCTACGCCGATTTCGGCCCGACCTTTGTATACCAGTCGGCGATCCGCGATCCGGTCCAGAACAGCACGTCGCGCTTTTTGCGGATCTTCTCGTAGATCTTACGGAAATATTTCGTTCGGTGCGGCGCGCCCATGATGTAAGGGTGCACTGAAATCGCCATCACCCGCGCCGAGCCCTTAGCATCCTTGTAGATCTGCTCGAACTGGTCCATCGCCCGCTCATAGAACTCCGACGCCTTGTGATGCTGAATCAGCATCATGGCGACGTCGTTGCATTCTTGCGTATAGGGAATGTTGAGGATCGACTTGGTGCGCGTCTTCATCCATACGGGCTGGTCGTCGAGCACCCAGTCGGCCACATAGTCGTAGCCTTCTTCCGCCAGGATATCGGGCGTTTCCCAGGTTTCAGTCAGGCCGGGTCCGAGCCAGCCGCGCGGACGCTTTCCCGTCGCTTTTTCCAGCACCTCAGCGCTCCTGCGGATATCCACACGCTCGTTTTCGACCTTTTGCATGTTTCGCTGGGTGTATCCATGGCCGATGAATTCCCAGTTGCGCTCGATGCAAGCCTTCACGATGTCCGGATAGGTCTGCACCGCGACACCGTTGACGTTCATCACGCCAGGAATCTTGAAGTCGTCGTAAACCTGTAGCAGCCGCCAGAAGCCAACGCGGTTGCCGTATTCGTGCCAGCACCAATTCGGAATGTCAGGCATCGGCGAGCCGCCGGCGGGCGGGGTGAGCACCGTCCGCGGCATAGTCTGCGTCGGGTCCCATTCCTCGACATTGGTGATGGTCCACACCACCATGCGCGCGCCGTTCGGCAACTTCAGCGGCTTGCGTGTGGTGATCGCGGAATAATCGAGACGGTCGTTTGGCAGCATGCCGACAGCGGGCTTGGGGAAATTCATGCGCGGGCGTTCCTCGGGATATGATTGGCTGGCAGTTTTACAGTTAGCCCGGGTATTGTACAGGCCATGAAGCTTGTTCGTTATCGCTCTGCGGTTGGTGAAAAGCCCGGTCTGATTCTAGATGGCGAAGTGTTCGACCTGTCGGGTAGCTTTGCCGCCCTCAACCCGCGCGCACCGACGTTTGCCGACATCGAGGCGATCGCGGCTGTACCTGCGAAAGCACTGTCGAAAGCGGAGAAGGGCGTCGTGCTGGGCCCGCCTTTGCGCGGCATCGGCAAAATCATTGGCGTTGGCCTGAACTATCGCGATCATGCGGAGGAAACCGGCCTACCTTTGCCGAAGGAGCCGACGCTATTTCTAAAAGCCACCAGCGCGCTTTGCGGGCCGACCGACGATCTCGTCGTGCCGCACGGGGCAAAGAGCGTCGACTGGGAGATCGAGCTCGGCGTGGTGATCGGCAAGCCCGGCGTCTATATCGCGGAGCGGGACGCGCTCGACCATGTGCTTGGTTATTGCGTCGGCATCGATTTTTCCGAGCGTGACTTCCAATTCAATCGTGGCGGGCAGGGCTTCAAGGGCAAGAGCGCCGATACTTTCGCGCCGCTCGGTCCGTTCCTGGCGACACGCGACGAGATCGCGGATCCACAGAAACTGGCACTGCGCCTCGCAGTCAACGGCGTCGGCAAGCAGAACGGCAATACGCGCGAGATGATTTTTTCGGTTGCCGAGCTTGTTTCCTACATCAGCCGCTTCATGAGTCTTCAGCCGGGCGACGTGATCCTCACCGGCACGCCTGCGGGCGTCGGCCTCGGCCACAAGCCGCCGGTTTATCTTAAGGCCGGCGATGTGGTGACGGCCTCGATCGAAGGCCTCGGCGAGCAGAGCCATAAAGTGGTGACTGGCGGATAGGTGACAGCAGCGCGGCCATACGTTGGATGACGGCCTCAGCTCCCCTTCTCGTCGTGGATCTCTGGGAAGAAGTAATCTTTCCACGACGCGGGCTTGGCCTTGAGGGTGCCGACCACCGCCATGAAGTCCGCATATTTCATGGTGTTTTCGGGGGTCAGAGTCCAGCGCACCTGCGGGCCGGCGACAATCTTGCCGACCATGTCGATCGACAGTTTCGATTTCGAATCCTCGATCCACAGAGCAGCCGCGGCCGTCTTGTCCTTATTGACGATATCGGTCGCTTCCTTCAGTGCCGCCACCAGCGCCTTGTAAAGAACCGGATTGCCGTCGCGGAATTTCGCCGGAGCCCAGACGGCGGTGAATGTATGCGAGCCGCTCATCACGTCGAAGGAATTGAGCACGGTGTGAACGGCGGGATCCTCGAGCTGCTGATACTGAAACGGCGGCACGCTGAATGCGGCACTGATCTGAGCGCCGCCCTTGAGCAACGCGACTGTGGCATCCGGCGGCGTCATCGAAACCGTCAGCGGATCGAATCTCGCAAATTGTTTCGTGCCATACTCCTTCGCCGCCGCCATTTGCAGCGTGATCGCCTGCACCGAGGATCGCACAGCGGGCACGGCGATGCGGTCGCTTTCCTTGAAGTCCTTGATGGTCTTGATGGCGGGATCGCGACTGTTGAGCAAGAATGGCTGCGAGCTCAGCGCAGAAATTCCGCGCACCTCCTGCGGAGTGCCTTTGCTGCGCGCCCAAAGCATGAGCAGTCCAGGCACACCGCCCGAACCGACATCAATATTGCCGGAAATCAGCGCTTCGTTGACCGCGGTTGGCCCGTTGAAGGTGAACCATGAAACTTTCACATCGTCGAGGCCGAGCGCTTTTGAATGCTTCTCAATGAGCTGTTGGTGCTCCATCACGTTGAGCTGCAGGTAGCCCATGGAAAATTGCCGCGCGAGACGGATTTCCTCAGCCGGTGCAGACGCCTCCGCAAACAGCGCGAACGCTCCAATGAGGCTCGCGAATGCCTTGATACGCATTTGAGTCTTCCCAAGACCGCCGATCTTGCTCTTATGGGCGGCGGCGCAACGCTATGCGGCAGCTTCGATCTTGGCAATGCTGCGGTACCAGTCGAAGATCTGCTCGCCGTTCCAGTGCAGCACGCCTTCATGCTTGTTCACGTGATCGTAGATCTGCTCGAGATATTTGATCCGGTGCGGCTGCCCGCTAATGTAGGGATGGATCGCCAGCGCGCAGAATTTGGCGCGGGTCGTGCTCTCGCCATAAAGCCGGTCGAACTGGTCGATGGTGCGATTTAGCAGATAGTCGCTCTCGTGATGTTGGATTAGCATCATCGGAATGTCGTTTAGCTCGATGCTGTAGGGCAGGGTGACGAGCGGCCCCTTAGCGGTGCGGATCACCGTCGGCTCATCGTCATAGACCCAGTCACCGATATATTTCACGCCCGCTGCCGCGAGCAATTCCGGCGTGTCCAGCGTTTGTGTCAGGCCCGGCCCGAGCCAGCCAACCGGCTTCTTGCCGGTGAATTTGGTCAGAATGTCCATGGTCCGCTTGATCATGACGGCCTGGTCGGTTTCCTTGTGAATCGGACCCTGCTCATAGGCGTGGGCCATAAACTCCCAGCCGGCATCGCGCGCCGCCTTTGCCACGCGCGGATAGTCCCCGCAGATACGCGCATTGGCGGCAAGCGTCGGCTTGATGCCGAGGCGTTTGAACAAATCGAAGAAACGCCAGCAGCCGACCCGCATGCCGTATTCGTGGAAGGCCCAATGCACGACGTCGGGCATGAGCTGAACTCCCGTTGGGGCCGGGAGCAATTGCCGCGCCATCGGCTTGCCGATGTCCCAGACCTCGAAATTGACAGTGGTCCAGAATACAATGCGGGCATTGCCCGGCAATTTGAGCGGCGGGCGGTCGACGATCGCCGAGTAGTCGGCACGTTCGCGCGGAATCATCGGGCTGGACATAAGAGACTTTCCTTTTCGACGTCATTCCGGGGGCGGCGAACCCGTAATGTCAAGCATCTCACGCCGTCGCGGCCACGCGCAACCCGACCAGCCGTTCGAGCGTGGCGCTATCTCTCAACAACTGCGCAGAAGTTGCGCGGTGCGCCACAGCGCCACGCTCCAACACGATAGCTTCAGCCGTCAGTTCGAGCGCGAAGTCCGTGTGCTGCTCGACAAGGATAATGGCGATGCGGCGGTCGGAGAGCATCGTCTTCATCGCGGCAATGAGCTCGTCGACGATTACAGGCGCGAGACCCTCGAATGGCTCATCGAATAGCATCAGTGTCGGATTGGTCATCAGTGCGCGCGCGATTGCGAGCATTTGCTGCTCGCCGCCGGAGAGCTGGTTACCCATGTTGCGGCGGCGCTCGGCGAGGCGCGGAAAAAGTCTGAAAACCGCGTCAAGATCCCAGGAGCCTGGCTGCGCCGCGACCGTGAGATTCTCCTCGACCGACAGCGAGGGAAAGATTTCCCGCTCCTGGGCGACCCAGCCGATACCTTTGGTCGCGCGGCGGTTCGGAGGCATGCGCGAAATATCCTGACCGTGCCAAGTCACCTGACCACTGCGCAATTGTGTGTAGCCCATGATGGTCATCAGCAATGTCGACTTACCGACGCCATTGCGGCCGAGCACTGCCAGGCTGCTGTTCTCTGGCAAGTCGAGCGAAATACCGTGCAGCACGACGGCGTCGCCATAACCGGCAGTAACGTTGTTGACCTTGAGCAAGGAGTCAGCCATGTTTGCGCTTGCCCAGATAGACTTCCCGCACGCCCGGGTCGGCAGCGATCTCGGCCGGCGAACCTTCCGTAAAGATCGCACCGCCGACCAGCACGATGATGTGGCTTGCGAAGCGAAACACAACGTGCATGTCGTGCTCAATAAACAATAAGGTGAGATCGTCCGACAGGCTCGCCACAGCCTCGAAGACTTCGCCGCTTTCTTCCTGCGGGACTCCGGCCGCCGGTTCGTCGAGCAGTAGAACTTTCGGCCCGGTTGCGAGCGCTAGCGCGATTTCCAGCAACCGTTGACGGCCGTAAGGCAATTCGCGCGTAACCTGGTAGCAGGACTCGCCTAGCCGCAATTTGCGTAGTATCTCGTAAGCCTCGTCGATGGCTTCGCCATGCGAGCCAAGGCCGCGCCAGAACTGCCCGGCGAGCCCGCGCCGTTCGGCCACTGCCAAGGTCACCGCCTCCAGCGCGTTGAGACCGGCGAACAGTGTGTTGATCTGGAATGTGCGCGCGAGCCCACGCCGCACCCGCTCCTGCGGACCAAGTTCGGTGATGTCCTTGCCGCCGAGCATAATTTGTCCGGCGTTGGGCGCCAGCATGCCAGTCATCAGGTTGATGAGCGTCGTCTTGCCCGCGCCGTTCGGCCCGATCAGCGCGTAGCGCGCGCCGACCGGTAGATTGATCTCGATGTTGCGTGCCACCGGCAGCGAACCGAACGCTTTTGACAGGCCGCGGGTAGCTAAAGCGATTGTGCGACTAGCGATCGCGTTCTCAGCTGGAGGCGTGGGTGTGCTCATTTGCGTCTCCACCGCGCATAGAATTCCGATAGGCCGCCGAGAATGCCGTTGGGGAGCACCATGACAACCGTCACCAGGAGCATGCCCATCCAGAAATACCAATATTGCGGGGCGATGCCGGAGAACTGATCACGCGCGATCATGAAAATCGTCGCGCCGACCAATCCACCATAAAGCCGCCCGGCACCACCCAGCACCAGCATCACAAGCACGTCAGCTGATCGCTGGAAACTGATCGATTCAAGCGAGACGTTTTCAGTCGTCTGCGCCAGCAGCGCTCCGGCAAGTCCCGCAATCGTTGCAGCGATGGTGTAAGCCTTGCGGATATGCGCGCGGCTGTCGGCGCCGATCGCCGGCATTCGTATCCAGTTCTCCCGGATGCCACGCAGCGCCAGACCAAACGGGGAGTTGATCAGCCGGCGCACGCCCAGGAAAATGACGAACAATGCAGCCAGCGAATAGATGTAGGCGACGTAGCCATAGAGATCGAACTTGAACAAACCGAGCACCGGCCACATCGAAATGCCTTGCAATCCGTCGCTGCCGCCGGTGAGCCAATGTGCGCGGTTTGCCGCCTCGAACGCGAGCAGACCAAGGCCGAGCGTGATCATGATGAGCGTAAAATGTCGGAAGCGCGAAATGACAAAACTGACAGCAAAACCGACAAGTCCGGCCGCAACCGACGCCAGCACGAGACCGGTCAGTGGTTCGCCCCAGCCAAATTTGGAGATCAGTCCAGCGGAGTAAGCGCCGATGCCGAAGAAGGCCGCGTGGCCGAGCGAAACAATACCGGCATAGCCGAGGATGAGGTCAAGAGAGAGCGCGAACAGCGCGGTGATAGCAATCTGGCTTGTAAGCGACAAATAGTTCGGGAACAGGAAGAACGGCAGCAGCGTCGAAAGCCAGAACGCAATCTCGAGCGGATGCCAGCGGCTCTGTGCCTGTAGATAGGCCTGCGGTGCCAACGCTGCGACTGCGGGCGGCATGGTCTAGCGCCTCCCGAACAAGCCGGCTGGGCGCCACATGAGCACCACGACCATGACCAGATAAATCAGAAAGGCGCCAAGCTCAGGCGCGTAATATTTGCCGGCGACGTCGCTGACACCGATCAGAATTGCGGCGGCAAACGAGCCGGCAATGGAGCCGAGGCCGCCGACCGAAACGATGATCAGCACATAGACCAAGTACGTGAAGGCGAAATTTGGATCGAGGCCGACGACCTCGATCGCGAGGGCGCCGCCGAGGCCCGCAAGACCGGATCCGAGAGCGAAGGTCGAGGCGAAGGTGCGATCGACATCGATGCCGAGCCCGCGCGCCATGCGCTGATTGTCAACCGCCGCGCGAACCTGCGCGCCGAAGCGCGTGTATTCCAGGCCTGCGACCAGCAGCATCGTGACTACCAATGCGATGCCGATCAGGAACAACCGGTACTTTCCAAGCCCGAGGCCGAGGAAATCGACCACGCCGCGCAGTCCACTAGGCGTTTCGACCGGCTGCTGGGTCGTGCCGAAGATATAGGCGGCGATGGCGACGGAAATGAATGCAAGCCCGATGGTGAGCAGCACCTGATCGAGGTCGCTGGCACGGTAGAGCCGTCTGTAAAGCACGCGTTCAAGAACGACACTCGCGATTGCCGCGGCCGCGAACGCCGGCGGCAGCGTCGCGAGGAACGGCCAATGAAGTTCGTTCACCAGCGTAATGGTAACGTAGCCGCCGAGCATTGCGAAAGCGCAATGGGCTAGGTTGACGAAGTTCATCAACCCGAGCGTCACCGACAACCCAACCGACAGCACGAACAGCAACATGCCGTAGGCGATGCCATCAAACAGGACACCAAAGACTGGGGAAAGCATGATGGCGCCGGTTGCCTTTGCTTAGCCCTTGCGCGGGGTTTGCCTCATCATTCCGGGGCGCGAATACCATGAACCCGGAATCCATACGCCCAGTTGGTGATTATGGATTCCTCGCTCATGGCTGTGCAGCGCCCCGGGATGACGAATAGATTGGTCAAACGCAACCATCATACGGATTTCTTGTCTATGGCGGCCATCCCGAATGCAGCGAATGGGACGACCTTGAGATCGCCCCATCCGGAAGTTCGTAAGAGCTCAGGGCGGCAAGCTACTTGTGCGTCGGGTCTTTCACATTCGGCACAGTGTCGAACTCGACATTGACGATATCGTTGCCAACTTTCTCCACCCTGCGGACATATACGTTCTGCACGATGTCGCGGGTCTCCGGATCGATGGAGATTGGCCCGCGCGGGCTTTCCCATTTCATGCCTTTGGCCGCGGCGATCAAGGCATCGCCATCGGTCTTGCCGCCGGTCTTCTTGAGCGCCTCGTAGATGAGATGCATGCCGTCATAGCCGCCGACCGCGAAGAAATCCGGATTGCGCTTAAATTCCGCGTTGAAGGCTTTCACGAAATCGGCATTCATCTTTGACTTGTGATTGTAATCGTAGTGCCAGGCACTGAGGCGGCCCAAAGCAAGATCGCCCAGACTTTTGATCGCAGTTTCGTCAACCGGCTCGCCGGTGCTCAGGATCTTGATCTTGTTGGGGTCGACTTGACGCTCGGCAAAGGCCTTGCCAATCGCGGCCGGCTGCGCGCCGCCCGGCACAAATAGGAAAATCGATTCCGGATTGAGATCCTTCGCACGCTGTACGAAGGCCGAGAAGTCCGGGTTGGCGATCGGCATGCGCACCGAACCCACAATCTCGCCGCCCGCTGCCTTAAATGCTTTCTGGAACGCGGTTTCGGCATCGATGCCGGGACCGAAGTCGGTCACCATGGTATAGGCTTTCTTGATCTTGCCCTTGGTGGCCGCCCAGGTACCGAGCGTTTCGCCGATCTGCGGCAGCGTCAGTGACACGCGCACGATGTAGGGCGACTTCTCGGTAATGACCGACGTCGCGGCGTTCATGTCGACCATGAATTTCTTGGCTTCGGCTGAAATGCCCGAGGCGCCGAGCGCTTCCGGCGTGAGCGTAAAGCCGGCCAGCATGTCGGCCTTGTCACGCACGATCAATTCCTGCGCCAGGCGCTTGGCGACATCCGGGTTCGGGCCGCCGCTGTCTTTGCGGATGATCTCGATCTTCTTGCCGGCGACGGTGTCGCCGTGTTGCTTCATATAGAGCTTGATGCCGTTGTCGATCTGCGCGGTGGTGTCGGCGAACTGTCCGGAATAGGCAGAAATAACGCCGATCTTGATGGTTTCTTGGGCGCTAGCGCCTACCGGCAGCATGGCCGCCGCGAGGATGGCGGCGCCGGCGAATAACACGCGTTTCATGATGGTCCTCCCCTGAAAATCGTTTGCTTCGTATTGTTGTTGTTAGAATGCCTGAGGTTTCATGCAAAGAAAAGCGCTGCGGCCGGAGGTCGCGGCGTATTGGTTGGAAGCCAGTGCAGGCCAGTATCGCCCATTCTTACTGTCGTCCCCGCGAAGCCGAGGACCCAAAGTTGCAGCCTGACAAAAGATACAGGCTATCGTCCCGGGACTCCGCTCGGTTGCCCGGGACGACCTTGATTTTCTAGGGCGTCGCGGCTTCGCTCACGCCAGCGACAGCGTTGCCCGCTCGTATTGGGCGCTGCCCATTTTCCCTTCCGGGAAAATGCGGTGGGCAGCAATCCACTCGAAGGATTCCTCGTAGATTTCCTTGGTATAGGGCTCGAACACCAGCCTTTCTCCAGGACCCCAGCGCCGCGTGTCCATTTTGGCGTGGAAGCGGTCGGGGAATTCCTTCTTGTAATAATGAGTATAGAGTTCGGGCCGCAGGTCGATGTCACGCTGGGCCTTGCGGAGTGCGCGGAAGAACTTGCGCAGGTCTTCAGGATCGGGATCGCCATGGATCATGGTGCCGATCATGAAGGTGGCGTCGATCACCTTGCGGAACCCAAGCTGTTCGGCGAAGTAATAGGGCCCCCCAAAGAGGTGCACGGCCGGCGCCTTGCCCTCGAACAGCCGCTCCATGCGCGCAAACAGCATGCCGTCGGAATAGACGAGGTTCATCTCCTCCGGCTTCAGGTACTGTTCGAGTGCCTGCACCGTCGAATAATGACTACCGGATTGATAGCCGACCGAAACCGGCACGCCAGCCAGATCGGTCGGATCTTTTATCTTCGAATCGCCGGCGACAAAGATACCAGCGGGCGCCACCGAATAGACGTCGGTGTACATCTTGCCGTGCCCGTTGGACGCAGCGACGTTGACGGTCCAGTGGCAGGCGCAGCTGACGTTCGATTTGCGACCTTCCTCGAATGACTGGTAGGCGCCAACTTTGTCGCCTTTGTCGTGAATCTTGCCGCCGGTCGAGCGCATTAGCTCGCGGAATTCGTATTCAAGGCCTTCCTTGCGGAAGTAGTCCTTCTCCTCGGCCACCCATTCCTGCAGTCGGAAATGCGGTTCGATCAGGAATTTCGCCATGGTTTTGTTCTCCCTTTAGTTTCTAGCAGCATGATTGTCCTTGGTGCCCGCGTTCGGCCACGCGCCGGGCGCGGATCATCTTGACGTGGTCGTCCATCAGCGCGCGCGCAGCGGCTGCATCACGCATCTCAATCAGGTCGGTAAGCTGGGTGTGAATGTCCAGGATGTGCCGCGCGAGCTTAGGCGTTGCGGTAACGTTGCGGCGGGGCCAGGAGACGTGCTCAAGCGAGATGAGCTGCACGACCAGCACTCGGTTGTGCGAAGCTTCGGCGACGGCAAGGTGAAAGTCGCGCGATAGGCGCGTGAACAGGTCGAGGTCGCCGATCACGCCTTCAGCGTCGCGCAACAGTTGGCGCAATCTGGCGATATCGGTGGCGGTCGCATTCTCGGCCGCGAGTTCTGCGCCAAGGGTCTCGATCGCGCGCTGCGCGTCCATGATCTCGGCGGTGGACACGCCGGTAAGGTCGAGCTGGACGGCTAGCGCCTCGGCGAAGAGGCGCGGATTGCCCTGCGCGATACGCGCCCCGCCACCCTTGCCCATGCGGATTTCGACGATGCCAAGTGCTTCCAGTGTGCGCAATGCATCGCGCGCGACGATCCGGCTGGCGCTGAAGCGTGCCGCGAGGTCCTTCTCGGTGCCGAGAAAATCACCGGGTTTAAGTTTCTTGGCGAAGAGGGCGTCGCGCACCCAGGTGACGATCTGCGCCGACAGCGAGGCGGAACGGCCAGCAAGCATAATTCGGGCGGTGAGGTCACCGTTCATCGTCACCGGCTGCCGCAGTGCCATTCGTGACATATCGACGCCCTTGTTGAGAGAATGAGTATGGAGGGATGGCTTAAAATAGTAAAGATATCATCTTATCTTTATTTTCATCCAGTTACGGCAGCGTTTTTCGCGGTTACTGTCATGCCGCGAGCCATGCTTCCGAGCCCGCCTGGCAAGATCTCCGTGAACTAACGAGCGTGCTGCGGGAAAAACCAAACCGAAGCTGCTTCTGATCTGAAGCAGCCGATATTTATTTGATCACTTCGTCTGCAAAAGAGATCAGCCCTGCCGGAATAGCAAGGCCCAAAGTTTTGGCGGTCTTAAGATTGATCACGAGTTCGAATTTTGTCGGCTGAAGCACTGGCAGATCGGCCGGCTTCGCGCCTTTCAGAATCTGTCCGACATAATTGCCAGTGTGAGCGCCCATCGATATTCGATCGTAACGTTCTTGCCCTCGACGAAACCGGTCTCGCTCAGGCCTTGGAGGAACGCGGCAAGCAAATGCTTGGAATCGTCAGGCGAGCGGCCCTCATAAAGCCGATAATCGGGGTCACCTGCTGCTGTGCCCGGATCACCGTCGGCCACACAGCTGCTGCGCCCAACAAGATAATGAATTTCCGCCTTCTCACTTTCGGCCCCTTAGGTCCCACAGTAGCATAGTTTTTGCGTTAGTGGATGTGCCGCTCGTTTCGAAGCCAGTCACCCATAGCTGATTGGCCAACAAAGTCCGCAGAATGCTCGACAACCCTGAAGCGTCAAGGGGGCCATAATCGGCCGGCCCCGCTTACGAAATAAGCACGCAAAAACCGCTTTGAGTTGGAGCTGCAGACATTTATTGCTCATTCAGCCGCAATCAATCACTTTAATAGTTAATAATTGGCCAGCACTCATGCTTTGGAAAAGCCAGCCAATCGCTTCGAAACCGAGACCTGTGAGATCCCGCTCGCTTGATTTTTCCGTTTCGCAGGTTTTGGTACTATTTGTGGCGTTGATATTGCTGATATCGATTCCGATTTGGACACACCCGCTGCCACCGCTTTCAGATTACGTAAATCACCTCGCGCGTATGCAGGTGATCGCAGAGTTGTCCCGCGATCATCCGATTGCGAAGTTCTATGAATTGCATTGGCAGGTGATCCCAAATTTGGCGATGGACATTGTCGTGCCGCCGCTGGCACGGATCATGAATGTTTATCTCGCCGGCCAAGTTTTTCTCGTGTTGATGTTCGTGGTCATTATTTCTGGGATTCTTGTACTGAATCGGGCACTGGTCGGCCGATTTTCCGTACTGCCTTTATTCGCGATCCCTCTGCTCTACAACTTTGTATTCCTCGTTGGACTAATGAATTACATATTCGGAATCGGCATCGCGATATGGGCGTTGGCTGGCTGGTTTGCTGTTCGGGAACGCACATGGCCGATACGGTTTGTACTATCCTCGTTTTTTATTGTGGTCCTCTTTTTTTGCCATCTCTCAGCACTTGGCATTTACGGGATTGGTTTGCTTTCCGCTGAGCTTTTGCGGCTATGGGAGCGTCGGACGGAGCCTTGGCCTCGCAGGATCGCCGAATTTTTCCTTAGCGGTATGCCGTTTCTCATCGTCGTGCCACTGCTGTACACCAGTCCGACAATGCAACTTGTCGTCGCCACGTCGTGGGAACAGCGCGGCAAACTGGATGGATTGATATATGTAATCGCCAATTACACCGATATTACCGCTTTTGCATTGGTTACAATCTTGGCTGCTTGCGCAGTCTGGGCATTCCGCCACCGTGTCCTGAAATTTCATCCGCTTGCTTTGGCGCTGCTTATTGTCGGCGGCGTCATTTATTTTGCAATGCCACGCGTCATGTTCGACACCTATATGGCCGATCAGCGGGTGCCGCTCGGTATTGCTTTCATTCTTTTCGCATGTGGCGATTTGGACGCGCGGCGCCGCCTTGTAAGACGAGGGTTTTTGATTGTCCTTATCGTTTTGATCGCTGGTCGGCTCCTAGAGATTGACTACAACTGGTCGCAATTGTCGGATTCAACCAGCGAGTTTCGCTCATCCGTGCGCCGTATTGCGCCGGGTTCAAAAGTTTTTGTGGCATATGCAAGCGCCGCGTCCGGCGAAGACGTGCGCGACCTTGGCCTTGTCCATGCCGCTTGCATCGCCACAATTGAGCGTTCCGCGCTGGTTACGACCTTATTCAGCGTGGACGGCAAGCAGGTAATACATGTTCGACCTGAATATCGCGACTACGCCGACATCCACGATGGAACTCCACCTTCGGCCGCGCAACTCATTCTTGCAGCAGATCGTCCATTGCCGAACATGCCGGCTTTCTGGCTCAATTGGACAAAATTTGACTATATCTACATTCTCTTCACGGAAGACGACGCGCCCAATCCGGATCCATCACGTCTGCGCCTCGTAACCGATGGCGATCGTTTTCAACTTTATCGCATAGTGAAGACAGATTAAGGCCGGTCTGCCATCGCGCTGCTTAGCGGCCTATCTCGATAGCCGGGCACAGCGCCTAGGTTGATTGAATCGCGCAACTAGCTCGCTCCCCTGCACGCTCACGCTACTTTCTTGCCCCAAAGTCTTGCCGAGGCAATGTCGGCGCCCTGACGGATCGCGGCAAGCTTCAGCCAGACCACGGGCTCGATCACCCATTCGCGCTTGGTGAAAGTACCGAAGCCGCAGTCGGTCGAAGCGATCACACGCTCGCGTTCACCGACCGCGCGTACCGCCTCCTCGATACGGCGCGCCACCACCTCCGGATGCTCGACGAAGTTGCTGGTGGTTTCCACCACGCCCGGGATCAGCAGCATGTCTTTCGGCAGTGGATATTTCTTTAGCGTGTCGTATTCGTGCGCGTGACGCGGGTTCGAGAACTCAATCGACAGCGCACCGACCTTGGCTTGGTAGAGCGCCGGCAGGATTTTCTCCAGCGCTATGTCGTGAATGTGCGGGCCCTCCCAGTTGCCGTAACAAATGTGCAGCCGCACGCGATCGCGCGGGATCCCTGCAATGCCATCATTGATCGCCTGTACGTGCCGCTCGACGCGTTTGACGAAGCCGATATCATCGAGGTCGCGATACATCATGGTGCGATCCATGGCGAGATCGGGCGCATCGATTTGCAACAACAGTCCGGCTTTATGGATAATCTGATATTCGTTTTTCATCTCGCGCGCGATCGCATCGAGATAATCGTCATGTGTCTGGTAGAACGCGTTGAGCATGGTGGTCGAAATGATGCCAGGTGAGGGCGCGGTCATGAACCGCTCCGAAAAGGCCCCGAGCTCGTCGGCGATCTTGTTGAAGCCCGTGGTCTCCTCATTAATCGGCTTGAGATCCTTGTATTTGATGTCGGCCTGGGCCTCCGGCGCGCCTTGCTGGCTCTTAGCCGGGTTCGGGAAGCGCCGCATCAGATAGGCCAGCAGTTCGGGGAATTCCTCGAATTCACGTCCGCGCCGACGCTTCGACACGCCCCCAAAGCCAGTCATGCGCTGCGGCACATAGGTCTGAAAGCTGATGCGGCGCTGCTCGCCGTCATTGCCGATATCGATGCCGGCTTTCAACTGCCTATCGACGACATGGCGCACCGCCTTATCCATTTCCGCAATCAGCACCTTCATGTCATAGGGCTTGCCTTCTTCCTGCGCCATCAATAGGTCCGACAGTTTTTCGTTGCGCGGCAAGCTCCCGACATGAGTGGTGAGAATGCGGTCCCGGCTGAAGATCATACGCATGGCTCCTGTTCGGCGGACATTGCGGCGTTTCGTTCGCCCTTGCATAATACGAATGTCTCGGGAGGAACAACAATGACGGTCGTGGAAGCGCGCGCGGCAAAATCGGTCACGCCCGAATCCATGGGCGCTGTCCCACGCGACTACAATTTTGCCGCCGATGTTCTAGAAAGTAATCTTGCCGCCGGACGTGCCAACAAATCGGCCTATATCGACGCGCGCGGCACACATACCTATGGCGAACTTGCCGACCGCGTGGCGCGTTTTGGTTCCGTGTTACGTGGGCTTGGAATTAAGCGCGAAGAGCGCGTGCTGCTGGCGCTGCTTGATACCATCGATTGGCCTACTGCGTTTCTCGGCTGTTTGAAAGCAGGCTTCATCGCGGTGCCTGTAAACACGCTGCTCACAGAGGACGACTATCGCTTCATGTTGGCCGATAGTCGCGCGAAATGCTTGGTGGTCTCGGAGGCGCTGTTTCCGAAATTCGAGAAGCTCATCAAGCAAAGCCCAGATCTCGAGCACGTCATCGTGTCGGGCACCAGTCCGCACGGCTATCGTCTGTTCGAGGATGTGATCGGGTCCAACGACCCGGAATCTTATACGGCGCCGACCACCTGTGACGATATCGCATTCTGGCTGTACACGTCGGGATCAACCGGAAAGCCGAAAGGCGCGGTACACGTCCATGCAAGTCTCAAGCTCACTGCCGATCTTTATGGCACGCCTGGCGTGGGCCTGAAGGAAAGCGACATGTGCTATTCGGTCGCGAAATTGTTTTTCGCCTACGGCCTCGGCAATGCCATGACCTTTCCAATGACCGTCGGTGCGACCACTATACTTAACGCTGAAAGACCGACACCGGATGGCGTTGCGGCGTTATTGCGGAAACATCCGATCACAGTGTTTTTCGCTGTACCGACTTTTTATGCCGCGTTCCTAGCTAATCCGAACGCGCCGCAGAAATCGGAAGTGAAAATCCGCCGCTGCATTTCTGCCGGCGAGGCGTTGCCCGAAGAAATCGCGCGCAAGTGGAAGGATCGTTATGGCGTCGAAATTTCAGACGGGCTAGGCACGACGGAGATGCTTCACATCTATCTCACCAACGCGCCGGGCGCGACCAAATACGGCACGACTGGGAAGCCGGTGCCGGGTTATGAGATCAAACTGATCGGTGATGACGGTCAGCCAGTGAGGAAAGGCGAAATGGGCGAACTTTATGTACGCGGGCCGACCAGCGCAATCATGTACTGGAACAATCGCGACAAATCGCGCTCCACTTTCCAGGGCGAATGGACGCGCTCAGGCGACAAATATATCGAGGATGTCGAAGGCTATTACGTATGCTGTGGGCGGCAGGACGACATGCTGAAAGTATCGGGTATGTATGTCTCGCCGTTCGAGGTCGAGGCAGCGCTGTCATCGCATCCCGACGTGCTAGAGGCGGCGGTGGTGGGCTGGCACGACGAGCAAAAATTGATCAAGCCGAAGGCCTTTGTGGTGCTCAAATCGCCGGACAGGGCCAGCGATGCCCTAGTCCAGGCGTTGCAGGAACACGTCAAAGCAAAGCTCGCGCCGTACAAATATCCGCGCTGGATCGAATTCCGCAAAGACTTGCCGAAAACCGCGACGGGCAAAATTCAGCGGTTCAAATTGAGGGCAGAGGGTAAACAGTAACTGTCATCAGCGGGGCCGCCGCGAAGCCGCGTGAAGCTGAAATTCTAATGACAAATCTTTCCGATTTCGGCTTTCTCATCATTGGCCCGCAACGTCTCGAGTACCGCTTCGTCGGCCCGCAGCCCGACAAAGCGCCGACGCTCGTTTTGCTGCATGAGGGTCTCGGTTGCGTCGGTTTGTGGGGCGATTTTCCGGACGAGCTTTCGGCTGCCACCGGCGCCGGCGTATTCGTTTATTCGCGCGCCGGTTATGGCCAATCCAGCACCGTGACACTGCCGCGGCCGCTCTCATTTATGCACGATGAAGCGCGCGAGACGCTGCCCCGCTTGCTCGACGCCATTGGTTTTCAACGCGGCCTGCTGGTTGGTCATAGTGACGGCGCTTCGATTGCGGTGATCTATGCCGGCAGTCGTCAGGATCACCGCGTTAGCGGTCTCGTGCTGATCGCGCCGCATTTCTTTACCGAGGATTCGGGCATAGCCTCGATCGTCGAGGCGCAAAAAAACTACGAGACTAGCGACCTGCGTGCACGTCTTTCGCGTTGGCACGACGACGTCGACAATGCGTTCAGAGGCTGGAACGGGGCGTGGCTCGATCCAGAATTCCGCAAGTGGGATATCACGGAATTCCTTGCCTATATCCGGGTGCCGGTGTTGATCGTGCAGGGCAACGATGACCAGTATGGCACGGTGAAGCAGATCGAGGTCGCACAGGAAGAATGCTACTGCCCGGTCGAGGTCACGCTATTGCCGAGCGCGCGCCATTCGCCGCAGCGGGAAGCACCTGAGGCGACGCTCAAGGCGATTTCGGAATTTGTAATTCGTGTGCTGCAGGCGAATGAAACGAGTGTGGCGTAATGATAGCTTTCATCCCCGTGCTTGTCCCGGCGATCCCGCTAAGTTGTGTGCAGTGCCTCCATAAGCGAATCGGCCGGCACAAGGCCGGCCATGATGAGCACCAGCGAAAAGCTCACTCCGCTGCCTGTTTCGCCAAACTGCCGTGCGCGGAGACGAGATAATCCATCGCCGCCTGCACGCCACCTTTCTTGTGTGGCACATTAGCGAGAGCCAGCGCTAGTTCGGTCGCTGCCAATCCACCCAGCAACATCGCGTCATTGATGTCACCGAGGTGACCTATGCGGAACATCTTGCCGGCGAAGCGGCCGAAGCTTGCGCCGTACGAAATATTGAACTGCTCGAGTGCCAGCGCGCGGAACGTATCGGCGTCATGTCCTTCGGGCATCAGGACGCCAGTGATTGTCGGCGAATAATATTTCGGGTCGCGGCAGATGATGTCGAGGCCCCATGCCTTGATTGCACGGCGGGTCGCTTCCGCGAGCCGGTCGTGGCGGGCGAACACGTTGCCCAACCCCTCCTCATGCAGCATCTCGATGCCGGCAGCGAGGCCGTGCAGCATTTGAGTCGCCGGCGTGTAGGGGAAGAAACCCTGCTTGTTCATCATCAACATTTCGTCCCAGGCCCAGAACGACTTGGTGAGTTTGGACGTCCTGTTTGCCGCCAGTGCCTTGTCGCTGACCGCGTTGAACGACATTCCAGGCGGCAGCATGAGACCTTTTTGCGCTCCGCCGATGGAAACGTCGACGCCCCATTCGTCATGCCGATAATCCGCTGAAGCCAGCGAGGAGATGGTATCCACCATCAGCAGCGCGGGATGGCGAGCCTTGTCGATTGCCTTGCGGATTTCCGCCACCGGTGAAAGACATCCGGTCGACGTTTCATTGTGCAGGAAGCAGACCGCCTTGACCTCCTTGCGTTTATCCTCGCGCAGGCGCGCTTCGATCACTGCCGGGTCCGCGCCGATGCGCCAGTCAGTTGCAATGAATTCAAGAACGAGACCGAGATTCTCGGCCATTTTTTTCCAAAGCGTGGCGAATTGGCCCGTTTCCACCATCAGCACCTTGTCGCCGGGCGAGAGCGTATTAACGAGAGCGGCTTCCCAGGCGCCGGTTCCGGTCGCGGTGTAGATGATGACCGGATTCGTGGTCTTGAAGATGGTCTTGATGCCCTCCAGGCACTTCTTCGCAAGCCGCGCAAATTCCGGCCCGCGATGATCAATGATGGGCGTGTCCATTGCCCGAAGGATGCGGTCCGGGAGCGGTGTAGGCCCCGGAATGTGCAGAAAATGTCGCCCGACCGGACGCGAGGAATTCTTAGCCATAGGCAGTCTGCTCCTGAACGGCAGCTTTTAAGGAAATTTCGTGGTTTGGCCACGGGCGCGTCCCAACTAGGAAGCGGCGCTTGTGGCGTTGAACTATGAATGCAACATTGCGGTCAAGCAGTTTTCCGTAGGACAAACTATCCCTGATGCATAGGCCTGGCGTAGCCCAAAAAGGATAAAAAACGTGGCGGTACTCATGCCCGGTCTGGAACGTCGGCTGAAGGCCGAATTGACTGGCGAGGTTCAATTCGACCGGTTTACTCGCGGCCGCTATGCCACCGATGCATCCCATTACCAGATCATGCCAATCGGGGTGGTCGCTCCACGCACCATTGAAGAAGCCGATCGGGCACTAGCCATCGCACGCAACGAAGGTGCAACGGTTCTGGCGCGCGGCGGCGGCACGTCGCAGGCCGGGCAGGCCATTGGGAAATCGCTCGTCATCGACTGTTCAAAATATCTGACACGAATTCTCGATCTTGACGTCAAGCGTGCCCGTTGCACGGTCGAGCCTGGGATCGTGCTCGACGAACTCAACCGTCAACTCAAACCGCATGGATTGTGGTTTCCGGTCGATATCTCGACCTCCTCGCGCGCGACGATAGGCGGCATGGCCGGCAACAATTCCTGCGGGGGTCGTTCGATGCGCTACGGGACCATGCGCGACAATGTGATCTCGATCGAGGCGCTGCTCGCGGACGGCACGCTTGCGCATTTCGGTCGCATCGGCGGCAGTCTCAAGGATGTACCGGTGCCTTTGCGGCCACTGGCGAAAGATCTGCTCGCGATTGGTGCGCGAGAGGCTGATGAGATTGCCGAGCGCTTTCCCAAGGTTCAGCGACGTGTCGGCGGCTACAATCTCGACGCGCTCGTGCCAGGCAAAAACGATATCAACCTCGCGCATGTGCTGGTTGGTGGCGAAGGCACGCTCGCGTTTTCCACGCGCATCGAATTGAAGCTTGCGCCCTTGCTTGGCCGCCGCGCAGTGGGCGCTTGCCATTTCGGCAGCTTCTACGAGGCGATGAATTCGGCACAACATATTGTTCGCCTCAAGCCGATCGCCGTCGAGCTGATCGACCGCACGATGATCGAACTCGCACGTCAGATTTCGATTTTCCAGCCGACGCTGGAGAAATTCATCCGGGAGACTCCGGAAGCCATCCTCCTAGTCGAATTCGGCGAGGAGGACCACGAAATCAACCTGCGCATGTTGAAGCAGCTCAAGGATCTGATGGGCGATCTCGGATTTGGTTGGAACAAAAGCGGCGCCAAATGGGGTGGCGTTGTCGAAGTGCTCAACCCCGACTTGCAGGCCGCGATTACCGAGATGCGTACATCGGGCCTCAACATCATGATGTCGATGAAAGAGGAGGGGAAGCCTGTCTCCTTCGTTGAAGACTGCGCGGTTCCGCTCGAACATCTCGCCGATTACACGTCACGTCTCACCGAAATTTTCGAGAAGCACGGCACGCGTGGGACCTGGTACGCGCATGCCGGTTCTGGCTGTCTGCATGTGCGCCCAATTCTCAATCTGCGACAGGAAAAAGACGTGTATGCCATGCGAGAGATCGCCGAAGAGGCGTTCGCGATGGTACGGGAATACAAGGGCTCACACTCCGGCGAGCATGGCGACGGGCTTGTGCGTTCGGAATTCAACGAGCCGATGTTCGGCGCGCGCCTCGCCCGCGCCTTCGAAGAGGTAAAGGACCGGTTCGACCCCAAGGCATTCTTCAATCCCGGCAAGATCGTACGGGCACCCAAATTCGATGATCGCAGCCTCTTTCGTTACACTCCCGACTATCACGGCGAGCCGCTCAAGACTCATCTGGATTGGTCTGCATATCCGGGAACTGGCGGCGGTCTTCAGGGCGCAGTCGAGATGTGCAACAACAACGGTGCCTGCCGCAAATTGGCGGGCGGCGTAATGTGCCCGAGCTACCGCGTAACCCGGGACGAGCGCGACGTCACGCGCGGGCGCGCCAACACACTGCGGCTGGCGATTAGTGGGCAACTTGGCGCGGCCGCGCTTATCTCCGATGAAATGGCAGAGACGCTGAAGCTCTGCGTTTCCTGTAAGGCCTGCCGCCGCGAGTGCCCGACCGGCGTCGACATGGCGCGCATGAAAGTCGAGGTGCTGGCTGCGCGGGCCGCGAAGTTCGAACTTTCACTGCACGACAAATTAGTCGGTTTTTTGCCGCACTATGCGCCTTATGCTTCGAAGTGGCATCACTTCTTCAATATGCCGACTCGCAGCGCGCTCTTGCGTAAAGCTTTGCAGGTCGTTGCTGGTTTTTCCTCCAACCGCACCCTGCCACAGTGGCGCAAGGACATTTATCATGACCGCTCCGATTGGCGTTACACAACACGGGAAGAAAATGCGCGGGCGCGAGAAGTGGTGCTCTTCGCCGATACATTCAACCGCTATTTTGAGCGAGAAAATCTGGATGATGCATTGAGCGTTCTGGTCGCCGGCGGATATCGCGTCTACGCCTCGCTGCCGACCAATCCCAATGATCGGCCATTGTGCTGCGGCCGCACCTTCCTCGCTGTTGGGCTGGTCGATGAAGCGCGGCACGAAATGCAGCGCACATTGGATGTGCTTGCACCGTACGTAATGCGCGGATTGCCGGTCATCGGCCTTGAACCGAGCTGCCTCTTCACGTTCCGCGACGAATTGCCAGCCTTACTCAAAGGCGAGGTGGTGGATGCGCTTGCGGCAAACGCCCTGCTGTTCGAGGAATTTTTAGCCCGAGAGCAGAAGGACGGCCAACTCAAGTTGTCGCTCGGGCCGTTACCAAAGAAAGCGCTACTTCACGGGCATTGCCATCAGAAGGCATTCGACACCATGGGCGTCGTTGAGAGCGCACTCCGATTGATCCCGCAGCTTTCGGTCGAAACGGTAGAATCGAGCTGCTGCGGCATGGCGGGTAGCTTCGGCTATCACACCACGACAATCGACGTTTCACGGAAAATGGGCGAACTATCATTGCTGCCTGCGGTCCGCAGGGCTGCCGCCGATACATTAATCGTTGCCGACGGCACTTCGTGCCGCCACCAGATTTACGACGGCACAGAACGGGAAGCTGCCCACGTCGCGCGCGTATTGGCGATGAGTGTGGCGGCTGGCTCAACGAAAGCTGTGCAGCCATACTAGGTTTATGGCCAAACTTTTACCCACCTCTCTCGTTGGATCCTATGCTCAGCCGGAGTGGCTGATCGATCGCGTGAAGCTTGCAAGCCGCTTTCCGCCGCGCGTGCGCGCCAGGGAGCTTTGGCGTATTGCCCCGGATTACCTGAAGCAGGCGCAGGACGACGCGACCTTGCTTGCGATCCGCGATCAGGAGCGGGCTGGACTCGACATCATCACCGACGGCGAGATGCGACGCGAAAGCTATTCCAATCGTTTCGCTACGGCGCTCGATGGCGTCGACATCGAAAATCCCGGCAGCGCACTCGACCGCTCAGGCCATCCCAATCCAGTGCCTCGCGTAGTCGGCAGGGTCAGCCGCCGGCATCCAGTTGAGGTGGATGATGTAAAATTTCTACGCGCCAATACCGATCGTATGATCAAGATGACAGTACCTGGGCCGTTCACGATGTCGCAGCAGGCGCAGAACGATTTCTACAAAGACGAAGAGGAGATGGCCCTGGACTATGCCAGAGCAGTGAACGCGGAAATCAAGGACCTGTTCGTAGCTGGCGCCGATATCGTGCAAATTGATGAGCCCTACATGCAAGCGCGGCCGGAAAAGGCACGCCTATATGGCCTCAAGGCACTTAATGCCGCGCTTAAAGGAGTTAGCGGGCCAACCGCGGTCCATCTCTGTTTCGGCTATGCTGCTATCATTCATGCGCGCCCAAAAGGATATTCGTTCCTGCCGGAGTTGGCCGGATCGCCGGTCGAGCAAGTTTCGATCGAAACCGCGCAGTCCAATCTCGACTGCACTGTACTCGAGAAGTTGTCGGGAAAGACTATTATTCTTGGTACCCTTGATCTTTCTGATATGACGATCGAGAAGCCCGAGACGGTGGCCGCACGTATCCGCCGCGCCTTGCCTCACGTAGCGGCCGACCGGATTATCGTTGCGCCCGATTGTGGTCTAAAATATCTGCCGCGAGAGGTCGCTTACGGAAAGATGTGCGCCATGGTCGAAGGTGCGAAGATAGTGCGCGCCGAATTGACCAAATAACGATGCCGGCCAAGTTGTTTCCTACTTCTCTCGTGGGCTCCTATCCGCAACCGGATTGGCTCATCGACCGCGCACGTTTGTCAAAGATGGTGCCACGTGTGCGGATGGATGATCTTTGGTTGATCGATCCAAAGGAGCTCGAGGAAAAACAGGACGAGGCAACGCTTCTTGCGATTCGCGAACAGGAACGCGCCGGACTCGACATCATCACCGATGGCGAACAGCGACGCGAAAGCTACTCCAATCGTTTTGCCACCGCGCTCGAGGGCATCGACACCGCCAACCCCGGCTCGACCCTCAATCGTAGCGGCAAGCCGATTCCGGTTCCGCGAGTAACGGGCAAGATTCGCCGCAAGCATCCTGTGGAACTGCGCGACCTGCAATTTCTTCGCGCCAATACGAAAAGGCCGGTGAAGATCACAGTGCCCGGACCTTTCACGATGTCCAAACAGGCACAGAATGAATTATACAAGTCGGACGAGTCTATGGCTCTTGATTACGCTGCTGCAGTGAATGACGAGATTAAGGATCTGTTCGTGGCCGGCGCCGATGTTGTACAAATCGACGAGCCGTGGATGCAGCAACATCCGGAAAAAGCGCGTGAGTATGGACTAAAAGCACTCGATCGCGCGCTTGATGGCGTGACCGGCACCGTCGCGGTGCATCTGTGCTTTGGTTATGCTGCCATTGTGCATGAAAAGCCAGCCGGTTACTCGTTCCTGGCCGAACTGGAGACTTCGAAGGCCACGCAGATCTCTATCGAGGCCGCGCAGCCGAAGCTCGATCTTGGCGTTCTGAAAAAGTTGCCGTCAAAAACCATCATTCTCGGCGTCATCGATTTGTTAGACATGAACATAGAAACGCCTGAAACAGTAGCAGCGCGTATCCGCATGGCATTGCCACATGTGCCCGCCGAACGCATTGTGATTGCGCCCGATTGTGGGATGAAGTATCTGCCCCGCGACGTGGCATTCGGCAAAATGCAAGCTATGGTGCGGGGTGCGTCGATCGTGCGTCTCGAGCAATCGGACGATTAGGCTGCCAGCGGCTTGAACTTGGGCCCAATACCCGCAAAATGGGGCCAATAACAACGACAGCACGGGCCATTTCCAGGAACCGTGAAAATCACACTAGGGAGGAAGCAATGAAGAATTTTGTTGTTGGCGGCGCGACCATTGCGGCGATTGCATTGGCAAATGCGCCGGCGATGGCGTGGGAGCCGTCCAAGCCGGTTGAAATCGTGGTAGCGGCCGGTGCTGGCGGCGCTTCCGATCAGATGGCACGCATGATTCAGGCTGCCATCCAGAAGCACAGCCTGATGAAGCAACCGATGGTGGTGTCGCTCAAGGGAGGTGCCTCCGGCGCTGAAGCGCTGATGTACATGAAGTCGAGCGACGGTGATCCCAACAAGGTGCTCATTGCCTATTCATTGATCTACATGTTGCCGCTGTCGGCCAAGATTCCATTCAACTGGCGCGAGCTCACGCCAGTGTCGGTAATCGCGATGGACCAGTTCGTCCTGTGGGATAACACGACGCTGCCCTACAAGAACGTCAAGGAGTTCATCGAAGCGGCGAAGGCCTCGCCGCAGCCGTTCAAGATGGGCGGCACCGGCTCCAAGCGCGAAGACCACATCCTGACCGTGTTCATGGAGAAAAAGACCGGCGCGAAGTTCGCCTATCTCCCGTACAAGTCGGGGGGCGAGGCCGCGACGCAGTTAGTCGGCAATCACACCGCCTCCAACGTCAATAATCCGTCGGAAAATCTTGAAGTGTGGCGTGCTGGTCAGGTCCGGGCACTGTGCGTCTTCGACAAGGAACGCATTTCGTACAAGACCAAGATCACAGATACGCAATCGTGGAATGACATCCCGACTTGCAAGGAAGAAGGGCTCGACGTGCAATATTTGATGCTGCGCGCCATGTTCCTCCCGGGGAAAGTTACACCTGAACAGACTGCCTTCTACGTTGACCTGTTCAAGAAACTTTCGGAGACGCCTGAATACAAGGACTACATGGAAAAGCAGGCGCTCAAGCCGATCTTCCTGGCCGGCAAGGACATGGTCAATTTCCTTGAGGAAGACGACAAGCTGAACTCGAGCCTGATGCACGAAGCCGGCTTCGTCGCGCAGTAAAAAACAACGGTCATTCCGGGCCGGCACACCGTGCCGCACCCGGAATCCAGATGCAGGCACGGCGTGTGGCTCTGGATTCCGGGTTCGTTTCTTGCGCGCCGCGGACCGACAGACAGGTAAGCGATGCCCTCCGATACCGAAATCGTCGTTGAAGATCCGGACGCACCGGTCGCAGAGTCGCCTGCGGTCACGGGAGTGCGCACGATCGAAACCGTGGTCTATCTGCTGCTTGCAGCCCTGGCGTTGCTGTTGGCTTTCGACAACTGGCGCACTGGCATGGGATGGGCCGCGGACGGTCCACAGGCCGGATATTTCCCCTTCTACCTGTCTGTCATTTTGGCTGCCGCCAGCATCTATGGTCTGGTCTCGATTTTCTTGAGCCGGATGGATGAAGGCAGAATATTCGTCACCCGCGACCAGCTTCGCCGGGTAATGCAGGTATTCGTTCCAACATTACTGTTCTGTCTATGCACCCAGTGGCTCGGGCTTTATGTCGCCAGCTTCCTGCTGATTGCCGGTTTTATGTGGATAGTCGGGCGCCTCGCACTATGGAAATCGCTGCTGACCAGCTTTTTATTCTCGATGGCCATGTTCATTACGTTCGATATCGCCTTTGACGTGATCATGCCGAAGGGGCCGATCGAAGCGATGTTTGGATACTAGACGCATGGAAGCTTTTACTCTGCTTGTTCACGGCTTCGCGGTCCTGCTGACCTGGAAAACGCTTGCCTTGATGATGGTTGGGCTGGTGCTCGGTATCTTCGTAGGCGTACTGCCGGGCTTGGGTGGGCCGAATGGCGTCGCGATCCTGCTGCCGCTCACGTTCACAATGGACCCGACTTCGGCGATCGTAATGCTGTCTTGTATCTATTGGGGCGCACTGTTCGGCGGCGCCATCACTTCTATTTTGTTCAATATTCCCGGCGAGGCCTGGTCCGTGGCGACGACGTTCGACGGCTATCCGATGGCCCAGCAGGGACGAGCGGCGGAAGCTCTCACTGCCGCCTTTACGTCTTCATTTATCGGCTCGCTGTTCGCGGTGCTTCTCATTACCTTTTTGGCGCCCGGCATTGCCTCATTCGCGCTGCGGTTCGGGCCACCTGAATTCTTTGCGGTCTATTTGCTCACCTTCTGCTCGTTCGTAGGCTTGGGCCGCGAGGCCAAGCACAAAACGATCATTTCGATGGCGCTCGGCCTGCTGCTCGCCGGCGTCGGAATGGATACCGTATCAGGTCAACTGCGCATGACCTTCGGCTTCAGCGATTTGTTGCGCGGCATCAACTTCCTGGTTGCGGTCATCGGTTTGTTCGGTATCAGCGAAATCCTGCTCACCATGGAGGAGCGGCTGGCGCTTCGTGGCCATACAGCGCGCATCAGCCTGCGCGTGCTGTGGAATGTGTGGAAGGATCTGCCCCGCTACTGGATAACGCTACTGCGGTCTTCGGCAATCGGCGCCTGGCTTGGTATCACGCCTGGCGGTGCGATCGCGGCCTCGTTCATGGGCTACAACCTCGCCAAGCGTTTCTCAAGGAACCCGGAAGATTTTGGCTACGGGCGCATAGAAGGGGTATTCGCGCCGGAAACCGCGGCGCATGCATCGGGCACCGCTGCCCTGCTGCCGATGCTGGCGCTGGGAATTCCCGGTTCGGGTACGGCCGCCATACTCCTCGGCGGGCTGATGGTCTGGGGTCTCAATCCCGGACCGCTGCTGTTCGTTGAGCACAAGGATTTCGTCTGGGGTCTGATCGCCTCGATGTATCTCGGCAATATCGTCGGACTGGTCATGGTACTCACCACCGTGCCGGCATTCGCCGCGGTGCTCCGCGTGCCATTCGCTGCGATCGCGCCGATGATCGTAGTGTCCTGCGCGATCGGCGCCTACGCCATTCAAAATGCCATGTTCGACATCTGGCTCATGCTGTTATTCGGCGTGGTTGGCTATGTGTTCAAAAAGATCGAGATTCCTCTGGCGCCATTCACCCTCGCGCTCGTACTGGGCAGCCGGGCGGAAGACGCTTTTCGCCTGGCGATGATCGGCGCCGGCGGCGATCTGCGCGTATTCTGGTCGAACGGCCTTGTCGGCTCGATCACTTCGCTGGCGTTTATCCTGCTGTTCTGGCCTCTGATCGGGAAACTCGTTGGGCGCATCGGCGAGCTTGTGCAGTTGCGCAAGCCGATAACCTGATCTGCCAAATCTATTGCGCCGGTCCGGGTTCGACGGCGCGGCTGCGGCGTGTCGCCGCCGTCTTTTGCACGGCTGGTATCGCCAGGCGCGCAAAGGTCGGGATCACAAGCAGGCTGCATATCGGCGACAGCAGCATGCCGCCGACAATGACGCAGGCAAGCGGTTGTTGCACCTGCGAACCGATGCCGGTTGATATCGCCGCCGGTACGAGACCGATACATGCGGAAAGACCGGTCATGAAAATCTGTCGCATGCGGGTTTGCGCCGCATTAATGATGGCCTCTTCCTTGCCGAGCCCCTCGTCCAGCCGGCGACGTATGTATGAGACCAGCAGGATGCCATCCATAGCCGAAACTCCAAACAGCGAGATAAATCCGACAGCGGCCGACACACTGGCGTTCAAGCCGAAAAAGTATAGTCCGAGAATTCCGCCGCACGCCGCGAATGGAATGCCGGCCAGAGCCAATAGGCTGTCGCGCACCGAATTGAACAGGCTGTAGAGCAGCATCAAGATAAGCAACAGGCTCAACGGGATGATGATTGCGAGGCGTTTCTTGGCTTCAACCAAGGCGCCGAATTCCCCAGACCATTCCAGCGAATACCCATCCTTGAGATCGACGTTTTTTTTGATGCGCGCCTGCGCTTCGGCTACCGTGGAGCCGAGATCACGGCCGCGCACACTATATTTGATCGGTACAAAGCGTTGGGTGTTCTGTCGGTAGATATAGGCGGCTCCGGTCTCGAGCCGCACCTTGGCGACGTCGCCGAGCGCAATATAAACAGTCGGCGATTTCGGATCGGAGTTTGGCAAAGCCACAGGCACCGAACGGATAGCATCGATATTGTCACGGTACTGCGGCGCCAGCCGTACCGTGAAGGGGAAGTTCATTTCGCCCTCGAAGACTCGAGTTGCTTCCTGGCCGCCGATCGCTGCGTGCACCACCGTGTTCATGTCGTTAACGGTGATGCCGTAACGCGCGGCCTTGGCGCGATCCGCTTCGATCACCAGGTTGGGCTGGCCAAGCAGATTGAACGCGCCCGGATCGTTGACACCCGGTACTTTCGCCAGTTCCGCCTTGACCGCCTTCGACAGTCGCTCGAGCTCGGCCAGGTCGGGGCCGAATATCTTGACGGAGTTTTCACCCTTAACGCCGGAAACCGCTTCCTCGATATTATCCTGAATGTATTGCGAAAAATTGAGGTCGAGGCCGATAAACTCGTTCCCGAGTCTCTCGGACAGCTCCTTCACCAGTTTCGGTTTGGTGAGGCCATTTGGCCATTCCTCGAAAGGCCTGAGCGGCACAAAGAATTCCGCAACGAAGGAGCCATCAGGGTCAGTTGCATCTTCGCCGCGCCCTTGCTCGGACACTACTGTCTTGACCGGGGGATAGCTGGCGATCACCTGACGAATCTTGTCAACGGTCTCGCGTCCGGCATCCAGCGTGATCGTGGGGGGAAGCAGGGCGCGGATCCAGAGATTGCCTTCTTCCAGTTTTGGAAGAAATTCGGTGCCGAGCCGCATGCCAAGCGTGCCACAGATCACTAGGAAAGCGACTGCGATCATCGCGGCCAGCCGCGCGTTGCGCACCGCGAGGACCAGCAAACGCTGATAGACACTGCGGATGCCGCGCACGAGAATCGTCTCTACCTCATTGACCTTATCCGGCAACAGTAGCGACGCCATCACTGGCGTCACCGTGAACGTCGCGAACACCGCACCGAGCAGCGCATAGGCATAAGTGCGCGACATTGGACCGAAGATCTGTCCTTCGACGCCCTGCATCGTGAAAAGTGGAAGGAAGGCGGCGATTGTAATAATCACCGAGAAGAAGATCGCCTTGTCCACTTCGACGGCGGCGGCAAGGATCCGTTGCAGTTTTTCTGCGAGCCTGCTCTCGCGGTCGGCGAACGCGCGATGCGTATGATGGGCGAGATGGCGGAAAATGTTCTCCACCATGATCACGGTACCGTCGACGATGATACCAAGGTCGATCGCGCCGACCGACAGTAGATTGGCGGAATCTCCTCGCAGCACCGTGATTATAACGGCCGTAAACAGGGCCACCGGGATAGTCGCGGACACGATCAGCGCACAGCGCAAATTGCCAAGAAAAATCCACTGAATAAGAAATATAAGGACGATGCCAAACAGCATATTGTGCAATACCGTCCGCACCGTGATGCCAACCAGATCTCCGCGATCATAGAATGGTTCGATCCTGACGCCGTGTGGCAGGCTGCCGTCGCTATTAATACGCGCGATCGCTGCTCGCACGCGCGTGACCACGTCCATCGTGCGCTCGAGCTTTTGCATCAGGACAATGCCGAATATGATGTCGTCCTGATCGTCGCGGCCAGCAATGCCAAGGCGCGGTGTGAATCCGATCTGATTACGTGACACATCCTTCAATACGACTGGCAATCCGCCCTGTTGGCTCAGGACGATATTGTCGATATCGGTCAGCGAGCCGAGCGTACCCACACCGCGAATATTCACCGACTGCTCGCCTAACGCGATTGTGCGGCCGCCGACATTGGCGTTGTTCGTTGAGATAGCATTGATGATCTGGGGCAATGTGAGGCCAAAGGCCCGCATGCGGTCGAGATCAATCTCTGCTTGATATTCCTTGGTTTTACCGCCTAATACCACAACATCGGCCACACCCGGCACGATGCGCAATTTTCGCTCGACCACCCAGTCCTGGATGGTCTTGAGCTGGATCAGGTCCATCCCGGATGGACCCTTAAGCTGATAGCGCAGAATCTCACTGATGCCGCCGGCGGGAGAAATCACCGGAGTTACCGCCGTTGGCAGCGTCGCATCTTTCAGCCGGTTGGTGACCTGCTGACGCACAAAGTTATAGTCGCGGCCGTACTCAAATTGCAGGCGAATGAACCCAAGGGCGAACACCGTGTTTGAACGGATGTAGGTAAGTCCCGGCGTGCTCGCGACTGCGATCTCAAGCGGGATGGTGACGTAACGTTCAACTTCCTCGGGCGACTGGCCGGGATATTGGGCGATGATCTCAATAATCGGCGGCGCCGGGTCGGGGTAGGCCTCGACATTGAGCGTCCTAAATGCCGCGTAACCGGCGGCGATAAACATCACAAAGCCGACCAGCGCTAGCGGTCGCCGTGACAGACCGAACGAAATCAGACCACGCAACATGGATAGATCAGCTTCCGGCGGCGGCGCGATCGACGAACAGGCTACCCTTGCTCACGACGCTTTCACCGCGATGCAAGCCCTCGATGATTTCGATCATCTGTCCATTGGAAAGTCCGGTCTTGACGTCGCGACGTTCGACCGATTGGTCTTCGCGAGCAAGCCAGACATGAGCAGTCTTGCCGTCGTAGATGATTGCCTCGCGTGGCACCGCGAGTGAGCTGTCTCCTTCGCCGGTAAGAATGGTAACGTTCGCAAACATTTCAGGCCGCAGGAGCTGCTGCGAATTGTCAATTGTCGCGCGCACCAGCAGCCGGCGTGTCCCTGTATCGAGCGAAGTCGCGACATACGAGATGTTCGCGGGGAACACCCGATTAGGATAGGCAAGAACGGTGAAGTGCACTGCTTGCCCGACTTTAACGTTTGGCGCTTCAGATTCGCGGACATAAGCCACGAGCCAAACCGTGGACAGATCGCCGATGATGAAAGACGGATCACTGGCACTCGTATTTTGCGAAGACGTGTTGATATATTGACCAGGGCCTACCTTGCGCTGGATCACCGTGCCGGCGATCGGCGCATAAATAGTCATGTGCGAACTTACCGCGCCAGTATCGCTGAATTTTGTTATATCATCGTCGGTCATGCCGAGAATGCGCAGGCGGTTCCGCGCCGCTTCGAGTAACGTCTGGGCCGCGCGCACATCATTATCAGCTGCGCGGGTGGTCGCCTGCGCCTGCTGCAGGTCACGTAACGATCCGGCGCGAGAGTCAAACAGCGTCTTGTTCTGCTGCTCGACAATCTTGGCAAGCTCAAGTGCCGATCGAGCTTTGTTCAATGCGGAAATAGCGTTGATGAAATCGTTTTGCGCCTGCACCATATCCGGCGCTTCGACGATGAAAAGCGGCTGCCCCGCTTTCACAGCGTCGCCGGGCTTGGCGAGCAGCTTGATTACTCGACCGGAGTAGGGCGAGAACACAAGCGTAGAGCGGTCTTCGTCGACCGCTATCTTGCCTTCGGTCATGTGTTCGGACCGAAACACGACTTCACTGACCGGCGCCATGGTCAGCGCTTCCCATTGTTTCGGTGTGGGATAGTAGAGCGCGCCAACGCGACGACCTTGAGCCGTGGCTTCTTGCTGGCCGTCTGCGCTGGGAGCGCGTGTATTCGCGGCCACCGCAAGCCAGGTACAAACGATTAATACGACCGCAGCGATCACGCCGTTGCGGGCATTGATCACCGGTTGCAACTTGAGCTGCCCTACGATCGACCCGACAATACGATCCAAGGCTTCCCCTTTCGATAATCCTCCCAAATAATCAGCCTTATACCTCAGGCAACTGACAGCGGTGTTACCGCGGCATAAACATTTCAAGCCGTCGAAAGAACCCGTGGAAAATTGGTCAACGCCGGTTCGACCCGAAAGCCAGCGCCGTCGCTAGGTATCTGATCCTACAATCCCTTGTTAAGAATCATTTGCAACTGGAATTTTCGTGGATATGGTTGCTATTGGAATGCCGTCATACAGGCAAACAACTCGCCGGGGCATAAGCTGACCATCGCAGCAAAGAATATCGAGTGTTTGTAGCTTCATCCGATGAAGAAATATCTCTTCCCGCTCATTGGCATTTTGATTTTTGGGTCCGAGCACTCGATCCAATGCCTACGCAGGCGCAGACGGGCCCTTATGATTGGCGGGGTTTCTATTGGGGGGTCATGTCGGTTACGGCCATGCAAATGAAGACATTTCTGTTCACGATCCTGGCCCGATAAACGCAAGTCCTACGTTAGGCAGTCTCTTTGGCGGTCTCCAATTCGGATACAACTACGTATTTCCTTCGCGCATTCTGATTGGGGGTGAAGCCGACATTACGTTCCCCAACGCTTATCCATCGGATGCCGAAGTATGGCGAGGGACGACACCAAGCATTCTCGCCGAACAGCTCGACTACATCGCTACGCTTCGCGCTCGCTTTGGCTACGCATTCGACAGGACGCTGCTCTACGCGACCGGCGGATTCGCCGTATCGAGTGGTCATTTCGTCCGGACCGATCCGGCATCGGGCAGCGATGAGGTCCACGGCCGCGATTTGGATAGGTCGCGCCGGTGGCCGAAAAGGGTCAATGCGGTCTGCCGACGGGTTGCTCGGCGGGGCCGGCCAGTGACAAAGTGTCTAAATGACGAGGTTCGTCCCGATTTTATTGAGTTTTACCGCCGCCCTCGCGGCGGCGCAGGCGCAGGCACTCGATCGGGTCCGCTTCGGCACCAATTGGGTGGCCCAGGCCGAGCAGGGCGGCTTCTACCAGGCGCTCGCCGACGGCACCTACAAGAAATATGGACTTGATGTGGTCATCGTGCCGGGTGGGCCGAACACGAACAATCGGATGCTGCTTCCGGTCGGCCGGCTCGACTTCTACATGAGCGCCAATTCGCTGCAGTCATTTGACGCTGTTGAAAATAACATTCCGACCGTCGTGGTGGCGGCGAGCTTCCAGAAAGATCCGCAGGTATTCGTCGCGCATCCCGACGTGACGACGCTCGCGGACCTGAAGATGCGCACGTTATTCATCTCCAAGGAAGGCATGGCCACTTATTTCCAGTGGCTCAAATCCGAACTCGGTTTCAATGAATCAAAGGTGAAGCCCTACACATTCAATGCCCAGCCTTTCCTTGCCGATAGGAACTCTGCGATGCAGGGCTATGTAACTTCAGAACCCTTCGCGATCGAGCATCAGGGCGGCTTCAAGCCGGTTGTGCTCGTACTCGCCGACTACGGATTTGATGCGTACTCGACTCTGATCGAGACGCGCCGCGATATGGTCGAGAAGCAGCCCGACATTGTGCAACGCTTCGTCGACGCGTCAGCAATCGGTTGGTACAACTACATTTACGGCGACAGCCGGCCGGGAAATGATCTGATCAAGACGCTTAATCCGGAAATGACGGACGCGCTGCTGGCATATTCCATCGCTAAGATGAAAGAATATGGCATCGTTGATTCTGGCGACTCGCTGAAGCTCGGCATTGGAGCCATGACTGACGTCCGCTGGAAGAGCTTCTTCGAAAAAATGATGCGCGCAGGCGTGGTCAAGGCCGGCACCGATTACAAGCGGGCTTATACGCTGCAGTTCATCAACAAGAAGGTTGGCTTAGACCTTCGACCGAAAAACTGATGATGTCAGCCATTCAGCCGGGACGCGAATGCTGTCCGCTCCCCTTGCACCACCAATCAGCCGAACAACAGCATCGCCGCGAATACAGTGAGCGACCCACGGTGCGCCGGTGTCATGTCCAGTATGGACGAGGCCGAACCGTGAGGATGATGGTACCGAAGATCCGGTGACCTGGATGAGGGCGGCTCAGTTGCGGTCAATTGCGGGGTACAGGTGCAGCGCTCGGTCTCGCACTCAGTTTCCATACATGGCGCTCACTAGCCAAGGATGGTGGACTGAGCCTCGAAGCCGCTGTGGAGTTTATGGTGCGTGCGATACGCTGTACCGTCGAAGAACGAAATTGATACCCGACCATCGACGGGTGTTTGACAAGGCGCACCATTGCCGGCCCCGCCACTGAATAACTCACCGAGCACCTCGCGTATCGTCGCTTTGCGCGGCGTCGAAAAGAATTTCGCTAAAGGCGTGCGCGCGCTCGATCGTTTCGATCTTGACGTGCGCGCGGGCGAATTCGTTTCGCTTCTTGGGCCTTCGGGGTGCGGCAAGTCAACTGCGCTACGCATCATTGCAGGCCTCAGCGTGCCATCCGCGGGCGCCGTCGAATGGCCGGACGGAGCGGGCCGGATCGGCTTCGTCTTTCAGGAGCCGACTCTGATGCCCTGGGCCGACGTCACCACCAATGTACGACTGCCGCTCAAGCTCGCGAACAATGATGATATGGTCGCCGTCGTGCAGGCGCTTGAAAGCGTCGGCCTTGCGAGCTTTGCGCGCAGCTACCCGCGCGAACTGTCCGGCGGCATGAAGATGCGCGTCTCGATCGCGCGCGCTTTAGTAACTACGCCGCAGCTGCTACTGATGGACGAGCCCTTCGCCGCCCTCGATGAGATCACACGCTTTAAGCTTAACAACGATCTGCTGGCTATATGGCACGCGCTGCGGCGTACGGTAATCTTCGTCACCCACTCGGTGTTCGAGTCGGTGTATCTGTCGCAACGCATCGTAGTCATGACACCGCGTCCGGGCCGGGTCTTTGCTGAAATATTCGTCGACGCATCGTATCCTCGCGACGAGCGTTTCCGAACCTCATCAGAATACGCGGGGTTCTGCCGACAGGCCGCCGAGGCACTTGCGCAAGCCATGGCAAGTGGAGCTGCGTCGTGAGTCAGCGCTCCCTTCGGATCTGTCTTCCGATCTTTGCGCTGGCGCTGGTGATACTTTGCTGGGATTTGGTCGTTCGTAAGTTCGCTATCCCGCCGTTTGTGTTGCCGAGCCCCGGACTGGTGCTGACGACTTTGATCTCAGATGGAGGTCTACTCTGGCACTCGCTGCTGGTGACCCTCACCCTCACCTTTGAAGGCTTTCTACTGGCTTCGGTCGGCGGGGTGGTACTGGCAGTCGCGTTCAACCAATGGCGCTTGGTGGAATACTCGCTGTATCCATACGCCGTCATCCTTCAGGTGACGCCGGTCGTGGCCATCGCGCCGCTATTGCTGATTTATCTTCCGCAGCCCTTGGCAGTGCTAGCCTGCGCATGGATCGTCGCGTTCTTTCCGGTTTTGGCGAACACAACGCTTGGATTGAATTCGGTCGACCATAACCTGCTCGCTCTTTTCGAGCTTTACAAGGCGTCACGCTGGCAGGTGCTGTGGAACCTGAAATTACCGTCAGCCCTGCCTCAAATGCTCGCCGGTCTTCGCATTGCCGGGGGCCTGTCGCTAATTGGCGCGGTAGTCGCCGAAATTGCCGCCGGCTCCGCAGGCGCGGGTTCGGGGCTGGCATACCGCATTGCGGAGTCCGGCTACCGACTCAATATCCCACGTATGTTCGCTGCGTTGCTCTTATTGTCCCTCGCGGGTGTAGCGATCTTCTTCGCACTGTCGGCCATCTCGCATTTGGTATTGCGCCGGTGGCACGAGAGTGCGATCGAACGCGAACGCTAGGTTCCAAAAACCAGCCGAACAAAGGCCCCGAGCGCGGCCATTGCTACCACAACTTCGATCAGGCTGCGGTGCAAACCAAATGCTAGCACGGCTGCAATTGCGGCCAGGGCTGTAGCGCGCAGATCAAGCGCCAACGGATTGAACGCATACCACCGCAAGGGGCCGGCATGAATTTCGGTAACGTTGCCGAACAGGACATGGAGCGCGAACCATACTGACAGATTCAAAATTACGCCGACAACGGCGGCCGTAATTGCTGCAAGTGCGCCGGACAATTGGTGATTGGCGCGGAGCGGCTCGACGAATGGTGCGCCTGCAAAAATCCAGAGCATGGACGGCACGAACGTGACCCATGTGGTCATCGCTGCACCCAAGACACCGGCGGTGATTGGAGAGAAAGGGGCCGCGTCGCGAAAGGCTGCGAGGAAGCCGACGAATTGAGTGACCAGAATAAGCGGGCCTGGCGTAGTTTCGGCAAGGCCTAGTCCGTCAACCATCTCAGGTGCTGTCATCCAGCCGTAGGTTTGCACCGCTTCCTGCGCCATGTAGGCAAGCAGCGCATAGGCGCCCCCAAAACTGACGACTGCGAGCTTCGAGAAAAACATTCCTATGCTCACCAGCACGTGTTCTGGTCCGAAGGTGAGTGCTGCAAGCGCGACCGGCGCCCACCACAAAATCAGACCGATCACCGACGCTATGGCGAATTGTTGCCAGTGATCCTTTGCGGGCGGTGCGACGCTGTCGACTTTTTCACCGAGGCCAAGCTGGTCTGGCGACCGACGTGCGACAACGTAGCCGATGAGCGCCGCTGCCGCGACAATGAGCGGAAAGGGCAGCCCGAGAAAAAAGATGCCGACGAACGCGGCGGCGGCCAGTGAAAGCAGCAGGGACGTTTTTAGCGCGCGCTTGCCGATGCGGATCAGCGCCTCGATCACGATCACTAGCACTGCCGCTTTGATGCCATATAGCGCGCCGTCGATGATCGTAATCCCGCGTCCGAGCGCGTACAGCAGGCTTAGGCCCAGCATCACGAACGCGCCCGGCAGGACGAACAGAATGCCTGCTGTGAGCCCCCCCTGTACGCCGTGCAGCAGCCAGCCCAGATAAGTCGCAAGCTTTTGTGCCTCTGGGCCGGGTAACAGCATGCAGAAATTCAACGCGTGCAAGAAACGCGCCTCGTCCACCCACTTCTTTTCGTCGACGACGACGCGATGCATCAAGGCAATCTGCCCGGCCGGCCCACCGAAATTGATGCAGCCGATCTTCAGCCAGGCCATGAAGGCCTCGCCGAAACTTGACCGGACAGTCGTTTCAATAGTTGCCATGCTCGTCACGCGGCTTTGGCCGGCCAATTATGTCGTTCTTCCGCAAGTTCTGGCTGCATCCCGCCAGACTGCACCCGGCAACAAGTGCGGCGACTGTTCATACGCATCGCGTCGCCTGACATCAACGACTTGCGGCGCAACGTACGTCGCAAACGCATTCCATAGATCTTTTGGAGAGATCGGAAAGCTCGGAGACAGCATAGGTCTCCTCCGTAAACGAAGGAGACGGTGCTTGGGCTCGGAGCCTTTTGTGGGCGGGGCGACCGTCATTGCCCCACATCCCTAAACTTACATCACACTGCCTGCCCGTACAAGGGCGTCGCATCGCACCACCGCGTTTTCGTCACTCGCCACCGGGCGCTGCCTTCGCTAGTTTTTGTGTCGGAGGCCCGTCATGGGTAACAAAATTGATCTTGGTGCACGCAATGCGGTGGTCACCGGCGGTGCGCAAGGCATCGGGCGTGCGATCGTTGAGCGCTTTCTGGAGTCTGGCGCGGCAGTTGCGATCTGGGATCGCGACAGCGATTTAGCCAAAAAAACGACGATGCAGTTGCAGAACCTTGGCCGCATTGCATCCTTCGTCGTTGACGTTACCAATTATTCTGACGTGGAACGCGCGCGCGATGACACGATAAAAACGCTCGGCCGCATCGACATTCTGGTCAACAATGCAGGTATTGCGGGGCCGAACATTAAGACCTGGGATTATCCGCTCGACGCCTGGCGTAAAGTGCTTGCGATTAATCTTGACGGACCATTCCATTGCTGCCGCGCCTTGGCACCGGGGATGATCGCGCAGAATTACGGCCGCATCGTCAACATCGCCTCAATCGCAGGCAAAGAGGGCAATCCAAACGCGCCGGCCTATTCAGCATCGAAGGCGGGCCTCATCGCGCTGACCAAATCACTTGGCAAAGAGCTTGCATCCCATGACATATCGGTGAATTGCATCACACCTGCCGCTGCGAAAACGGCAATTTTCGATCAGATGACCCAGGAGCATATCGACTTCATGCTCGCTAAGATTCCGCGGGGGCGCTTTGTCACCGTCGAGGAGATCGCGGCCCTTGCAGCCTTTTGCGCTTCGGCAGACTGTTCGTTCACCACCGGCGCGGTATTCGATATTTCCGGCGGGCGGGCGACCTATTGAGCGATCCCGCACAGCAGCGTCGCCAGCGGTTGACGGGTATCGCCTTGATGTGCGGCGCGGTGGCGGCGTTTTCTTGTCTCGACGCCACTGGAAAATATTTGCTCCGCTACATGGACCCATTGCAGGTCGTTTGGGCTCGTTACTTCGGGGCCTTCCTGTTGGCGCTTATTTTTCTCAATCCGATAACCAAACCGAAGATGATGACAACGTCGCGGCCATTCATGCAAATTGGCCGATCTACGCTATTGCTTGGTTCCACGGCGCTGAGTTTTTTTGCGCTGCGCTATCTTCAGCTTGACGAAGCGCTAGCAATTCTTTTCTCGACGCCATTCATTGTTGCCTTGCTTTGCGGTCCGTTGCTTGGCGAATGGGTTGGCTGGCGGCGCTGGACCGCAATCGGCGTCGGTTTCTTTGGCGTGCTGCTAGTGGCGCGCCCGGGATTTGCCGGCCTTCACCCCGCGGCACTCTTAACGCTGGGCAGTGCCATCTGTTACGCGCTTTACGTGATCTCAACGCGCGTGCTGGCGCGCACCGACTCGAGTGAAACAACACTGTTTTATTCGAACCTGGTCGGCGCGGTCGCTATGCTGCCGGTCATTTCGTTTGTGTGGACTACGCCGGAAAACGCTCTTGCGGTGGCGCTGATGGTGCTTATCGGTGCGCTCGGCAGTGGCGGACATTATCTCCTCATCCTCGGCCACCGATTGGCGCCAGCGTCGACCCTGGCGCCCTTCATCTACACGCAGATGATCTGGACGACCGCGCTCGGCTTCCTGGTGTTCGGCGACGTGCCCCACTACTGGACCATCGTGGGCGGTTCAATCGTGATCGTCTCGGGCCTTTATCTGCTCCACCGCGAAACAGTGCGGGGGCCGCACCGGTTGCCTAATCATCGTAGGGGGCGCTAAGTTCCGCCCGCTAAACAAAGCTTTCCATCGTGAAGGATCATTTATGGCCACAGCAAAGGACCGCGCGCAGGTCAAGGCCGGCTCCGGGCTGAACGACGACATCGGCGAGCAAAAGCGGCTCGAATTGTACCGGACGCAGGTCGTGATTCGCGAGGCGGAGCAGCGGGCCTACGACCTGTTCCTGCAGAATTTGGTCAAAGGAACCAGCCATCTTTCGCTTGGGCAGGAAGCGGTCGCGGCAGGTTTTGCTGGCGCAATGAAGCCGGGCGACCTTTCATTCTGCACATATCGTGGCCACGCCCATACTTTGGCGCGTGGTGTGTCGGTCGAGAAGGTGCTGGGCGAGCTGATGCAGCGCGACAACGGTTTGATGCGCGGCAAGGGCGGCTCGATGCATCTTACCTCTGTCGACCATGGCGTGATGGGTTCGTACGCCATCATTGGTGCACATCTTCCGATCGCATGTGGTGCTGCCTGGCGCGCGCAGTACAAGGGCGCGAAAGATGTCTCAGTTTGCTTTTTCGGCGACGGCACCACGAATATTGGGGCCTTTCATGAGGCGCTCAATTTTGCCGCGGTCTGGAAGCTGCCGGTCATCTTTGTCTGCGAAAACAATATGTACATGGAATACACGCCGATCGGCGAGGTGACGGCGGTGCCGCAGCCGGCCGCCGATCGTGCGTCGGCCTACGGACTGGAACGCATCGTCATCGATGGCAACGACGCTGACGTCGTGTACCGCGCGGCGCAAACCGCATTCGAAAAGGCCCGCGCAGGGGAAGGACCATCACTGATCGAATGCCTCACGTATCGTTACAGCGGACACTCGCGCGCGGATCCGGCGAAGTACCGACCGGAAGGCGAACTTGACCGTTGGAAGTTACGCGATCCGATCAAGATCTACCGTGAGCGGCTGCTCCAGTTCGGTGTGGCGGATAAGGTAGTCTCCGACATCGATGCGCAGGTGCGAAAAATCGTTGATGACGCAACTGAAGCCTGCAAGGCTGCGCCACCGCCACCGCTCGATATCATCGCCACAGACGTCTATGCCGATGGAGGCTGGGCATGGCGGAACTGACCTATCGCGACGCGGTCATCCGGGGTATTGCGCAGGAGATGAGCCGCGATCCGGATGTCGTATTCCTTGGCGAAGACGTGGCCAGAGCCGGTGGGGTTTTCAAAGCGACCGTCGGTTTGTACGAGCAGTTCGGGCCTTTGCGTGTGCGCGACACTCCGATTTCCGAGCAGGCAATTCTCGGTGCTGCCATGGGTGCGGCGATGACCGGCCTTAAGCCGATTGCCGAAATCATGTTCTCCGATTTCTTCGCGGTCTGCTTCGATTACATTGCCAATGAATTTCCTAAGAGCCGTTATATGTCGAATGGTCAGGTCAAGTGCCCGCTGGTTGTGCGTACGGGTAACGGCGCAGGTTCACGATTCGGCGCGCAGCACAGCCAGAGCGTCGAAAATTGGTGTATGATGATCCCGGGACTAAAGGTGGTCGCGCCGTCGAACCCGCGCGACGTCATCGGGCTGTTGGCGGCATCGGTGCGCGATCCCGATCCGGTGATTTTCCTTGAGCACAAATCGCTGTACCCGACAAAAGGCGAAGTTCCCGACGGCGAGATCGTCGACACGCTTGGCACGGCAAAAATCCTGCGTTCCGGCAAAGACGCAACTATCTGCGCATTGGCACTGATGGTGCCGCGCGCGCTTGAAGCCGCTGAGAAGCTTAAGACGGACCACGGCATTGATTGCGAGATTGTCGATGTGCGTTCGCTGGTGCCGCTGGATACGCGAACCATTCTCGGCTCGGTGGGGAGGACACACCGGCTATTCACGGTCGAGGAAAATCCACGGCTTTGTGGTTGGGGCGCCGAGATCGTGTCAATCGCGGCGGACGAGGCCTTCTATGATCTTGACGGCCCGCCAGTCCGCATCACAACGCCGCATATTCCGTTGCCGGCTGCCGATATTCTGGAAGACGTTGTGCTGCCGACACCTGATCGCATTACCGAAACCATCCGGCGGAGCTTGGGGAGTTAGTTTCTGTCGTCATCGGGCTTGTCCCGGTGACCCCGCTTGGGAATGCAGTGCGTCCCCTAAGCGAGATGGCTAGGACAAGCCCGGCCGCGACAATCGAGAGTGAGGAAACATAGTTATGTACGAAAATCTTCTCGCCAACGTTCCAACCGACCTATGGATTGGCGGAAAGTGGTGCAAGGCCTCCGATGGTGGCCGCTTTGACGTCATCGATCCTGCGACGGAACGCAAGATCGCATCGGTTGCCAGCGCGACAGTCGACGATGCAAAAGCCGCGCTTGATGCCGCCGAAGGTGCTTTTGAGGGTTGGGCGGGGCGCAAACCGCGCGAGCGCGCTGAGATCCTGCGCAAGGCCTATGAACTGATTATGCGCGACGCCGAGCGTTTCGCGAAGCTGATTACACTGGAAAATGGCAAGGCTTTGCAGGATTCACGGAGCGAGGTGGCATATGCCGCCGAGTTCTTCCGTTGGTACGCCGAGGAAGCTGTGCGCAATATCGGTGAGGTGTCGCGCGCCCCGGCCTCGGGTGCCCGCATCTTCGTATATCACAAGCCCGCCGGCATCGCCGTTCTGGTAACGCCTTGGAATTTCCCGGCGGCGATGGCGACGCGAAAGATCGGGCCGGCGCTCGCCGCGGGCTGCCCCGTGGTGCTCAAGCCTGCTTCCGATACACCGCTCACCATGCTGGCGCTGATGCCGGCGCTGGAAGAAGCCGGCGTCCCTGCCGGTGTCGTCAACGTCATTCCGTCGCGTTCGTCGGGCAAGGTGGTCAGTGCCATGTTGCACGATCCGCGCGTGCGCGTTGTCTCTTTCACCGGCTCAACCGAAGTCGGGCGCAAGTTGCTGCACGAGGCCGCCGATAATATCGTCAAGCCGGCAATGGAGCTCGGCGGGAATGCGCCGTTTATCGTCTTTGAAGACGCCGATATCGACGCCGCGATTGATGGGGCCATGATCGCGAAAATGCGCAACATGGGCGAGGCCTGCACGGCCGCCAATCGTTTCTATGTGCATGAGAAAGTCCACGAAGAGTTTGCGAAAAAACTCACCGCCAAAATGAGCTCGCTGAAGATGGGCAACGGCCTTGATGAAGGCATCAATCTTGGGCCGCTGGTTAACAAAGACGGTCGCGACAAGGTGATCGAATTAGTTGACGACGCCGTAAAAAAGGGCGCCAAAGTGCTGGCTGGCGGGAAATTGCCAGAGGGCCCAGGGTTTTTCTATCCGGCGACTGTGCTGACCAATGTGCCGGACTCAGCCAAGATGCTAAACGAAGAAATCTTCGGACCGGTCGCGTCAATCCAGACCTTCAAGACTGAGGATGAGGCGATCAAGCGTGCCAACGACACCGAGTATGGTCTGGTTGCTTACCTGTACACGAAGGATTTAACCCGCGGCATGCGTGTTTCCGAGAAACTCGATTTCGGCATGGTCGGCCTCAATCGTGGTCTCGTCTCCGATCCGGCAGCGCCATTCGGCGGCACCAAGCAGTCCGGCCTCGGTCGCGAAGGGGCGCACGAAGGCATGATGGAGTTTCTTGAGACACAATACGTGTCAGTCTCGTGGTAAGGCCTGCCGAACAAATTTAGGGGACTCGCGTGGATGTTCTGATGCCGCAGCTCGGCGAAACCGTTGCCGAGGGCAAGATCACGAAATGGTTCAAGGCGACCGGCGATGCTGTGAAGCCAGGCGACTACCTCTTTGAGATCGAGACCGACAAGACTTCGATGGAAGTACCATCGACCACCGCCGGCACACTGACCGAAATTCGCTTCAATGTCGGCGAGGTGGCGAAGGTCGGCGCCGTGGTGGCGGTGATTTCAGGCGCTGGCGCTGTTGCAAGCCCAGCGGCAAATGCCGCGCCAAACACTCCTTCATCGAGCATGCCTTTTGCCGCGGCTCCGGTCGTCCATCCCATGCCACGTATTACTCCCATGGATCCTTTTCGCGAAGTGCGGACGCCCGAGCGTAACTACGGCCCGGCCAAGCTTGCCAGCGGCACAACGGTCACTCCGCTTGCGCGAAGGCTGGCGGGCGAGCGTGGCATTGATCTGAGACGGGTGACCGGCTCCGGCCCGCATGGCCGCATTGTCGCGCGCGACATCGAGCAGGCCGCGCCCAGTTCGGCCCCTGCAGCAACTGCAAGCGGCGCCAGCGCAGCCCAGGTGAAGGCTCTGTACGAGGGGGTCGCTTATGACGAAGTCCCCCTCAATTCAATGCGCCGCACCATCGTCACGCGATTGGTTGAGGCCAAACAAACCATTCCACACTTCTATCTGACTGCCGATCTCGACGCCGGCCGTCTGATAGCGATGCGTGAGGAAGCGAATGCTGCCGCGCCGAAAAACAAATATGGCCAACCAGCGTTCAAACTCTCGCTCAACGATTTCATCATCAAAGCCTGGGCTGCAGCGCTGCAGCGCATTCCGGCCGCCAATGCGGTCTGGGCGGGTGACCGCATTCTGCAGTTCCGGAATTCCGATATTGGCGTGGCCGTTGCCCTCGAGGGCGGACTCATCACACCAGTTGTGCGCAATGCCGAAACAAAATCGCTGACCGCAATTTCAACCGAGATGCGTGATCTGGCAGACCGTGCGCGCCACAAGAAACTCAGGCCGAATGAATACCAGGGTGGCTCGAGCGCCATCTCTAATCTCGGCATGTACGGGGTGCGCGAGTTTTCGGCCATCATCAATCCGCCGCACGCCACAATTCTCGCCGTCGGCGCGACTCGCCGAGCTCCGATCGAAGCCCAAGACGGTGGCGCAAAATTTGTCAGCCAAATGACCGTCACTCTGTCGTGCGATCACCGGGTCGTCGACGGTGCGCTGGGAGCTGAATTGTTGGCCGCGTTCAAGAAATTCGTCGAGGCGCCCGTGACGGCGCTGGTCTAGTAAGGAGAATAGGAAATGACTGGCGACAAGCCGGATGTGCTGATGATCGGCGCCAAGAAGCCCGTTATGATGAAGGGCTTCGAAGGCAAGGTGACGCTTCACCACTGGCTCGACGCCAAGGACAAGGCCGCCTTCGTCAAGGAGGTTGGCAATGAAATCAAAGCAATCGCGATTGCCTACACTGCCAACAAGGTCGACGGAAATTTTCTCCGGCAGTTCCCGAACGTCGAGCAGGTCTCGAGTTTTGGCGTAGGTTACGACCATATCGATACCAAATGGGCGGGTGAGCACGGTATTGTCGTCACCAACACTCCGGAGGTGCTCAATGAGGAGGTGGCAGATACTGCGCTCGGTCTTCTGCTTTGCACCGTTCGTGAGCTGCCGCAGTCAGAACGCTATTTGCGCGCCGGCAAGTGGAAGGACGCTCACTACCCGCTAACCAAGGCGACGCTGCGCGATCGCACCGTCGGAATGGTCGGAATGGGCCGCATCGGCAAGGCAATTGCGCGGCGGCTCGAAGCGTTCGGTATCCCGGTTGTCTATCACAGCCGAAACCCGCAAGCGGGCGTCAAATACAAGTACTATCCAAAGCTGCTCGACATGGCGCGGGACGTCGACACGCTCATGGTGATCGTGCCGGGAGGCACCAGTACCAGGAACATGATCAATGCCGAGGTGCTCAACGCTCTTGGTCCACGCGGCGTGCTGATCAACATGGCGCGCGGCTCTGTTGTCGATGAGCCCGCGCTGATTGAGGCGCTGCAAAAACGTACGATCTACTCTGCCGGCCTCGACGTGTTCGCCAATGAGCCCGACGTCCCGAAGGAATTGATCGAGATGGACCACATCGTGCTGTTCCCTCATCTCGGCTCGTCGACCGAAGCAACCCGAGCAGCGATGGACCAGCTCGTGGTCGACAACATTCTGGCTTGGGCCGCGGGCAAGCCGCCGCTGACGCCGGTTCCAGAAACGCCGTGGCCTCCGAAACGTTAGGCGCGCGGTGTGCAAACGCTGATGTTATAGTTCGATCATGACACGTCTTGTGATTGGTCTTGGAGCCTTCTGTTTTGCCGGTATTGCCTTCGCGCAGCCAGCGGGGCTCGGTGAGTCCGCTCGACGGATGATCGGCAGTTGGGAATTTTCCAATGCGGATCGCGACCGGATATGCACCGCCACCTTCAAGAGTGATCCAGGTCCGGGCGGTTTCAAGGTCGAGTTTGACGCCAATTGCGTTAATCTTTTTCCGCTTGTCCGCCAGATCGTAGGCTGGAAATTTCCGGAAAATGATCTGCTTTATCTGGTCGATGCACGTGGCAGAACAGTTGTGGAATTCAGCGAAGTCGAGGATGGAATCTTCGAGGCGCCGACGCCCGGCGTCGGCGTGCTGTTTCTGCAAAATGCCGAAGCGGCTGGCGCGCCGCCGAGACCGCCCGAACAGGTCGCCGGTGATTGGGCGATCGTGCGGAAGGCCGGCCCGCCGATTTGCAGTTTGACACTGGCGATGACCAAGGCCAGTGATGGATTTGCCATCACTGTGAAGCCGGGCTGCGATCCGGTCATTGCCCGGCTGAATTTCACGCAATGGCGAATCGACCGCGACCAGATCATGTTGGTCCCCTCGCGCGGCAATCCATGGCGCTTCGAGGAAGTCGATAACGCGGTGTGGCGACGTGTGCCGGAAAGCGCTGATCAGATCACGCTGGTGCGGCAGTAGTTCTCAAATCAACCGTAAGCTCTTAAAGCTTGAGTGGCTTTCCTCTTCTTACTATTTATCCTTACCGTGCCGACCGTGAGTGAGTTGATCTCATTTCACAAGAAATTCATATTCACAAATCTGCAAGGGTGATAAAAATGGAGCCGCTCTCGATCCCCAAGAGAGCGCGGCCCCGATCTCACGTCCCAAGCCCTCGAAAGCCCCCAGAGGTCGGGGCTGTTTTATTTACAATAATTCGTAGCCGCTTGTGAGCGTATTGCCATCACAAATTCTTTGGGATTGTTGCGGTGGGGTCAATCAAGGACTAGTCGGGTCGCTCTAATTTGAACGCCTGGACGCGCCGTAAAAACGCCCCGGCTTTACACCGGGCGCCATCCGCAGAGCCTCGGTGCCCACCTGCCGGAGGCAGCCTCGCAACCGCTCTCTTGAAAGGCCGGTCCGTCCTGCTTTTCTCCGACACGCTAAGTTCGTGGAGGGAGGGATGGGCTCGCTAGCGCTTATACGGCGGCTTGTGCAGTCCAGCCGGAGAGAAGGTAAACACCTCGACGCCGTCATTGGTGACACCAACGGTGTGCTCGAACTGCGCTGATAACGAACGATCGCGTGTAACCGCCGTCCATCCGTCAGACAACACCTTCACGTGCGGGCGGCCCAGATTGATCATCGGCTCCACTGTGAAAAACATTCCCGGTTTTAGAACGATTCCTTCTCCGGGCCGTCCGACGTGCACAACATTCGGCTCATCGTGGAACAGCCGGCCGAGTCCGTGGCCGCAGAAGTCACGGACCACGCTCATATGCTGCGCTTCGACATAAGTCTGGATTGCGTGACCGATGTCGCCGCTTGTTGCTCCTGGCCGGATCGCGGCAATGCCGCGCATCATCGCCTCATGTGTAACGTCGATCAGACGCTCGGCGCGACGTGGAATTTCGCCGATCGTAAACATGCGGCTGGAATCGCCGTGCCAACCGTCGAGGATGAGCGTCACGTCAATATTGACGATATCTCCATCTTTCAATGGTTTGTCGCCGGGAATTCCGTGACACACGACGTGATTGAGCGACGTGCAAGTGGATTTCTTGTAGCCGCGGTACATCAGCGTGGCGGGCAGGGCACGGTGATCCATGGCATAGTCGAATACCAGCCGGTCGATCTTTTCAGTCAGCATTCCCGGACCGACATTCATCGCCAGCATGTCCAGACACCGTGCAACAAGCTGACCGGCCTTGCGCATGGCTTCAAAGGCGGCGGGGCCATGAATCTTGATCTGACCGGTTTTTCGCAGTGGAGCGACAGCGGCGTCGACGTAAGTCATAGAGTCAATGTAAGGTTTGCAGCATTTGATGCAAGCATGCGTGGCGAGTATCGAACAACGTCAATTCGCAATCTTTCCCTCTAATTCATCCTCGATGTGAGCAAGGATAATGTCGTCGAAGCTGGCCTCGGCTTTAAATCCAAGATTGCGCGCGCGTTTCGCATCGAGCTGCTCGGCCCAGCCGGCAACGATTCGCTGGACAAGCTCGTCCGGTGCCCGACGGATGCGTGCGGCTACCTTGTTGCCGGCGACACGGCGCAGCGCTTCAATTTGTTCTCCCACCGTGCACGATATGCCGGGCATGGAAAGGTTGATGCGCGTTCCGAGCTGTTGGCGTGTCAGCCCCGCCGCATGAACAAGAAATCCGACCGCGGCACGCGGGCTTGCATGAGTGTGCCGCACAGTATCGGCGACCGGTAGCAGCGCTTCCTGGCCCGCCAAAGGTTCTCGAATGATGCTTGAGAAAAAGCCGGAGGCCGCCTTGTTTGGCTTGCCGGGGCGCACGCAAATAGTCGGCAGCCTGATGCCGACGCCGTCGAGAAATCCACGCCGCGTATAGTCAGCGAGCAATAATTCGCAAATGGCCTTTTGCGTCCCGTACGAAGTAAGGGGCGTGAGATGAAAGTCATCGGGAATGGAAGGGGGAAACGGCGTGCCGAATACGGCTATTGAAGAAGTAAACACGACCTTCGGTTTGAAGTCCGCAGTGCGGATCGCCTCAAATAGGGTGCGAGTTCCGTCAAGATTGACGCGGTAGCCCTTCTCGAAATCAGTTTCCGCCTCGCCCGAAACCACACCTGCCAGGTGGAAGATCACCTCCGGCCTGTCTGCGACAGCCTTAGCTGCGGCGCCTGGGCTGGAAAGATCGCTTGGCGAGAAGTCGACCGTTCCCGCAAAACCGGCCGGCTTTTCCGGAGCGATGACGTCAATCAGTGTCAGTCGATCAATCTTATGTCCGTTTAAGTGACCATCCTTGACCAGCCTTGCACTAAGCTTGCGGCCGATCATGCCTGCGGCCCCGGTGACAAGAATATGCATCACGCCCTCACTTTTTCGCGATTCGCCGGCTCGTAACGATCCATACGGCGCAGATCAGGGAATAGCATCATCTAGACGGCTACCACCAGCAGCCAGCCTAGTCCGCCAATCACCACGGAAAATATCGCACCAAGCCAGGCGGCGACCAAGCCAGATTCGAATTCGCCCAGCGTGTTCGAAGAGCCCACAAACAGGTAGTTGATAGCGCTTACGCGGCCGCGTTTTTCATTCGGTGTTTCGATCTGTATCAGCGAAAAGCAGATGACGATGCTCACAGCGTCAGAAGCGCCAAGTATGGCGAGCGCCAGTAACGAGAGCGGAAACGATGTCGACAACCCGAACACGATTGTCGTCACGCCAAAGATTCCAACCGCCGCGAGCATTTTGTGACCGATATGCCGTTCGACCAGCGCAAAGGGCTGCTGTTGCACGAGGCCGGCCGAAGACACAGTGGCAGCATTCATTCTGTTATGTTTTTGGTCGACGTTGGGGAATGACAAAATAGCCACCTCTGATGCAGCACACGAAATGTGCTGCGTTTATCAGCGATGCTCATGACTAAGATCCGTCGCGCGGGAGGGTCACAATCCCCCCAACCGAGACTCGATTGCAATCTGTGCGGCCTTTGAGCGACAGGTCCCGCCAGGGCGAGCGGGGTGGCGGCGTAACACCCGAGCCGTCCCGATATTCCGACACTGAGATGTGATCAACTTGATGTGGCATTTCCTTTGCGCTGCAGTGCCTATTCGTTAAATACCTCGCACGCAGCGTAATTGGATTCCCATGTCATCAATTCCGCTCAAGCTACTCGGCCTCGTATTGGTTTCAGCTTTCGTGCTGGCGTCGCCAGCCGACGCTGCCAAAGCACACAAGCATAAGAAGGCCATTACAGCCGAGACTGCTGGCTCCATATATTGGGGTACGAACTTGGTTCGGGCCGGCCCACTATATTTCAGTGGCGTTTATCTCGGCGACGATCCCGATCCGAACATCCGCTTCCAAATCATGCGTGATACCAGCGGTCGGTTTGGCGGCGACAGTAATTGACCGTCAGCCCTTGTTTCGATCAAGGCTCTGACTCCGTTTGATTTTTGCTGTCTGATCGGCTGAAGTGCCGCCTGATTGACGAGACGTTCCCTGCGGTCGTGCCGGAAAGGGGGCGTCCGCGCGGGGAGGATAGGAATTATGCTTCGGACAATCGCGCCGTTCGACCGCATCGGCGAGGAAAATGCCTTTGCGGTGCTCGCTCGCGCCAATGCGCTGGCCGCCCAGGGTCGTAACATCATCAACCTTGGCATCGGTCAGCCAGATTTCAGGACACCGGATTTCATCGTAGAGGCGGCGGTCAAGGCGCTCCGCGATGGCCACCATGGCTATACGCCCGCCAACGGTATTCCGCCCCTGCGAGAGGCAGTTGCGGCGGACCTAGCGAAGCGCTTCAAGGTCGAGGTTTCTCCCGACAGTGTGATGATCATGCCGGGCGGGAAACCAACCATGTTCATGTCGATCCTGATGTTCGGCGAGCCGGGCGTGGAGATCATGTACCCCGATCCCGGATTTCCAATCTATCGCTCGATGATCGAATTCACTGGGGCCAGACCGGTGCCGGTGCCCGTTCGCGAGGAGAATGGCTTCGCATTTTCAGCCGACGAAACACTGAAGCTGATCACACCCCGTACGCGGCTGTTGATTGTTAATTCGCCGGCTAATCCGACTGGCGGTGTCACACCGAAGACTGAGATCGACAAGCTCGTGACCGGACTGGATATATGGCCGGACGTTGCTATCATGTCCGACGAGATCTACGACCACATGGTCTATGACGGTGAGACCCATGTGTGCTTGCTGTCTTATCAATCGATTCGTAACCGACTAATCCTGCTTAATGGCTGGTCAAAAACTTACGCCATGACAGGTTGGCGGCTCGGCTATGCGGTATGGCCAGGCGAGCTTTATGACTATGCGCGCAAGCTCGCAGTGAATCTGCATTCATGCGTCAACGCCTCGGCGCAGTATGCCGGCCTCGCTGCTCTTAAAGGCCCACAAGACGAAGTTCACGAGATGGTCGCCGAATTTGACAAGCGACGAAAGGTGGTGGTCAAGGGGCTCAATAAATTGCCAGGCGTTTCATGTGCCACGCCCAAAGGTGCATTTTATGCATTTCCCAACATCAAGCGCACCGGATGGAAGGCGAAGGCGCTCGCATCGGCGCTATTGGAGGACGTAGGCGTCGCCATCATCGGGGGACCGGATTTCGGAATTCTCGGGGAAGGCTATGTACGTCTGTCCTATGCCAACTCGAGCGAAAACATTCTGAAGGCGCTCGACCGCATGGGTGACTTCTTGTCGAACAGGAAGGCAGCGTAGCTTTTTATTTTTGGCGCTAGCGTTAAGGAAGGAAGTCACAATGCTCGACCGTACGTCCGCAGACCGGGGCCTGTCCGAAGAGCAACGAATGATGCGGCAGAGTTGCCGTGATTTTGTCGACGAAGTTGTGCTTCCATTCATCAAGCAGAATTGGCAACGCGAATGGTCGATGGTTCCGGAAGATCGACTACCACTGCGCATTCTGGAAGAAGCCGAGAAGATCGGCATTCGCACGTTGGGCGTCCCCGAAGAATATGGCGGGGTCGAGATCGAAAAGGGTACTGAGGTCCGTACGTTCGCCATGATTGCGGAGGAAATCGCGCGCGGCGATTCCGGGCTTGCCGACAAACTGGTGCAGAACTGGAAAGTATCGGTTCTGCTGCGCCAGTTTGCGCCCAAGCATCTGCAGGAAAAATGGTTCAAGCGCCTAGTCGCCGAACCGCAGTTTTTGATGGCGCATTGTCTCACGGAGCCGCGCGGCGCCTCCGACCGCTGGCTGCCCTACAACGTACCGGAAGCGGCTATGCAAACCAAAGCAGCCAAGACAAACGGCGGATGGATCATCAACGGCCGCAAACAGTTTATCTCTAACGGCTATGATGCCGGCCTTTTTGTCGTCTACGCCAACACAAATCAAAAAGTTGGAATGTTGCAGGGCACCTCATCATTTCTGGTGCCGCGCGAAACGAAGGGCTTTTCGGTTGTGCGCTGTAATGAGACTCTCGGCTGCCGCTTCATGAACAACGGCGAGATGGTGTTCGAGGACCTGTTTGTTCCCGACGATCACCTGCTGGTGGAGAACACCGCCCTGGGTTCAGCCGGCATCTATTTCCGTCCAGGCAAGATCATCCAGGCTGCGAAGAATCTCGGTGTCGGAGTGCGCGCATTCGAGGCGACCGCCGACTACGTGCAGAACTACGTGCAGGGGGGCCGCATCCTGATTAAGCATCAGGCGGTGGCGCTGCGGCTCGCTGATATGGCGACGCGCATTGAAGCTGTTCGAGCGTTGCTCGACCGCGCATCGCAGGCCCTTGACGACAATGCGCCGGATGCCGAGGTTCTCGTTAACATGGCCAAAATGTTTGCTTCTGAAGAGGTCATGAAGGTCGCTCAGCATGCGGTCGAATTGCACGGCGGCAATGGCATCATGCTCGACTTTGGCATCGAAAAAGTGCTGCGCGATGCAGTGATCTTCTTGCACATGGACGCGACGGTCGACATCTCCAAGTTCAAGATCATCAAGAACCTGTTTCCAGAGACTGCCGGAAAATACGCGGGTCCGGAAGCGTAGGCAGCCCAATCCTCCTCGGGATCGTAGCAATGGCGTATGCAATTCAGGACGTGCGAATCAGCACGTCTCTAAATCCTGCCTTTGTGAGCCAGCCGACAACGTTAAGCGGCGCGGTTCGTGAAGATGTCCTCACGCCGCCGAAACCGATTTCGAGCACACGATCGGAAGGGTCAAGTTGAAGCTATTGGACAGCAAACACATTGATTCGCGCATTGCGCCGGTTCATCAGATATCTGATGGCGACGCCAATAAATCCACTTGGGCGAGAAAGCTGCTTGGCGATGAAACGGCGCACCATTTGTTAAATCCCGATTCCGTATCGCGCGACGTTTCAATTTAGAGTCGATATCGATCACCGAATTTCCGTTCGAGATATTCTTATTCGCGTCAAAGGTCTTCGCTAAGGCGCGATCCCAGGGGTTCATTCAATGCCGCAAGGTGAACTGGAAGCCTACCAGGACAATCAGCATGCCGACGAGTTGCGCGATAGTTGGAACCACGCCGAGCGCGAGGAATCCGATCACCACTCCGAACACCGGCACCAGAGCTGGGAACGTTGCCGCGCGCCCACCGCCGAGTGCGATGACAGCATGGGCGAACAAGTAGATCGGCAGTGATCCTGCTAAACCACCCTGCACGACAGCTTGCAGAAGATTTTCGAACGAGCTGTGCCGTCCCAATGCACTTAGACCATAAATAAATAAATAAATCGGCGCGAACACGAAGATCGAAACTGTACCGACCGCCATTACCGCCCGTGTGCCGGGCACACTCCATAGCCGCAGCAGCGTCCCGAACGACGCCCAGAACACTCCGGCCGCAACGAACAGCAGGTCGCCCGCGACCCCGCTACCGCCGATGGTGGCAAGCGATTCCGCGCCGAAGACCAGGAGGCCGATGATGATTGCAGCGCCGCCAAACAACCGCTGCGGCGAGATGTGCTCCTGCAATATAACCCCGGCAAGGATGAGACCTGAAAGTGCAGCGCAAGCTGGCTGGATAGTAGTGCCATGGCCGAGTGGCACCAGAATGAAGCCGCTATAGGCGAGCAGTGACTGCGGCGGCCCAGACAGGATGCTCATCACAAATCCGCGCCCCCAGCCGACGCCGCCAAGGTCACTCAAGCCATCACGCACAATCAGCGGCAACACCAGCAGACCGGACCAGAAGAAGCGATGAAACGCGAGATCGGCTGGAGAAAAGCCGATCTGGATCCCGTGCTTTGCAACGACAAAGCCCGTCGCCCACGCGAAGGCCGCGAGCGTGCCGCACGTGATCCCGATGATCATTGTGGGTCTATGCACTTTGTCGGGTGCAGCCATGGGCTCTCAATATCAAACCGAGAAAGGTGACTTCGCTATGGCTGATACTCTAGGATCGATGGCGAAGTCCATTTGCCAATCGACAACCCTCACTTCATCGGATGGAAAGCTCATGGCGAAGTCGCGCAAAGTCATTATCACGTGCGCTGTTACCGGTTCGATCCACACCCCGTCGATGTCACCACATCTTCCGGTGACTGCGCAGGAAATCGCAGATGCTGCTATTGGGGCGGCTGAGGCAGGTGCAGCGATCGTGCACCTGCATGCGCGCAATCCGCGTGACGGACGTCCAGACCAGACACCAGAAGCCTTTGCTCCATTCCTCAAAGTGATTAAACAACGCTCCAACGTGGTGGTGAACATCACCACCGGCGGTGCACCCACGATGACAGCAGAAGAGCGCGTTCGGCCGGCTGCGGCCTTCAAGCCGGAAGTTGCTTCGCTCAATATGGGAACGATGAACTTCGGGCTGTATCCGATGATCCCGCGCTACAAAGGCAAATTCAAATACGACTGGGAGGAGCCATATCTCGAAGGTTCCAAGAAGGGTATGTTCAAGAATACCTTCGCTGACATCGAATACATTCTGACTACGTGCGCGGGAAATGGCACCCGCTTCGAGATCGAGTGCTACGACATTGGGCACCTCTACACGCTGCGGCACTTTCTCGACCGCGGCCTGGTGAAGCCGCCGCTATTTGTACAATCCGTGTTTGGCATCCTCGGCGGCATTGGGCCGCACCCCGAAGATGTCATCATGATGAAGCGCACGGCTGATCGTTTGCTCGGAGACAACTATCATTGGTCGGTCCTGGGCGCGGGTGCCAACCAGATGCGGGTCGCGGCTATCGCTGCCGCCATGGGCGGCAACGTTCGGGTCGGCATGGAGGATTCGCTCTGGATCGGTGCCGGCAAGCTAGCGGAATCGAACGCCCAGCAGGTCACCAACGTGCGAAAGATCCTCGAAGGGCTCGGCCTTGAGATCGCGACATCCGACGAGGCACGTGAAATCCTCTCGCTCAAGGGCGGCGATAAAGTGGCGTTTTGATCCTCTATTGAGCAGCGGCAACGTTTCCCGTTGCTCTTATGACCGCGAAACCTTCCTATAGCGGAAGGAGATTCGCGCAATGCGCTCGCTCGACGCCGTCAGTCTTTCCATATTGCTTGGCAGTTTGCTGGTTCTCACCGGCATCCTGTCTAGCCTTATCGCGCTGCGATTCGGCGCACCCCTGCTGCTGGTATTTCTTTTGGTCGGTATGCTGGCCGGTGAGGGTGGCCCCGGGGGCATTAAGTTCGATGATGTCGGCGTTGCCTATACTGTGGGCTCGATCGCGCTTGCATTGATCCTGTTCGACGGCGGCCTTCGCACGCGCTTCGCCAGTTTGCGCAACGTGTTGGGACCGGCGGTGACGCTGGCGACCCTGGGTGTGCTGATCACCACCCTGCTCACCGCTCCGGTGGCAAAATTGGTGCTCGGCATCGGCTGGATTCAGGCAATGCTGATCGGAGCGGTCGTAGCTTCAACTGACGCGGCGGCGGTCTTTTTTTTGATCAACGCAAGAGGCCTGCGGCTGCGGCCGCGCGTGCGCGCCGTGCTCGAAGTCGAGTCAGGTACCAACGATCCCTTTGCCATATTCCTTGCGCTTATCCTGGTCGAGATTTTGCTACTTGGTGAACAAAGCTGGTCGCATGCTCTGATGACCTTCCTGCGCGATGCCGTTTTTGGCTGCATCATCGGCGTCGCTGGCGGCCAAATCATAACCCTGGTGCTTAACCGGCTGGCACTGGCGCAGGGTCTGCACGCTCCATTCGTGGCGGTGAGCGCGCTGGTCGTCTTCGCTTTCGCCAATGCCGTGCACGCGTCGGGGTTCCTCGCGGTCTATCTTTCCGGCTTGGTGGTGGGCAACAATCAGACTCGTGCACACAATTCCGTAGTCGTATTCCTTGACGCCGTTACATGGTTGGCACAGATCGTAATGTTTGTGCTGCTTGGCTTGCTGGCGTGGCCGCACCGGCTTGGCGAAACCTTGTTCGGCGCGATCGCCGTGGCGCTCGCGCTGATGCTAGTCGCACGTCCTGCGGCGGTGTTTTTGTGCCTCGCACCGTTTAAGTTTCACTGGAACGAGACATTGTTCATATCCTGGGTCGGCCTACGCGGCGCAGTCGGGATTTTCCTTGCGTCGATCCCGCTGCTGGTCGGTGTGCCAGGCGCTCATCTTTATTTCGACGTTGCTTTCGTGGTGGTGCTTTTATCATTGCTGGTGCAAGGCTGGACAGTAGCGTTGGCTGCGCGCAGACTCGACATTGCGTTTACCCGCACCGATTCGATTCCGCGCAGGGTTGAGCTTGATTTGCCCGGCCAGCTCGCGCGCGAGATTGTTGGCTATCCAGTGCCGGCCAATAGCCCATTTCTGCGACGCGGGTTGATCCCGAACTGGGCGCGCCCGACGCTGGTTATTCGAAACGAGGAAATTCTTACGCCGGTTGAAGCTGGGCCTGTGCGCGAGGGTGACTACATTTATCTTCTGGCGCCACCGGAAAAGGCGCAAGCACTCGATCGCTTCTTCGTCAGGATGCCGCCACCAGCTTTGCCCGATCCACGACTGCTCGGCGACTTCTTTGTGCCCGGGACGGCGACGCTGGGCGCGTTGGCGGAAATCTATGGGCTGCAGGTCGCCGCGGATCACAATGAAGTCACGCTGGCTGGCTATTTCAGCGAGCAGCTTCGGCGCCGCGTGAAGACAGGCGATATCGTTTCGCTGGGTCCAATCGCATTGCTTGCGCACAAGGTCGACGGCGGCATCGTGACGACGGTTGGCCTAAGGCTTGCAGAGCCGGAAGTGCCGGGCGACCTGATCGGTCGCGCCAGGAAGCTGTGGAATCGGATTCAGAATTATTTCGGCTAGAGCGCACGCCGCGAAAGCGATGGCACGTGTTGTACGAGCCAGGCGCCGCCGAACAATATCCCGGTCCAGAACAGATCACCGAGTACGGTCTTGTCGAGGAAGGGCAGGGCCGCGACGTAGCATTGCGTTAGTCCTTGCCAGGTGAGCGGATACATGCCGCTGAAAGCCCAAACCGCACCATTGGACAGGAAGAAGAAGATAAGCGAGCACCCCACCATAATAGCGGCGACCGGCAAGGCGCCGCGCCAACGGCGCGTAGCGATACCGGTCAGTGCGGGGATTGAGATTGCAACAAAACCCACGAGCGCGATACGCCAATCCTCTCCGGGGAGCACCATGTCGCTGAGCGCCATGCCGAGCGACGGTACGACCAGCGCCAACGCCGGAATACGCAGATAGCGCGCAGCAAACAGGCCACTGGCTGCGACCGGTAAAACACCCGGCACGTGCGGCAGCAACCGAGTTGCAACGTTAAAGCCAATCAGAAATGCCACCAGCAGCAAATCCATCCATAGGTCGGCGCGAGTCTTATTCAGCTGCATTTCTGTCATGTCCCGTTGCGTCAGTTTCGTCAGTTCATAGCACGATCGGGCTTGGACTTCCTACCCGTGATTCGCCCAGATTCATGGGCTTACGCCATGCGTTTTTCAACCCAGTCAGATATGATTCCCGCCAGCTGATCGAGCCCGTCAGTGAGTGCAGCGGGGCCCGGCTGAAGAATAAGGGTGGATTTGATCTCGCGTAGCCAGCCGCTGCTGACGGCGGGAACACTGGCAAAGCCGGGACGCGCCGCAACTTTGGCGGGGACAAATTTCTTTCCACACCACGATCCGATGATGATATCCGGGCGCGCGGCGATCACGTCATCGGCTGACACGATGCGATCCTTGGCATTCTTGCACTTGGCAAGTTGCGGGAACACCTCGATCCCGCCGGCGGCTTCGATCAACTCCGACACCCAGGCTATGCCGGAAATCATCGGTTCATCCCACTCTTCGAAATAGACGCGGGGCCGGCCCGGCAGCCGCAGCGCGCGTTCGTGTACGGCATTGACCCGCGCGGCCAGCGAACTCGCCAGCACATCGGCTTTATCAGCCGCGCCAACCAGTGCGCCGAGCGTGTGGATCATTTCGAAGATGCCAGCGACGTCGCGCTGATTGAAGGCGTGGACAGCAACATTGCTGCGGATCAGCTCGGCGACGATGTCGGCCTGCAAATCGGAGAAGGTGAGGACGAGATCCGGCTTAAGCGCGAGGATCTTCGGAATGTCCGCAGAGATGAATGCCGAGACGCGCGGCTTCTCGCGCCGAACTTGCGGCGGTCGT
>DATFXJ010000063.1:0-2155 GCA_035315965.1 Pseudolabrys sp.
GCCGTCGCCCATGGCCATCCTATCGGCGCCACGGGTGCAGTGCTGACAACCAAACTGATTCATTCAATGCGGCGTGACGGTCTGACCCGCGGCCTTGTCACGCTTTGCATCGGCGGCGGTCAAGGCATCGCGCTGGCCATCGAAGCGCTGCACTGAAACGCGAAAGAGAACCAGGAGTCCTGTCATGCCGCTCGCCAAAATCCACGTTGTCGAAGGCCGTTACGACGAGCATCGAATCGCCAAGGTATCCGGCGCTATCCAAGCGGCTTTGATGAATACGCTGCGGGTGCCGCCCGAAGACTTCTACCAGCTCATCTTTGAGTTGCCGAAGAACCGACTCCTGCACACGTCATCGTTCGTAGGAATGCATTACACCGACGATCTGATTATTCTCGATGTTACTTTCATCCAAGGGCGGCCGAAAGAGACGCGGCTCGCGCTCTTGAAGGACATCAACACGCGCGTCGCCGCGGCCGCTGGTGTGTCGCCGGATGACATGTTGATTACGCTATACGAAGTCCCCGGCGAGAACATCTCCTTTGGGCGAGGCGAGGCACAACGTGCCAACGCCGTCGCGCGTGCGTGACAAAACATGCCATGCTCGGCCCACCCATCACCCATCATGTCGCTGGGAGACAAGAATGAGTGAGCCAGTCGTCAAACAGATCCTGCTTGCGGCCCGGCCCAAGGGGTTGCCGACGCCCGAGAACTTCCGCCTGGAGGAAGTGCCGATGCCCAAGTTGCCGCAGGGTGGCCTTCTGCTGCGCGCGCTCTACCTTTCGCTCGATCCTTACATGCGCGGCCGCATGGACGATCGCAAATCTTACGCGAAGCCGGTCGGCATCGGCGAGGTGATGACCGGTGAAAGCGTGTGCGAGGTGATCGGATCCGACCAAACCGGTTATGCTGTTGGCGATATCGTTTTGGCACAGACCGGCTGGCGGACGCATGCGGCCTCGACTGGCGCCGCTTTGCGCAAGCTCGACCCGGCCCTCGCGCCGATCACCACCGGCCTCGGTGTGCTCGGCATGCCAGGATTCACCGCCTATGCGGGTCTCAACGTGATCGGCAAGCCGAAGCCGGGCGAAACGGTTGTTGTGGCGGCCGCAAGCGGACCGGTCGGCTCATTGGTTGGGCAACTCGCCAAGATCGCAGGCGCGAGAGCGGTCGGTATCGCCGGCGGTCCCGAAAAATGCCGCGCTATCGTCGAAGAATTTCGCTTCGATGCCGCTGTCGATCATCGTGCAGCTGACTTTGTCGAAAATCTCGCAGCTGCCTGCCCAAACGGGATCGATGTTTATTTCGAAAATGTCGGCGGCGCCGTTTGGCAGGCTGTGCTGCCTATGCTCAACAACTTTGCGCGCGTGCCAGTGTGCGGTCTGATCGCCAGTATAACGCAACGGGACCCGCCGCAGGACCAAATCTCCTTCCCGCGACCATGCGTGAGGTGCTGAGCAAAAGTCTCACGCTAGGCGGCTACATCAATTACGAATTCGCCCCCGAGCACTACCCGGCCTTTCTGCGCACTGTCGGTGCTGCTGTCGCCGACGGGCGCATTCGTTATCGCGAGGACATCACCGACGGCCTCGAGAATGCGCCGGCCGCTTTCATCGGGATGCTGCAAGGCCTAAATTTCGGAAAGGCACTGGTGCGCATCGCGCCGTCGGCGTGACACTGTCTACACAGACGCGACATCGTTTACACAGAGGAGACTTCCATGATCCGCAAGGCTAAAGCGATTTGGCGCGGCACGGGCCGCGACGGTAGCGGCAATCTTTCCACCGATTCCGGGGTGCTTGCCAGCACGCCCTATTCGTTCAAGACCCGCTTCGAGAACGAGAAGGGTACCAATCCGGAGGAGCTCATTGCCGCAGCACACGCCGGGTGTTTCACAATGGCGCTTGCGTTTGGCCTGCAAGGAGCGGGATTTACCCCGACTGAGCTCAGCACCGAGGCCGCCGTGACTCTCGAGCAGGAGGGTAAAGGATTTCGCATCCGTCGTTCGGCTCTGTCTCTGCGCGCTAAGGTGCCGAACCTTGACGGCAGCAAATTCGCGGAGATGGCGAAAGACGCCGAGAAAAATTGCCCGGTCTCCAAAGTCCTCAACGCCGAGATCACGTTGGACGCCAAGTTGCTTTAACTGTCGGTAAGCTGC
>DATFXJ010000064.1:0-3478 GCA_035315965.1 Pseudolabrys sp.
GCTTTTGTAGCCACGCCTGATATTCGCTCTCCTCGTCAACGACGACCTTGCCACGCATGGCATAGTGCGCACTACCGCATAGCTCAGCGCAGAGTAGCTCGAAGGTTCCGGTTCTGGTGGGGGTGAACCAGACGTAGGTGATCATGCCTGGCACCAGATCCATCTTGGCTCGGAACTCCGGCACATAGAAGCTGTGCAAGACGTCGATCGAGCGCAGCAATAGCTTGACCGGCTTGTCGCGCGGCAGGTGCAAGTCGTCGGTTTCGATCACGACATCGTCGTGCGCGTCGGGATCGTTTGGATTCAAGCCCAAAGGGTTGTCGGAACTGACGTACTGGGTATCGGAGGTGCCGAGCCGGCCGTCTTGCCCTGGAAGGCGGAAGCTCCACTGCCACTGCCGGCCGATGACCTCGACCTCGGACGCCCCTTCCGGGACCGTGACAAATTGGTTCCATACAAACAAACCGGGAGCCAACATGGCCCCGACGCCCAGCGCAGTCACGATGGTCAGCCACCACTCGAGCTTTTTGTTCTCCGGATTGTATATCGCCCGGGTTCCCTCCTGGTGACGGAAGCGGAACACGCAATAGGCCGTGAACAAGATGATGGCGGTGAAAGCAATGCCCGTGATCCAGAACGTGATGCTGATCGTGTGGTCGATGTAACTCCAATTTGAGGCAATCGGCGTCCACCACCACGGGCTCAGGAGGTGAAACACTACTGAGCCGAGCGCGACTAAAGCCAATATAATCGCTGTAGGCATACCTTTCCTTTGCCTCTGAAGGCCATGGATTCACGAACTAAAGCGCGATTCTTCTACTACCTCCTTGGGCTCTCGACAACTCATGAGGAAGAGGAATATGCACGTTTGATGGTTCCTTACACCGGAACCGCGAGCGCCTTCTCACCGAGCCATCCGGCTTGATCTTCGGCGAGGCCCGGCGCACGCTTGCCCGCGGAAGTTGTGTTTGCATCGGTCGTGATCCAGGCGGCCGCAAGCGGAATGAGAAGGGCTTTCATAGCCTTACGCGCGCCCGACGAGAGCATCAAGCACGACTCCAACAATCAAGAGCCCAAGCTGTATGAACGAGGCAAGGAAATTATCCGTCGCCGTGCGCTTCGACGGTGCGATATAAAGCAGCCAACTTTTCCAGAGGAAGTATGCGCCGCCTACGCCTGCGCCGAGCCCATAAAGGAGGTGTTGGCCGTACCAGAGAGGCACGAGCGAAATCGCAACCAACGTGGCCGTATGCAGAAGTATTGCCGAGGTCCATGTCCGCTGCGATGCGGTGACCGGCAGCATCGGCACTCCCGCCCTGGCATAGTCATCGCTTTTGGCAGCGGCAAGACTCCAGAAATGCGGCGGCGTCCACAGGAACAGGACAAGCGCAAGTAAGACGGGAACGACTTGCGGCGTCGGATCAACCGCTGCCGCCCCCGCGAGCACGGCGAAACTTCCGGCCAAGCCCCCGATCACGATGTTCCAGGCACTTCGGCGCTTGAGCCATACCGTGTAGACGACGCCATAGGTGAAGGACCCGAGAAAAACGAGGAGCGATGACACAAGCCCATTCGCTGCCGCCGCCAACGCGAGCGAGGCGACGAGCAAGGCAAAGAACGAGATTGGCCACCACAGGCTTGGCTGAAACGCGCCGCTGGCGAACGGGCGGGACCGGGTTCGCCGCATCTCCCGGTCAAGATCGCGCTCGTAGTAGTGGTTGAACGCACTCGCAGCGCCTGATGCTCCAAGCACCGCAAGTGCCAAGGCCGAGGCTTGCGCGACCGAGATGGCAGGGCCTTTAGCCGCCGCCATCCCGGCCAGCGCGCTCGCCGCGATCGCAACGCCGATCCTGAGCTTCAGGAGCGAGCAGGTCATGCGAATTGCGGCGAGCATGGATGTCTTCCGTTGTCAGCCGGTCGGATGCTCAGCGGATCAGCCAGAGTTTGCCGCTGCGCGCCGTAGGCTCGGACATAACGGACACGACTTGCCTTAGCGCACCTTGACCAGTCGCTTCACGCCAACGTCGGATATCTTAAATCCCCGAGGCGCTGCGGCACAAGGGTTTCTTGCGCCCTGCCTCCATTCTGACCCCGACCTAGTGTACCGTTTCCAACACTTCGTTCCGAAGTGGATTGAGTCGCATCAACGCCGGCTTGCCGGTACGCCGGCTTTTCGCCGCCGCCTGATCGAGCTCGCTCATCCCCAGCAATACGTTCCACATTGCAAGACTGATCGGGCGCCGTCATTGGGTCTTGGGCGCGAGCACCGAGGGGCCGGGCGTGGTGCCGGCAAGGAATTCGTGTGCAATCTCGCCACATTCGACCTGCGCAACGCGGTGCTCGAAACGTCGGGACGAGATGGATCAATTCGGACTGGCGCACGCGCCATCGAGGTTGGTACGCCCGCCCCGTGCTGCTGCATCGCCCCGTGCGCTCGATGCAGGCTGTTGCAGATCATCGATCTCAAGGACCTGCAAGGACGATCATCCGCCCGCTACGTCGCATTCGGACAAGTGTGGGCGTCCGATCGCGCGTTGCGGCTATGCCGACTATTCCGTGGTGGACAAGGTGTTTGCGATGGCGCGGCCCAAGGTCCTCTTCCCAAAGCAGGACGCGGCCAAATGACGCCCGCAGCGGGTGCTTCTAGCTAGACCTTCACGCTGTTTGGATATAGTCGCGCAATGTCGCGGACTCTTGCTCCATTTCGCGCAGGCGATGCTTGACGACGTCGCCGATCGAGATGATGCCGACCACCTGATCTTGCTCGACGACCGGAACGTGGCGGAACTTGCCCGTCGTCATCCGCTCCATGACCGTGCCGACAGTCTCCGTCTGGCCGCATGTGATGACCTTGCGCGTCATCACCTGAGCAAGCGGTTGCGCGAGCACGTCGGCACCCTGTTCGCCAAGCACGCGCACAATGTCGCGTTCGGATAGAATTCCGATCATCCGACGGTCCGGACCTAGCACGAGAAGTGCGCCAATTCCATGCTTGGCAAGCGTTTTAACCGCGGTTTCGAGAGTAGCCGTGGGCTCGATTGAAATAACATCGCCGCCCTTAGCGGACAGAATGGTCTTGACGGTCATGGGTCGCCTCCCTCGACCAGCGTTCGTGTCGACCTGGCGCGCCACCGGTCGGTTCAATAACCAGCCGTTTGGTGCCCAGGCCCGTCACAGCGACCGGGCACGCCATTTACATTAGCACAAAAAGCTATTGGTCGGAATGCAGTTGCCACAACTCTCTGCGTCGCCCGGCGGCATTGCGCGCCTCTCAACGCACCGCAGCATGAAACAGTGCAGACAAGTTTACGCAGTCTGCACAAGATGATGGCCTCCACGCAGGTGATCGCCACGAACACCGCCTTCGCAAACGCACCCGGAGTGGTGGGTTGAGCGCCGTGGCATTGCGAGCAGAGCGCGGCCGGCAATCGCATCAAGATTGATCGCGCGGGGGCGGCGCGTCCATGCCTTCACTCGG
>DATFXJ010000065.1:0-3236 GCA_035315965.1 Pseudolabrys sp.
TCGGATATCGCAATTTGCTGCGGTCGTAACGTCCGCGGTTCTTCGCCGTCCACATCGGTGGTGCCCCTCTCGAATCAGGTCACCACTTTGAATCACAAGCGATTCAAAGGATTCAAAATGTTTTCGGACGGACACTTAGGAAATGTCCGCTTCTTCGCCGCTTGTGGGGGCTAAGCGGACATCGACCAGCGTCGCACCCAGAAGAAAGCTGGCCGGTCATCTGCGCGCCAGCAAAAGGCTGGGCGAAGTCCGCTTTCAGGAGCAAATCGGAAAACATTTGCTTGTTTTGAGCTTTTCCGGTTTTGACCCTTAGCCGACATTGACAATACTTGGTTGCCAATCTCGGCCTATGCTGCCCGAGTCGTCAGGTGGGCGCTTACCCCAGAGGGAAGGCAGATGGCAACGACAGGGTGGTGAGGTGCTCGGCGTCTGCTGTTGGCACCTCTGAGACTTGCCACGACGTCAGCTTTCATGGTCGCCATCGGGGGTACAGCAGACGAAGCCAACAGCGTTCATGAGCCCTCTGCGACACAGTGAATTGATGGCAAATAGCCGGGCGATGTTCGCGTACTACGCCCGGGCTCACACCTGCGTCGCAGTGATAAGCCCGCTGACCTGTGGCTCGCTCTCAATCCGCCAAAGGCGGCGCACTAAGGCGTCCACGCGATCGGCGCTGAGGTGCCTTTGTGCTAGCAGACGGAACTTCTCTTCCATCTCGGCATCCGTCATCGGGTTCTTATAGTGGCCGCGATGGTACTCGACGCGGAAGGTCTTGCGGGCACCGGATTTCAGAACAATCTCCAACTCGCACAGATTGCTGAGTTCAGGTGTTTCGGCTTCATCCGACGGCAGGCATTTTATACGGCTTACAAGATCAAGCAGAGCCCGGTCGTGGAGATAGGGATCGTCGTAGTATTCGGGTTCGATCTTGCCGTACACGAGCATCAGGCCGGCCGCATAGGGAATACTGTGATCCGCGGTCTCATGCGTCTGCGGCCGCCATTTGTCCGGTCCATCGGCCATGATCTTGATGGCCGAGCGCGAGACATGGATGTTGATATCCTGGATGTCGTCTGGGTTCTTGAAGAATGAGCGTGCTTCCAGGGCGGCCTGAGCCACAGTTTGGGAGAACTGACCAAGTGGAAAGCGTTTGGTGAAGGTTCGACGAATGCCGAACGGCTCGCCGAGCTGAACAGGCGCGACTGGCTTACGCCCCATCACTTTGAAGAAACCATAGCGTCCCTCGAAGACCTTATTGGGACCCGTCATCCCATTCTGAGCGAGCTGAACAGCAAAGAAGGCCTTACGGCAAGCATCTGCAGCTGCATAGGCCTTCCAGTTCGACAGCTCATCGGCGCGGCCTTGGCGTGTTGCCGTATTGCCCCCGACCGTAATGCCGATCGCATGCACCATTTGTTCGGGCGTGAGGCCCATAAGCCGCCCAGCGCCGACGACCGCACCCATGCCGGTGATCGTGGTATGATCGATGCCATTACCGAGGTAGTCGAAGACATCTGCGATTTTGCAGAACACTTCATAGGCAAGAACTGTCGCCGTGATGAGATCGCGGCCACTCCGCCGCTTCAGCTCGGCCGCGGTTAGCAGTGCCGCAATCATGTCGCTCGGATGACCAGCGCCGTTCGTCTGGCTGACAAAGGCATCATTGAAGTCCAAATACCGGATCATTACGCCATTGGTGAATATCGCGAGGTCCGGCGTCGTCTTAGTGCTAGTAAATAGGACCGTTGCAGGCTGCTGCGCACTAGCATTGCTCGCGAGCTTCATCGCGATCTTGCTTGGTTCCGCGGTGTAGCCGCTAAACGCACATCCGAATGTGTCCAGAATGGCCCGCTTCGCGGTCCAAATGATATCATCTGGAAGATCCTCGTATCTCAGGTTGGCGGCATACCGGGCAACGATCTCGCCGACCGAAGCCTGACCCTTCTCGGTCGTTTCCTGGCCTATGGCATCAGGTGACGATGTACCGAATGCTAAGCCAACTGCTGCCGCGGCAAGAAGATCTCGGCGGCGGACCTCCATGGAGTCAGCGGATTCAATAGGACACATTCCAAAGATCCTCCAATCAGACAAGGCGCTACACCTAAGTTTAATCGGACTTCAAACTGTCAAAATCTCGTGCGCCCGACAAGTAGTCCGATGTCATCATTGACCCATCGGGGGCAAACCCGACATCGGGCGCATCGATCGGAAGGTACCGCGCTGGCACGCACGCTGTCGGACGACTATATCCCGCCCCATGTGCGGGAGGGTCATCCAGAGCAGCGGACCGCTTCGCTATGCCATCGTCGATGGCATGAACGTGCGCGACAGCCGCATGCACAACTATCCGCCGCGGTGGAACGGCGCGCCGAGCCAAGACTTGCTGGTCATCCGCCGCAATCACCGGACCGGCGAGGTATCGCTCGATCCGCTCCGTTGGGGCCTGATCCCGTATTGGTGCAGCGATCCGAAGGGCGGCCGCAAGCCGATCAACGCCAAGTGCGAGAGCGTGCGGGATCTGCCCACGTTCCGCGATGCCTACCGAAGGCGCCGCTGCATCGTGCCGGTTGACGGGTTCTTCGAATGGAAGGCGATCAAGGGTCAGAAGGCGAAGCAGCCTTACGCGATCGCCATGAAGGACGGCGCGCCGTTCGGGCTTGCGGGGATTTGGGAGAACTGGAAAGCGCCGGCTTCGGGCGAATGGATTCGGACGTTTGCGATCATCACCACCGACGCCAACGAGCTCGTGGCCGACATTCACGACCGCATGCCGCTCATTCTCGCGCCGGCCGATTATGCGCGCTGGCTCGGCGAGGAGGCGGACCCGCGCGACCTGATGCGCCCGTTCCCGGCCGCGCTCATGCGCATGTGGCCGATCTCGCCGCGGGTCAACAAGCCGGAGAATGACGACCCGTCGATTGTCGAGCCGATCGAGGTGGAGACTGACGCGGCGTAGGTGCAAACCCTTGGTTGCAGAAAACAAGGGCCATTGTTTCGCGACTGTTCTTTACAATGAAAATACCTACCAGCGCGTGTGGTGCCGCGATGCGGCCTGGCCATTAATGTGAACGAGTAGGCTGAGTTGGCGCGGTATCGCCATGAATCAAATCCGTAATGCTCTCGGATAACGCGCGGTTTTTAACCACGAAAAATAACCCTCCCCGTCCATTCTGGCTTCGCTCGCATTCGTAATCAGATCCCGTCGCGGCGCCCTGTTGGTTCATGTCTCCGAAAAT
>DATFXJ010000066.1:0-16270 GCA_035315965.1 Pseudolabrys sp.
AGCCGCGGATTTCGTGCACGGCCTCGTAGCGGATGATTTTTTCGAGTACGATTGCGGGTGTCGACCAGTCGATGCGGCGCAGCACCAGAAAGCCGCGATTGAACCAGGACGAGAATAGATGGACGAAATCGGCGTCGACCGCAGCAAGATCATCGTGGCGGTGATCGAGCCAGTCCATCAATTGCTCGCGCATGCGCACCAGTGCAGCCGTGCCGCCTGGCGCAAGATTAAGCCTGCGGAATAGCTCCTGACGGCGCGGTTCTGAGGCGGCATGCACATCAGCAGCTGTTGCATCCGAGGGCGCCGCGCGCCACGCCGCAATTGCCTGTTCCATGCGTGCCGGCTCGGCGCCAAACCGTTGCGCGAGTGCCTCGAAAAAAGCGATGCGCGGGCCGGTCGTGAGGGTGGCATAGCGGCCAAGGATCTCGCGTGCCAGCGCAACGCCGGAGGCCTCGCCGCGACCGGACAAAAGGTCTTCGCACAGCTCGACCAGGCTCTCGGAACGAGCAGATGCTGCGCCGCGGCGGTCGCGGGAAAGCAGCGCGCGGCCGCGCTCGGAGATGGTTTGTAGTAGTTCGCCAAAAAAAGAGGTATTCATCAGTGCCCTGATCTGGCGACGGCCCCCATCAGATGATCAGGAAGCCACGTCGCAATATCAGGAAATATGCACAATATCACGATCTGCAACATCATGCATAAGACGTAAGGAATGGTGCCCCACATCACTTTGGTAACTGAAACATCGGGGGCGATCGAATTAACTATATAAATATTTAGGCCAACCGGCGGGTGAATGAGCCCGATTTCCATATTGATGGTAAGCACGACGCCGAACCAGACAGGATCGAAGCCGGCAGTGGTAATAATCGGCAAGAGAATTGGCGACGTCATCAGGATGATCGCTGCTGGCGGGATAAAGAAGCCGCAAACTAGTAGGAAGATATTGATAAGGAACATCAGCACCCATTTGTTAACGTGCATGTCCGCGATCGCTTGCGCCAAAGTCTGGGTGAGATAGAGCGACGTGAGCATGTAGCCGAATAGCACCGCCGCCGCGATGATCATCAGAATCATTACTGACTCGCGCGTGGTGTCGCGCAGAATGAGCCACCACTTGTCCGGCGACCACATGCGGTAAATGATGATTGCCATCACTACACAGAGCGCGGCGCCGACTCCGGCTGCTTCCGACGGCGTCGCCACACCGCCATAGAGGACGTACATCACGCCCATAATGATAAGGATGAAGGGTGCGATTTTCGGGATCGACTGGAATTTCTGCCACCAAGAGTAGCGGAAGTCGATCGCGTGCGAGCGGAAGCCGCGCTTCCAGATGATGAAAGTCGTCCACAGCATGAACAAGCTGGTGAGCATCAGGCCCGGAACCACGCCGGCAAGGAACAGCCGGCCGATCGAGGTTTCGGTGGCTATGCCGTAGAGAATGAAGGTGATTGATGGTGGGATGAGAATGCCGAGCGTGCCCCCGGCGCAAATCGATCCGGTTGCAACGTCATCGGGATAGCCGCGACGACGCATTTCCGGGATGCCCATCTTGCCGATTGCCGCGCAGCAGGCGGGCGATGAGCCGGTAAGCGCGGCGAAAATTGCGCAGGCGCCAAGATTGGAGATTACCAGGCCGCCGGGGATGCGATAGAGCCAGCGGTCGAGCGCCTCGTAGAGGTCCTTACCCGCCGGCGATGAGCCGATCGCCGCGCCCATCATCACGAACATCGGGATAGAAACGAGCGTGAAATCCTGCAACCCGGTGTAGAAGGTTTCTGCAGCCACACGCAACGAATCCAGACCGCCGAATATCACCATGAACGATAGCGCGATGGCGCCGAGCCCAAAGGCGACGGGCGCGCCCGATAGCAGCACGACCAGCGTGACAACAAGAACAATCGCGCCTTGAATGGCCGGGCTCATGGTACCTCACCCAATGCTTGCCTGGCCAGCGCGCGCGCCGCGTCCTCGGCCGTCTCCTTCGGCTCGAGCCCGAACGGCAGCGCACGGCCGGTGACAAGGCTGATCAGATCGACAACATATTGCAGCGTAATCAGACCGAGACCGATCGGCATGGTGCCATAGGGAATCCAGAGCCGCGCACGCCACATGGTGTCGGACACCCATTTCTGCGTCCACGCCTCATGCCAGAAGTTGAAGGTGAGCACGGTCATGATTGCGCAAAAGGCGAGCGACATGAGGATCGAGCATAGTGCTAGCCAGTAGCGCGCGCGTTGATTGAGAAAATGCGGCAGCACGTCGACGTTAACGTGGCCGCGCGTAAGTAGAACGTAAGGACTGCCGATGAAGGTCGCACCGACCAGGCAATAAGTGGTGAAGTCGGTCTGCCAGACTGTGTTCTCGTTGAGTACGTAGCGGACGAAGACCATCTCGCAGACTACGAGAACGCCAGCCGCGATCAGTCCGGCGGCGATGATTCCGCATATCTGCGAAATCAGCGTCACGATACGCATAAACTTGTCCATAAAGAAACCGTGCCTTTGCGCCCACCGAGCGCGCCAGGGCCGGTGGTTTCCCTGTCGGCTCTGGCGATGCGCAGTTACTTCACGGAAAGAGCCTCGTCGATTAGTTTCTTTCCGTCCGGGACTTCCTTGGCGAATTCCGCATAAGAGCTCTTTTGCGCGACATCGAGCCAGGTCTTATACTCGGCCGGTGTCATAGAGACGACCTCGACCTTGTGGTCCTTAAAGGTCTTGATCATCTTTTCGTCGAGTTCCTTGCTCTCCTTGGCGAAATACTCCTCGGACTTCTTGCCGGCCTTGAGCAGCACTTCTTGCTGCTGTTTGTTGAGGCGCTCGAAACTCTTCTTCGACATCAGAACCGGCTCGTACATGAACCAGAGCGCGTTTTCTCCGGGCGCAGTGATACATTTGACCTGCTCATAAATGCGGAACGACACGAAGCTGCCGGTCGAGGTGTCGGTCGCATCGGCGACGCCGGTTTGCAACGCGTTGTACACTTCGTTCGATGGAACCGAGACGATCGAGGCGCCGGCGGCCTGCCACATTGCCGCGAAGGTCGGGCCGGCCGAGCGGATCTTGAGGCCCTTGATGTCGGACGGTATGCGGATGCATTCCTTCTTGGAGGCAACCGCCCCGGCGAGCCAGGCGTCAGCGAGCACAATCACGCCGGACTTTTCGATCTGCGCCTTAATGTCCTTCATAAATTGCGAATCCTTCAAGCGCGCAGCGCGCTCATGGTTTCGCACCAGCCCAGGCATCAGAGTGGCGCCAAAAGCACGCACCTTGCCGCTGGCGTAGTCGAGCGGGAACGAGGAAATATCGAGCTGGCCGTTGACCATGGCGTTCCATTGGTCATTCGGCTTGAACAACGAAGCGCCCGGATAGACCTGGATTTCTACCCCGACATTGGCGGCCTTAGCTTCTTTGGCAATAATCTGAACCATCTCGTCGCGCGGGTCGCCTTTGCTGCCGGGGAACTGGTGCGAGGCTTTCAACGTCACTTGTGCGCGCGCTGCCGCGGACAGCAGGATCGCCGCAGCAACTGTGGCGAATAATGTCGGAAATTTTCTCATCGTGTGTTCCTCCATGGGGAGCATTTTCTGGCAACGGATTCCCGCCGCTTGTTGATCGGTGTTCGAACAATAACGAAATCCCATTCGTCGCGCCCATTTCACATTAGCCGCCGGTACGACCGAGCGCCATAGCCTGGGCGTGACATTTGCTTCTAACCGGTGCGACCAATAGATAATCGCCGGTATGGCCAGCATACGCCTATGACTTTATAACCCCGGCATCGTTGCGTTCGTCCGGGGAGAGTTTCTACACATGCCGAAGCCGTTAATGGGCCTCCGCGTCCTTGAACTTGCCCGCATTCTTGCCGGCCCTTGGGCCGGGCAGGTGCTGGCCGATCTCGGCGCCGATGTGATTAAAGTCGAGCGCAAGGGTACCGGCGACGATACCCGTGGCTGGGGTCCTCCCTTTGTAGAAGGCATTGACGTTAACCATATTGGCTCCGCGTATTTTCATTCTACAAACCGCGGCAAGCGTTCGATCGAATTGGATTTCGAGAGTGATGACGGCCGGCGCATCGTGCGCAAGCTGGCAGCGCAATCAGATGTACTCATCGAGAACTTCAAGGTTGGCGGATTGGCGAAGTTCGGACTCGACTATAAAAGCCTCGCGGCCGAGTGCCCGCGGCTGATCTATTGTTCGGTGACCGGCTTCGGCCAGGACGGTCCCTACGCAAATCGCGCCGGCTATGACCTGATGGCACAGGGCATGGGCGGCATCATGGACTTGACCGGCATCGCGGACGGCGAGCCGACGCGCATCGGCATTCCGGTGTCCGACATCTTCACCGGCGTCTATTCGGTAATTGGAATTCTGGCAGGGCTGGTTCAACGCGAAAAAAACGGCAAAGGCTGCTATGTCGACACTGCGCTCGTCGATTCCACCGTTGGCGTGTTGTCCAACCAGGCGATGAATTATTTGGTATCCGGCAATGTGCCCAAGCGTATCGGTAATGCGCACGCCAACATTGTGCCCTATCAGGTTTTCCCGGTCGCGGACGGTCATGTGATCGTTGCCACCGGTAATGACAACCAGTACGTTAAATTTTGCAATGTACTAGGTGCCTCCGAACTCGCGCAGAATCCAGCCTACAAGGATAACGTCGGAAGGCTCAAGCACCGCGAAGAGCTGATCGGTAAGTTGTCAGCACTGACCGCTCGCATGAACCGCGATGACTTGCTCGACAAGCTCGAAGCACAGCAGGTGCCTGCGGGCCCGATCAACAATCTCGAGCAGGTGTTCGACGATCCGCAGGTGGTCCATCGCGGTATGAAATTGGAATTGCCCAGTGACTCCGCTAAGGGTGGCACCATTCCGGGCGTGCGTACGCCGATCGTCATCGACGGTTGGAAGGCCGGTTCCGAACACCCGTCACCGCGCCTCGGACAGCACACGGCCGAAATCTTGCGCGAGATCGGCGAAGGCTGACCCCCCGTATTGCACCGCACACCCCTTGATTGCCGCTTACTGAAAGCAGAGCATCGGCGCAATGTCGGCCTGTAATCGCTGGCGCGGGGAGGGATTCATGAAAATTGCTCCGTCGCTTTTTGCTTGCGCGCTTTCGATAGCGCCTGCCTTTGGCAACGACCTGCCGAAGTTCCAGGTCGATGCCTCCTGGCCGAAAACGCTGCCAAACAATTGGATCATGGGACAGGCCGCCGGCGTCGCCGTCGACGCACAGGATCATGTCTGGGTGATCCAGCGACCGCTCACGCTAACTGACGATGAAAAGGCGGCGACTTTCAATCCACCACGCACCAAATGTTGTGCGCCGGCGCCCCCGGTGATGGAGTTCGATCAGGACGGCAATCTGCTGAGAAGCTGGGGCGGGTCGGGACAGGGTTATGACTGGTTCGAGAACGAGCACGGCATCAACATTGACCACAAGGGATTCGTCTGGGTCGGCGGCAACGGTAACAACGATGGCCATGTGCTGAAATTCACCCAGGACGGAAAGTTTGTGCTGCAAATCGGCAAACCCGGCCCGCAGACCGGCAGCGCCGATACCACTCGGTTGGGTCGACCGGCCGATACTGAAGTCGATCCGGCGACCAACGAGGTTTACGTCGCCGACGGCTACGGCAACCACCGCGTCATTGTATTCGATGCCGACACCGGCGCTTACAAGCGACATTGGGGCGCCTACGGCAAGGCGCCGGACGATGGCAAGCAGTCGCCTTACAATCCGGCCGGCCCGGCACCGCAACAATTCGCCAATCCGGTCCATTGCGTGAAGATCGCCAAAGATGGGCTGGTCTATATCTGTGACCGCTCGAATGATCGCATTCAGGTGTTTCGCAAAGACGGCACCTTCGTAAAGGAGTTTTTCGTCGCCAAGGACACGCTGCAACAAGGCTCTGTCTGGGACCTGGACTTGTGGCCGGATGCTCAGCAGACGTTCTTGATGAACGCCGACGGTGCAAACAACGAGGTGCGCACCCTCGTGCGCGAGACCGGAGAGGTCGTCGGGGCGTTCGGGCGCAACGGGCGCAATGCCGGTGAGTTTCACTGGATCCACAACCTTGCCGTGGACAGCAAGGGCAACATCTACACGACAGAGGTCGATACCGGAAAGCGTGCGCAGAAGTTCCGGTATATCGGACCGCCGCTGAAATAATTGCTGTTATACGAGCGCGGTTGGCGCGAGCACTTCGATGTCGGTAGCTACGTCAATGACGGCAGGCCGCGTAGCGGCAAGCGCACTGGCAAGCGCCGGCGCAATGTCGCCGGGCTTTTCCACTCGAATACCTGTCGCACCCATATCCTCGGCGAGCTTGGCGAAGTTTATTTTATTGTAGGTCCATAGTTCGCGCGCCTGCGCCGTCTGCTCGCCGCCGTAGGCACGGTCGAAACCTCGTTTCGATTGATTGCCGCCACCATTGTTGTTGACAACGGTCACCGAAGCGAGATTCCAACGCACCGCTGTTTCTACCTCGCCGATGTGGTACCAAAAACCGGCATCGCCCGTGAATACGACGACCGGCCGGTCCGGGCACGCTGCCTTAGCGCCAAGCCCGGCTGGAAAGGCCCAGCCAAGATGGCCGGCGCTGCGTATGTAGCTTTGCGTCGCCGCGCGCAGGTCGTACATGCCGCCCATCCACATACCGGCGTGACCGGTGTCGACGACGACGATGGCATCGTCGGGCAAGTGCCTTGTCAGCTCGCTGCAGATGCGCGCAGGGTGGATTGGCACTGCATCGGATTCCAGTGCCGATTTGTATTTGTCGTACCAATCACCGCGAAGCGCAGCGATTTCCTTGATCCATGCAGCCCGCTTTACCGCGCTCGCTTTGTCAATTTGACCGAGCATGCGGATCAGTACGCTCTTCGCGTCGCCCAGTACGCTTGCTTGCAGCGGATAGTTGCGGCCGAGCGATTCTGGCTCAATGTCGACCTGGATCGCAGGCGTTCCGATTTTGGGCGCCGCCCAGAAATGCGTTGTCATCCCGCCGGTTTCGGTGCCGATGAAGAAAACCAGATCAGCGCGGTTCACCGCAAGATTGGCACATTCGCGCGAATAGCTGCCGACCACACCGACGCACAGCGCATGCGTGCCAGGGATAACGTCTTTACCGTTAAGCGAGGTTGCCACCGGGATTTGCAGCGCTTCCGCAAGCGCAACGAGTTCCCTGCCCGCTCCCGAAGTACGCGCGCCGCCACCGGCGACAATGATTGGTCGCTCCGCCTTTTGCAGAAGTTCGAGCGCCACCTTCACGTGTGCCGCTTCCGGCTCGGGACGGAATGGGGGGACGCGAGCAAATTGCGCCTCGACAAGCGCATCCATCTCGGCCTCTTCCAAATCCACCTGCCCTTCGTTGCCCCGAAATTGCAGATGTACAGGGCCGGGTGCGCCAGTGGTGGCGGTGCGAAAGGCCTGCCTTAGCAGGTCTGGAATACGCGACACATCGTCGATGGTGACATTCATTTTGGTCACCGGCTCGAACGCGGGCACATCGTCAATCTCCTGGTAGACCTTGCGAAACTTTGTCTTTGGATCGCGCCCGCCAGTCATCGCAATTATAGGTGAATGCGCCAGATATGCATCGCGCAGACCAGCCGCGAGATTAAGTGCACCGATCACCTGTGCCATGCAGACGCCGGGTTTGCCTGAAGCGCGCGCATAACCATCGGCCATGTACGCCGCGGATTTTTCACCGTGACAATGCACACGCGCGATTTTTGTCCGCCGCTCCATTTCAGCGAAGGTCCTCCGCAACACCGCAGGCACCATAAAAACGTGTGTGACGCCATAGCCTGCCAGCATGTCAGCGAGTACTTCGGCGCCGATGCGCTTGGTATTGTGTCCCACCATCGCCATGTTGCGCTCAAGCCGGCTCGAATTTCAGCGCGATACCGTTGATGCAGTAGCGCAAATGGGTTGGTGGGGGCCCATCGTTGAAAACGTGGCCGAGATGGCTGCCGCAGCGGCTGCAATGGACCTCGTCTCGAACCATACCGTGGCTTCGATCCGCCTCGCTCTCGATCGCGCCGGGCAATGGATCGTTGAAACTTGGCCAGCCGGTTCCGCTCTCGAACTTCATTTTGGAAACAAATAAAGGCTGATCACAAGCAGCACACCGAAAAGTGCCGACGCGTTTTTCATGCAATAGCGCGCAACTTCCAGGCATCTCGGTCCCATGTTCGCGCATGATTTTGTACTGCTCCGGCGTCAGAAGCTTGCGCCATTCAGCGTCGGTATGAGTAACAGGGTATTGCTTCGCCATAGTCGGCGCTCCTACGATTGCGGCTACTTGATCGCCAGCGGATTGACCGGAGAGCCTACCGCTCCGGTGATCGGAATGGCCGGTGCCACGAACAGGAATTCGTAGACTTTGTCTTGCTCGCAATCATCGGCCAATTCTTTCAGGTTAAAGATCTCACCCATGGTCATTCCCATGATGGGAATGGTGATCCAATGCCAGGGCTGATTGATCCCATCCTCGCTCTCATTCGGGCGCACCTCGCAGCCCCACGTGTCGCTGGCGAGCGCAGCCAGTTGCGTGTCCTTGACGAAATCGAGCGTTTCGAAAGCAAATCCCGGAGCGTCGCCGCCTGGGTAGCCGTCCCAGCTGCCTGCCTTCTGGCAGCGCTCCATCATGCCAGTGCGCACAATAATGTAATCGCCGCGCTTGAGCGCGACCTTTTGCTTTTCCGAGGTATTGTAAAGATCATCGTTAGTGATCCCGTAGCCGTCGTCGAGCGATTCAACGCCTTTGTAACGCGCCACATCGAGAAACACGCCGCGACCCACCATCCGATTCTTGGTTTTCTCGATGCCGCATTTCTGGGCACCGGATGACGTCACTTCGCGGCAATCGTAGCCATTCCACATGTAATTCTCATAAAAAACGTGACCGAGACCGTCCCATTGCGTGCCGCATTGAAGGGGCATGGTCACCATGTCGTCGGCGGCACGAATACCACGCTTGTCAAGCGCGCCGGCATAAGCGTCCGTGCCAGTGCGCAGCATGGTGTGGATCGGATTGGTGCGACCCATAGAGGGATATTTGCTTTTTGCGCCCTGCGGTCCGGTATGATCGAAATTCAGTGCGAGGGAAATCACCTTGCCCTTCTTCACGAGACGCGCGGCAGCAACGATATCATCCGCCGTCGTATAGTTGAGCGTACCAACCTCATCATTCGGACCCCACTTGCCCCAATTTTTGTACTTCTCCGCGGCCTCTCGGATGTCCTGACGGGTGATCTTTCGCGCTGACATTGATTTCCCTCTGATGAAAATGAAAAGAGGTTGGCCACCGAAATACAGCCTGTGGCCGTATACGATGCAAGTCCCACTGGCAACGTCGCCGCGCAATGCTACGATGACAAAAAAAATAGGAGGAGCCATATGCATTCGAGGGCGAGGCCAGTCACGATCTGTGTTGCGCTGTCCGCGCTGATACTCGGCGTTTTTCCGGTATCGGCGGCCGGGTATCCAGACAAGCCCGTAAAGATAGTGGTGCCCTTCGCGCCGGCAGGCCCGACGGATGTCATGGCGCGCTTGATTGCGCAAAAACTCTCGGAAGGACTGAAGCAGCAATTCTATGTCGAAAACCATCCTGGTGCGGGCGGCAATATCGGAATGACTCAGGTCGCAAAGTCTGCGCCCGACGGATACACCATTCTGGTGGCGAGTTCGAGCTACGTGGTCAATCCAAGTCTTTACGCTAAGACCCCGTACGATCCTTTTAAGGATTTTGCCCCAGTCACTCTCGCCGCGGCCTCGCCAAATATTTTGGTGGTCAATGCCGATTTCCCCGTCAAGTCCGTGAAGGAGCTGGTCGATCGCATCAGGAAAGAGCCCGGCAAGTACAATTACGCGATGCCCGGCACCGGCACGACACCGCATCTTGCGGGCGAATTGCTCAAACTCACCTACAAACTTGATCTTGCGACCGTGCCATTTAATGGCGCCGGCCCGGCGATCCAATCTGCGGTCGCCGGCCACACCCCGATCGCCGTTACAGCATTGCCGCCAACGGCACCCCAGGTGCAGGCGGGCAAGTTGCGCGGGCTCGCGGTCACCTCAACAAAGCGCTCGTCTGCGTTGCCCGATGTTCCAACAATGGCGGAAGCCGGGGTGACCGGACAGGAATCTGAAACGATGCAGGGCGTCTTCTTGCCTGCTGGAACACCGAAAGAGATTGTCGATCTGCTAAACCGCGAGATCGCCAAGGCGATGGCGCAGTCTGATGTCAAAGAAAAATGCGCCCAACTCGGCTTCGATGTGGTCGCGAGCAAGCCAGACGAGTTTGCCATCTACATCAAAAAAGAAGTCGAGAAGTGGGGCAAGGTGATCAGGGACGCCAACATCCCACAGATTCAGTAGGTCTCAGGCTTACCTGAGCAATGCGTATCGTCGATATCCGTGAGACAGCGATCCCACTAAAGTCGACGCTCGCCAATTCGAGCTTTGATTTCACCGAAATGACGACCTCGGTGGTCGCCGTAATCACCGATGTTGTTTGCAACGGCAAGCCCGTCTGCGGCTTCGCGTTTAATTCGACCGGCCGCTACGCTTGTGGTGCGCAGATGCGCGCCCGCTTTATTCCGCGTGTCCTAGCCGCCGACCCAGCTTCGCTGGTCGACGACACCGGCAACAATCTCGACCCCACAAAAGTATTCATGTGCATGATGCGGCGGGAAAAAGCGGGCGGACATTCGGAGCGCTCGATAGCCATTGGCACCATCGAGGTGGCGCTATGGGATGCCATTGCCAAGATCGCGGATAAGCCGTTGCACGTTTTGCTGGCGGAGCGTTTCAACGGCGGCAATATTCCGAAGCGGATGTTCTGCTATGTCGGCGGCGGCTGGTACTGGCCAGGGCAGACAATTAGGGATCTTCAGGAGGAAATGCGGCGTCATCTCGACGCCGGCTATGCAATGGTGAAGATGAAAGTCGGCGGTCTGCCCCTTGACGAAGATCTTCGCCGCCTGGAAGCGGTGCTCGGAGTCGTTGGATCGGGAGAGCATCTCGCCGTCGATGCGAATTGTAAATTCGATCGGGATGACGCTCTGCGCTATGCCAAAGCTCTCGCCCCTTTCAAGCTGCGCTGGTTCGAGGAGCCGTGTGATCCACTCAATTTCACGCTTTTCGCTGAGCTTGCAAACATCTACGAACAACCACTGGCGACCGGCGAAAATCTGTTTTCGACACAGGACGTGGAGAATTTGGTCCGCTTCGGCGGCTTCCGCGCTGAACGGGACGTGATCCAGATCGATCCGCCGCAAGCCTACGGCATCGGACAATATGTCAAGACGATTGAAATGCTGGCCAGCCGCGGCTGGCGCCGCACTTCATTGTTCCCTCACGGCGGCAACCAGATGTCGCTAGCCATCGCGGCCGGCTTCGGCCTGGGCGGCGCGGAATCCTATCCCGGTGCCTTTGGCGACTTCGGCGGGTTTGCCGACGACGCCACGATCGCGAGCGGCACTATTTTGCTTTCCGATCGCCTTGGGATTGGCTTCGAGGGCCAAGCCCGGCTCTACCAAGTCATGCGCGAACTGGCGGCGATTTGAGCCCGTCCCGACGAGAACAACTACTGGCGAATATGTCGGTAAAAACTATTTCGAGACCAAACCACACCATCGCTTTATCGTTGTACATGAAGCCGCCATTGCTCCGACAGGGCTTGAGGCGCGCAACCGGCCAGAAATGCCTCAAGCCTCCGGCTATGGCTATTCGCGCGAGGGTGCAATCGGCTAGTGTGCAAGGCGGCCCACCTTGGAAAGCCCACCCGGACAAGCGCCGATGGATACCGATGCTCTGCGCCGCCTACATTATGCCGCCGCGATTGCATGTGGAATATTTGCGGCTCTGGTTGTCCATATCCTGTTGACGGTGCTCGGCATTGGCCTCGATGCCGCGCTGCGCGACAGCGCCACGGAAACCAAGCAACAATTTTTCTCCGCCATAGCTTGGTGGGCGATCGGTGGCGCCGGATTCGTCGGTGGCTGGGCCGCCGCTGCTTATCTGATTGCAGCCGCCCGAGTGCGTGAAGTGATCTATCGGCTTGCGCAGCGATTCCTGATAGCGCTGGTCTTTGTCGCCGCCACAGTCGGTGGCATCATGAGCAAAACCGGCAATCTCGGCGGCACAGTCGATGTTATCGCAAGCCTTACCGCGCTTGGGCTTGGACTGATCTGCGCTTTCTGTGGGGCAAGACTGGCTTATCTCAACGCCGAACAGGTTTAGCCCGCCAGCTCCGACATTATTAAATGGACCGGCAGGCTCGCTCAAGCGCATTGCGAGGGGTCGTTCCACGTTGCGGACACTATTCTTCTCTCGAACCTGTCAAACATGCGCGGTATACTTGTATTTAAGCTCTGGAGCCAACCAGGGCGGGGGAGACATGTGATTCCATGGGAGGAGGAACCAATGCTCAACAGCGCAAGGTTTACGGCCATGTTAGCAATGGCCGCGCTGAGCTATGCACCCGCGTCAGCGCGGGCACAGTCATGTGAGGACCTGGTCCTCGGCGCCGCTCTTTCGGCGACCGGTATCTATGCAGCCAACGGCACAAATACCAGAAACGGCTACGAATTCGCGGTCAAGAAAATTAACGACGCCGGCGGTATTAAGATCGACGGCAGGTGTTACAATTTCAAAATCAAATATTACGATGACGAGTCGACGCCAGCTCGCGCCGCCCAGCTCGTCGAACGATTAATTGACCAGGATAAGGTCAAGTTCATGCTGGGCCCATACGGGTCGCCGCTGACCAAGGCCATTCTGCCGGTTGTCGAAAAATACAAGATTCCACTGGTGCAAGGCGAAGCTGCTTCGCGGTCATTGTTCACGCAAGGTTACAAATACCAATTCGGAATCGTCGCGACTTCGGAGAAATATTTGGCGCCTGTTATCGACATGGCTGCCGACATTGCCAAGAAGGCGGGCAAGAATACCTCGTCTGTCAGAATCGCGATGATCTATCAGGACGACGCGTTTTCGCTGGACGTACGACAAGGCGTCGTCGAACAAACTAAGAAATACGGCATGCAGGTGGTCACCGACGACCGCATGCCGAAGGATCTCAACGACATCACCTCGTTTTTCACCAAGGTCAAGGCGCTGCAACCCGACGTGCTGCTGATTTCAGGACACGAAAAAGGTGCTGCAACCGGCGCGCGCCAAATGGGCGAATTCAAAACTTCGGTGCCATTGATCGGCGTGACGCACTGCGAAGCGGCAAAGATCGTCAACGACTTCCCCAAAATCGCCGAGGGTATCGTTTGCCCGACCCAATGGGACGAGACGATGAAGGCGAGTGACCCCCTTTTCGGATCCGCCGCCGAATACAATAAGGCGATAGTCGCTGAATATCCCGAATACAAGGTCGTGCCGTACCAGACCGCTCAGGCTAGCGCTGCCGTGTATGTCTGGGCTGACGCCTTCAAACGAGCCCAGTCGCTCGATACCGAGAAAATACGCGACGCGCTAACGAAGACTGATCTGACCACTTTTTATGGCGGCGTCAAATTTGCCGAAGACGGCAGCAACCCTGGCAAAGAAATCGTGATGCGGCAGATTCAGGGCGGCAAATACTTGGTCGTTTCGCCGGCCGAAGTGGCGGTCGCTCCGCTGATCTATCCTCGGGACGCGAACTATTAAGCCGTGACGGAAAGCGGGCAGCGTCCTGCCCGCTTCCGTACCGCAATCGTGCGCCGTCCAATCGCCATGCGATAGGTCCGCCCGTTTGCTGATTTCCGTCGAGAGCTGCGATGGAACAGGTCATAGGGAATATTTCAGTTTTGGCAGCAATGCCGATTTTCAATCTCGGCTTGCTAATCGACGGGTTGTTGGTCGGATCGATTTTTGCGCTTGCAGCCTACGGCCTCGCGCTGGTGTGGGGCGTGATGAACGTAAAAAACCTTGCGCAGGGTGATTTCATCATGATCGGCGGGTACTTAACCTGGACTCTGGGCCGTCATGGCATCGATCCGCTTTTCGGCGTGCCCCTTACGATGGTCGTGCTCTGGTCCATCGGCTGGTTGCTTTACCGCGCCGTCATTAGCAAGGTTATTACGCGCGATCTTTTCACCTCGCTGCTCGCGACCTTCGGCATCGCCATTGTGATCCAGCAGGGACTTAATCTCGCTTTTGGTCCCGATACCCAGTCAGCGCACGCCGATTTACCAACTCTGTCATTCGCTGGAGGGCTGATCAACATCGCCGCGACCCGTATTGTTGGTTTCGTCTTCGCGATTCTTATCGCGGTCGCGGTCATTCTGTTCATGAAAAAGAGTCGAATAGGCCAGGCTATCCGAGCGACTGCGCAAGATGCACGAGCCGCTCGAGTACTCGGTATCGACACGGAAAAGATCTACTCATTTACATTTTGTCTAAACGCGGCGATCTGCGGCGCCGCCGGCGCGCTCGTTGCCGTGGTCTGGAATGTCCAGCCCTTCCTCGGTACGACCTATTCGATTCGCCTTTTCGTTATCGTGACCGCCGCCGGATTCGGTAACCTGCCTGGCGTGATAGCCGCGGGGTTCGGCATGGGCGTGTTCGAGCAGTTCGGCGGATTTGTCCTGGGAGCTGAGTTTCAGCAGGCGCTGATTGTACTGCTGCTGCTGATGGTGCTGGCGTTCAGGCAATTGCAGCAACTTCGCGTACGGCAGGCGGTGCAATGAACCGTACATCGTTTCATCCGCTCACCATCGGCCTCCTGCTGTTGACCGGCATTGCCGCCCCATTGTTGTTTCCAGCTTATACGAACCAGATTGCGATTCTCTGGCTAATGATCGTCTTTGCATCGACCTGGGACATCCTAGGCGGCCAGATGGGCTATAATTCGCTTGGCAATATCGTCTTCTTTGGCGCCGGTATGTACATGTCAGCCGTCGTGCAGATTGGCTTGTTCTATGACGTGGGCATGTACACTTCGGGTGCGCGTACCACCCATATCGTCTTTACCAATGCGCAGTATTTCACCGGCTTCGCTCTGGGCATTATAGCCGCCGGCATCGCTGCCGCCTTGCTCGCGTGGGCAACTTCCTGGATTGTGTTCGGCCTGCGCGGGCCCTATTTCGCCATCGGCACCTTGGGCGTCGCAGTTGCGGCCGCAGAGTTGATCGCCTCCTGGGAATGGGTCGGAGCCGCTGCTGGAATTTCGATGCCCGTGTTTCCGGGCGCGCCGGATACGCAAAAACTGTTTTTTTATTTCCTTCTGTTCGGTCTGGCATTTGTCGTGCTCATCTGCCTGCGCTCGCTCTATTCCACGAATTTTGGCCTGGCGATCAACGCCATCCGCGATGACGAGGAAAAGGCGGAGGCCATGGGGCTGCACACGCGCCGCTACAAGCGCACGGCTTGGTCGATATCGGCGTTTTTTCTTGGTATCGCCGGCGCGATCTTCGGCAACATGACCGGTTTTATCGACGCGCGCGACATCGCCTTTCCCACAACGACGTTTAATATTTTCATGATCCTGATGGTGCTGCTCGGCGGCAAGGGCACTTTCTGGGGCCCCGTAGTCGGTGCCGTCGTGTTCCAGGTCATTAAGGAAGTAACCTGGACGTATTTCCTTGGCTGGCAGTTCGTGGCCTTGGGTCTGCTGATTGTCATCATCGTTGTCTACTTCCAGCAAGGCATAGTCGGCTGGCTGATGGAAAAATATCCGGAGCGGTTTGGAATTCGGGTGGCGTCCAAGAAGGAGGAAGAGCGCCCGCCCGCTATCGGCCTTGCGCCTCATCCCGAGGGAGCCGAATGACCGACGCGATCATCGAGCTCACGAAGGTCACAAAAACGTTCGGCGGCGTGATCGCCAATCGCAACGTCTCGCTGACAGTTTCGCGCGGTGGCATAACCGGATTGATCGGACCCAACGGCTCCGGGAAGACGACATTGTTCAACTCGATTGTCGGTTATCACCCGATTGACTCAGGGTCGATCCGCTTTGATGGCCAGGAAATCTCCCAGCTGCGCGTGCAGGAAATCGCCCGGCTCGGCCTGCTCCGCACCTTCCAGACCACCCGCATCTACGGGAGGATGAGTTGCATCCAGAACATGCAAATCTCGATCGCGCACCGTAAAGCCCGCTTCTGGGACATGTTTGCGTATGAACGCGCCGACGTCGTTCAGCGCGCTGAGCATCTTCTTGCGTTCGTCGGCCTTTACGAAAAGCGCTACCTGCGCGCCGGCAGCCTTTCCTTCGGTCAACAGAAGCTCTTGGAATTCGCTATGGCATTGATGAACGAGCCGACGGTGCTTC
>DATFXJ010000067.1:0-4753 GCA_035315965.1 Pseudolabrys sp.
GCTCACCCTCGCCACGCCGCGCCGCAGAATGGCGCCGGCTGCGGCACTCAGGAATATCAGCGCCGCCGGGACTGGATGCTCGACGCCGAAGATCACCGCTAGCGCGACGGCGCCGGCCGCGGCCGCGAGCGTGAAAAGCCATGTCGGAGCGGGCGGCGCCTGCGAGATCGCGGCAATCGCCCGCGCTGCGGCGTCCGGCGCAAGCCGACCGGCGCCGAGCTCTTCCATGACCCGCGCCGCGGACGCCACGCGATCCACGTCCACGCCGGTAGGATCGACCGCCACCTGGGAGATCAGCTTGCCGTTCTCGTCCTCGGACTGAAGTTGCAATTCCCCCCAGCGCGGCATGAGCTTGGCGTGCAGTCCTAGCGTGCGGCCGAGTTGCTCGGCCGCGGCCACGGTCTCCTCGGTGGCTTGGCCGTTGACGTAGAGGACGCGGGCAAAGGCGAAGACAAGGTTGGAACGCTCCGCCAAGGTCATGGGAGCTTCTCCCAATCCACGCATTCGGAATCAGGCTCCTTTGGGGCGCAGATTAAATTGTCACGAACGAAAATGCGGCTTGATGGCGGTTTGCAGGTTCGGCCAACGCGTCGCAACTCCGCCTACGCCCATCGCGGTTAGATGCATTGAATTCGACGTTCCCCTATAGAAGGAAATATGAGATGGAGATTGTCACCCCGAACACCACAACAATCCCGCGTAGCACTGAGGGTTGAACCCGATCTGCCGCTAATCCTCCGATTCCTCCGCCTACCAAAGCCCCGATAGCCATCACTACCGTTGCCAACCAAATTACTTTGCCCGAGAAGAGGAACAAAATGGCGGCGGCAACGTTCACACACAGTGCGATCACTTGTTTCAAAGCGTTAAGCCGTGTAAGCGATTCGTGTGATACAAGTGCAAGCACCGCAAGGACAATGACACTTAACCCACCGCCGAAATATCCCCCATAGATCGAGGCCAGAAATACTGGAAACGCTTTCCTTAAATCATTCACATGTTGGCCCCCACCTTGGACGACTCGTCGCTCGTGCCATCTATGAACAGGACCCCCTCAATAGCTAAGAGTCCTGCGGCAAGAAGAATCAGGTATGGAACCATCACGCGAAACGTTTCTTCTCCAGTATTCAGCAGTAAGACACCTCCTGCAAATCCGCCGAGTGCGCTCGTGATACCAAAAACATACAGTATCTGTTCCTCCCCACTCAGGTCTTTGAACTGCGCAAGTGCTCCCCCCAGATAGCCGGGGCAAAGGGCAACGGTGTTAGTGACATTGGCCGCTACTGCCGGGATGCCTGCCGCAAGAAGCACCGGAAAGGTGATCAGCGTGCCGCCGCCGGCCAAGGCATTTACTGCGCCTCCTAGAATGGCCGCGACACCCACTGCAACTAGCTCAATTTCGGTCATTTGCCCCCTTCTTTAATTGTTCGACTTGACCAAATTCTCTGACTTTTGTCGTCCTGATTCGAAGTCGCTTATGTTGGACAGCGTAATCTCCGCAATTTGCGTGAGCGCCTCCCGTGTCAGGAATCCCTGATGCCCGGTGATCACGACATTTGGGAAGGTGGTCAATCGCTCGAACGCATCGTCCTGTATGATTGTGGAGGACAAATCCGCAAAGAACAAAGGGCCTTCCTCCTCGTACACGTCAATCCCAAGATATGAAAGGTGGTCCCGCTCCTTGAGCGCTTCGATGACCGCATGTGTGTCTATCAGAGCGCCCCGGGCCGTGTTTATCAACATTGAGCCCCGTTTCATGAGCTTGATTGTCTTTGCGTTGATCAGGTGCTTCGTATCCGGCAGGAGCGGGCAATGAAGGGAGACGATGTCGGATTCCTTCAGCAAATCGGCAAGCTCGACATATCTTATGCCCAACGCCAGGCATGCCGGGCTGTGATACTTGTCGTAACCCAATAAGCTGCAGCCGAATCCTTTCATGATCTGCGCCAACGCAGCTCCGATCTTGCCGGTGCCTACAATTCCGACAGTTTTCCCGGCAATGTTGAAGCCCACAAGCCCGTTCAGGTCAAAATTGCCTTCACGGACGCGGTTGTATGCGTGATGAGTGTTCCGGTTCAGGGCCAGCATCAGAGCAACCGCATGCTCGGCAACGGCTTCCGGGGAGTAGGCCGTCACGCGCATAACCGTCATCTTGAGCTTTTCGGCACTCGCCAGATCGACATTGTTGAATCCGGCAGACCTTAGCGCAATCAATCGGGTGCCGCCCGCGGCAAGCGTGGCGAGCGTGGGGCCATCGAGCTGATCGTCCACGAAAGCGCAAACTGCAGGACACCCTGCCGCCATGGTCGCAGTCGTGCGGTGCAAGCTCTCTGCGTGGTAAGTAAGCTCATGCTTGAATTTCCGGTTGGCCTCATCCAGAAACTGCCGGTCGTATTCTCTTGTGCTGAATACGGCTGTTTTCAAGGTCGTTCCTCGAGCTTGTTTGCCAGCCCGATCACGAGCGCAAGGAACGCCAAACCGGTCGGTAGCGCCAAAGCCCACAGCCCTACCATGATTTCGCAGCCTGCCCCCTACGTCGGCTGGAAACTGGCTGATCCACGGCTCATCCCCCAACTTTCTTCTTCTGCTGGCGTGCGTTTCGCGTGCGCGAAGCCCTCGTCACGCTAATGACGAGGGCTTTGTGCGACTTCAGAGTGATCAGGCCGCCTTGGTTGCGGTTCCCGCTTCTGCCGGATATTCCGGCTTGTAGACATGGCGGCGAATGAACGAGATCATGTCAGCCGGGTGCTCGACGCGAGCCAGGCCGGAATCGAACACTAGCTTTGCCACCCGCGCTGCTGTCTGAATCTCGGTCTCGAGAATGTTCGACTGCAGCGGATACAACAAGCCCTGCTTGAGCAGATCGGCGGGCACCTGATCCGCCACTGCCTGGCCGGCTTCGATGAACATCTCGTCGGTGACGCGCTTCGCCTGCGTGGCGAAGATTGCCATGCCGACTGCCGGGAAAATGTAAAAGTTATTGGCCTGTCCCGGCACGAACGTCTGGCCGTTATAGTGAACCGGCGGCATTTGCACGCCGGCGGCATAGATCGCCTGACCCTTTGAATAGGTGTAAGCCTGCTCGGCCGTGCATTCCGCATGGTCCGTCGGATTCGACAGTGCCAGGATCACCGGCCGGTCGTTGATCCGCGACATGGCCTCGATGACCTGCTGCGTAAATGCGCCACCGATGGTGCTCACGCCAATGATCGTCGTCGGCTGGATGCTTTCGATCGCAGCGACGAAGTCCCTGGTCGGCGCATGCCGGTGTGCATACGGCTTCTGGAAGTCGACGAGGTCAGTGCGGGACGACTCCAGCAGTCCGTTGACGTCGAACATGTAGACGCGGGACTGCGCGTCTTTCAGCGTCATACCTTGATCGACCAGCGCGGAGCACAGCAGATTGGCAAGACCGATCCCCGCCGAGCCCGCGCCGAGGAAAAGGTATTTCTCATCCTTGAGTTTCTTGCCCTTGAGTTTGGCCGCATTGATCATGCCGGCGAGCGTAATTCCCGCTGTGCCTTGCACGTCATCATTGTAGACACAGTATTTGTTGCGGTAACGCTCAAGAAGGTGGATGGCATCCACCCCGGTCCAATCCTCGAAGTGAATGCAGCACTTGGGGAATACCTCCTGCACGGCTTCAACGAACTCGTCGACGAAAGAATAGAGGTCGACGGTGGATGGGCGTGTCTTGCGCATGCCCAAATAGAGAGGATCGTGCAGATATTGCTCATTGTTGGTGCCGGCGTCGAGATACATGGGAAGCAAGTATTGCGGCGGCACTCCAGCGCACGCGGTGTACAGCTGCAGCTTGCCGATAGGGATCCCCGCGCCATTTGCCCCGAGATCGCCGAGGCCGAGAATGCGGCCGGCGTCCGTGACGCAGATGAATCGCACATCCTTCTGTGGCCAGTTTCTCAAAACCTCTTTGACTTTGCCGCGACGCGTCATCGAGAGATACATGCCGCGCGTCTGACGATAGATGTGGCCAAATTTCAGGCAGGCTTCGCCGATCGTAGGATCATAAACGATGGGCAAAAAATACGCCGGGTCAGACATGATGGTCCGATAGAACAGCGTCTCGTTGTGGTCGAGCAGATTAATCAAATAGATGTAACGTTCGAGGTCGGTAGTCTTGTGGCCTAGCTGCATCCTCACCCGATTCAATTGCACGTCCATGCTCTCGGTGACGTCGGGCACTAAGCCGACGATGCCGAGCGCCTGCTTTTCCGCTTCGGTGAAAGCGGTCGACTTGTTGAGTGAAGGATCCTGAAGGAGGTCAATTCCACGCTTGCTGCTACTCATGGCATTCTCCTTTTGTTTCAACGCTGGTAATTAGTGCTCAGGCCGCATCCGCTTTCGTCGGTGCGGCTGCGACGTAGGGCTTCACCATTTTCTTTGGGGATCGATTGGTGACATGGCCTGCCTCGCGTCTAGGTCTGACGTCCTCATTGGCCAGCCGGGCAATCGCGGCGCGCGCGCAACAGGCGAGCTTGCCAGTTCTGGGCTTCGTTTCGTTCGCAAAGGACGAGATTAGCTTCCGCATCGCGGTTCCCATTGTTTATCCGTGACCAAGCGGCGTTCCCATTGCGGCTCTTGCCTCCCGCGCCAAGGCAGGGCCGCGGAGGACGCGCTCGACCATAACCGCAAGGATGGCACCCGCTATGGGTCCAACCACGTAGACCCACCAGCTTGTCAGATCGCCCCGCGCGAGGTCAGGTCCAAAACTTCGCGCCGGATTCATGGAGGC
>DATFXJ010000068.1:0-5749 GCA_035315965.1 Pseudolabrys sp.
CTCTTCCAGTTTTGACGCCGGGCGCGTCAGGCCTTCGGTGGCCGCTGGGTTTGTATTCTGCGGCGCCTGTGCGGAAGCCTCGGGCGTCTCTGCGGGAGCCTGCGGCGTCTTTGCCGGAGCGGCTTGCCCGGGTGCGGAATCTGGTGGGTCGGCGGCCGCCGGCGTTTGACCGAAAGCAGGCGCCGACATCCCAATAAGCGCTAACGCCAGAAAGCCCCCGCGAACGCGCCGCATGTGTTTCTTTCCCTGCCAAATTCAATACGATAACCGGATCACGAGATAAGTTCGCGAGGCGAGTCCAACCAGGCTTTGCATTGGTGGGAAACATTGTGCTGTCCGCCGCCGGCGGCGGCCTAGTTGGACCTAGGTCCTATGAGATCTGGATGGGCTGGAGTTGTTCGTCATGGAAATTGATATGGTCCAAAGGGTCGCGAAGGGGGGAGACGGCCCCCAGTTGGCCCCTAGTTGGACGGGAGTTGGACGCGACTGCCGATGAAGTGGACGCGACATGCTCGCGACATGTACAGATGCACGCGCCCTAACGGATATTGAGTACGAAATCAAACCGGCCGGCGAGGCCGTCACTAGCATCGGCCACCTGCATCAGTAATTCGCGCTGGAACAGGCCGTCACGGAGGTTCGCCGGCTCGTTGGGAAAATAGAGTTGCGTGGTTAGTAGACGGCTGCCCGGCGCTTGAACCTTGACGTGATAGTGCCTCGTGCGGCCTGAGTAGACCGCCGGCATGATTGTGCGAAAGCGGAACGCGCCGTCGAGCCCGGTGATGACATGGCCACGATATCGGAAACCGGTGTTGTCGTATTCGCCCTTCTCATCAGCATGCCAGAGATCGACCACCGCTCCGCTAAGTGGGCGGCAGCTTTTCGTCAGCACAAAGCCAGAAAGTTCGAACCAACGGCCTCTAGCGCCAGGCTCGCGCAGGTCACGGCGCTCGGGCGATCTTGGCTTGAAAAACGGCCCTTCAGTCTGGCGCACCGTTGGTTCATCGCCATCACGACAAGAAGGCGTGGGCGCAAGCTCCTGCGTCAGGACAGGGTCCGCACAGGACAGTTCCCACCCCGCGGCAAGCATGCCGGCGTTAAGCAGAAATCGCCGGCGAGTCGGTTTCGATAGTCTGTTCATAATTTCCACGCCACGGCGATCGCCTCGCTTTCGCATTGTGACCCTTAGCGGACGTACGCCGATTATGTCCGCAAGTAAAGCAGACATCACATCTGGCGGCCAGAATGTCCGCTAATGACCCAAAGCGGACATGTTGTTCTGCCCTTCCTTTCCGCTAATGACCAGCGCGACGAGGAGTCTGATCGTGATGACAGTTCATCGTGCGACATAGTTGGTTTATAGCCACAGCACTTTCTTTCTCAATTCGAGGTCGTGTTTTAGTAGGGTAGACGCACCGGTCCAGGTGACAGAGCCGCGTTCTAGCACCACCGTGCGGTCCGACAATGCCAATGCAAGATCGAGATGATGGTCGACGACGATTATCGCAATCTCATGCCGGAGCCGGTCGAATGCTTGGAACAGCTCTTCCGTTATGGCAGGTGAGAGTCCCTCGAATGGTTCATCTAGCAACAGGACCCGCACGTCGCCTGCCAATGCGCGTGCGACAGCCAGCATCTGCTGTTCGCCGCCGGATAGATAGTCGGCGGCGGTGCGCCAGCGTTCCGCCAGTCGCGGGAAGACGGCGACAATGCGCTCGTCACTCCAACGGATTCCCGATCCGGTGATGCGTTTGAGGCGGCCGAGTACCAGGTTGTCGGATACGGTCATGCCGGCGAATAGTCCCCGCCCTTGCGGCACATAGCCGATCCCGAGCCGCGCAATCTCGGCCGAGGGCAGGCCGACGGTCTCCCGGTCCAGGACCTTGATAGAGCCCTCCTCTGGCCTGGCGATGCCGATGAGGCTTTTCAACAATGTCGATTTTCCGGCGCCATTGCGCCCCAACAACGCGACAATTTCGCGCTCACGCACGTCAAAGGACACCTCATTGAGGATATGGCTTTTGCCATAAAACGTATGAATGCTTTCGACTGAAAGGAGCCGATTGGATCCCGCGGCGGATGCAAGGGGCCGCGTAGCGATCGCCGTGGCGCCCGAGCCAATATAGACCGCACGCACCTTATCGTTGCTGCGCGCATCTTCGACAGTGCCATCGACCAGAACCGAACCGTCATTCATGACGGTGACGTGATCGGCAATTTGAAAGACACGGTCGATATCATGTTCAACGAGAAGAATTGGTATCTCTGTGGAAATATTTTTGATCAGCTTTGCGATACGTTCTCGTTCCGCGACCGCAAGTCCAGCCAGTGGTTCATCCAGTAGAAGAATTCGCGGTTGCGTTGCCAGGGCAAGACCCATATCGAGCAAGCGTTGCCCACCATAGGAGAGCGACGACGCCTCGGCACTTTCGATGCCGGCAAGACCAAGATAGCGCAGGAGTTCCAGCGTCGCGGCATGAACATCGGTGAACGAAGCCGTCGAGTGCCATATCGCGTAACGCATGTGCGAGCGGGCCTGGACGGCGAGGCGGATATTTTCTTCAACGCTCAGGCCGGAGAACAGATTGGTAATCTGAAACGAGCGGCCGATGCCTGCCGCTGTAATATCTTCAGGTTTCAGTCCTACAATCGACTTGCCTTCCAGCTCAACCGAGCCACCATCCGGCGGGTAGAGGCCAGATAACACATTGAATGCGGTTGTCTTGCCTGCGCCATTTGGACCGATTAAGGCATGCAATGTCCGGTCGCGCAGCAAAAGATCAAAGCCGCGCACTGCATGGATGCCGCCGAAACTTTTGTCCAGGTCTTTCGCAGCGAGTGGCAAACCGTCGTTGTGATGGACCCGTAGCAAGGTTCTGGGCAACGCAAGAATTTCCGCAGTCTTGCGGCCCATCATTGCGGCGGGTTCGGCCTTGCGCACGCGGAACGGCATCAACAGCCGCCCCGCAACTCCGACAAGGCCGGTTGGCGAGAAGACAATGAAGCCGATAAAAAGAAGTCCAAAATAGAACAGCCAATGCGGAGTCCATATCGATAGAAACTCGCGAAACAGAATAAAGAATAGGGCGCCAAGAGCTGGTCCAAGAAAGCTTCGCATCCCACCGATTACGACCATGGCGATGAGTTCGCCCGAGAAGGCGACAGAAAGCGGCTCAGCTGAGGCAAAGCGGTGATTGAACACCGAAAAAGTGCCCGCAATCGCGACGACCGCAGCCGAGAGCACGAAGCCGATCAGCTTGTAGCGATTTGTCGGATAGCCGATAAAGCGTGCACGCTGCTCGTTTTCGCGGATCGCTATGAGTACGCTGCCGACTGGTGAGCGGTGAAAGCGCCAAAGCAGAACACAGATAGCCATCGTGACTGCAGCAACAACGCAATAATAATTACCGTCACGCTCAAGATCGATACCCAGCACTGTTGAGCGTGTGACACCGCCTAGTCCGCTCTCGCCGCCTGTTAACTCGGTCCAGCGATAGCCAACGGTAAACAGCAGCGCAGTCAGAGCCAGCGTCAGCAATGAAAAATAAACACCGCGGCGCCGCAAAATCAGCGCGCCAGAAAGCGAGGCAAATAAAACCACGAAAGCGATCGCGAGTATCGCGGGCAGAACGACCGCTCCTGGAAACCAGTAGCGCTGGCTTAGAGCTGCGGCATAGGCGCCGAGTCCGAACCAAGCGCCATGTCCGAAAGATACTAAACCCGTGTTGCCGACGAGGATATTGAGTCCCATGCAAGCGACCGCAAATGCTACAACGTCGACGGCAGAACGCAGCGGCAGGCCTACAAAATCGAAAGCGAACGGAAGAATGACCAGCGACAGAGCAGCAACGATGAGGGATGCGTAACTGTTCTGCACCGTTCGCTACTCAAATTTCTCGATGCGCTCGCCAAAGAGCCCGCGTGGCCGCAGCAGCAGAACAAGGGCCATCAAAAAATACATCGATGCTTCGCCCCAGGACGGGTTGAAATAGATCGTAATGCCGCGCACGACCCCGACGAGCATGGCGGCCGCGATCACGCCCCAGAACGAGCCCAGGCCCCCGATAACGACAACGACAAAGGCGGCGGTGAGAATTTCCGCGCCCATCGCTGGATGCACGCCCGCGATCGGTGCAAGCAGAACTCCGGCAAGTCCGGCGAGCCCGACGCCAAGTGCCGCGATTGCAGTCATGTAGGGTGCAAGTGAGATGCCGAGCGAGCCGACGATATCGGGGTTCTGTACGCCCGCGCGCACCACGCGACCGAAAGTAGTGCGATAAACGATAAACCAGGTGGCTGTAACGGCCGCGGCCGCCACTCCGAAAATGAAGAGGCGATAGCGCGGGTAAATGAAATCGCCCACAAACACTTGGCCGCGCAATTCGCCTGGAATCGAAAACGGAAGCGGCGTGGCGCCAAATACAATGCGCAGCGCCTGCTCGATGACCATCGCCATACCAAAGGTCAGCAGCAGGCTTAAAATTGGGTCGGAGCGGTAAAAGCGTCGAAACAGTAACCGTTCAATGACGATGCCGAGGCAGCCAACAAGTACCGGTGACGCGATAATTGCGCCTGAGAATCCGATGCGATTGGTCAAGACCACGGCGAGATAGGCGCCGATAGCATAGAAGCCACCATGCGCAAGATTAACGATGCCACCAAGCGCGAAGATCAGCGAGAGGCCGAGCGCTATAAGCAGATAGTAGGCGCCGACTAAAAGTCCATTCAGAACCTGCTCGAGGATGAAAACAAATTGCACGCGAATGGCCCGGCGCTGAAAGAAGCGAGGGTGTTCCGGGTGCCGTGAAACGGCTACCCGGAATGACCCGTGGCTTGGCTCATGGTATCATCCGATCTTGCAAGTGCCATCCTTCGGCGGGGCAATAGTTTCCATGTCCTCGTTCGGGCCGGGTACAGTGCCGAGCGCGTCGTAAATATCCCACTGGTCCTTCATCTTACTTGGGTCTTTCGCCTGCACCGCGTACATCTCCATGATCATCTGATTGTCATAAGGGCGGAAGTAAGCTTCACGCGCCTTCATCACATCGAACTTTGCGCCCTTGCGCAGATGTTCGGCCAGTTTTTGCGGATCTGCCGATTTTATCTCATTCATCGATTGCGCGACGATTTTCAGCGAGTTGTAGTCGCCCCACGATTGGTTGTCTGGAAGCCTGTCGTATTTCCTCTGGAACGTTTCGACGTATTTCTTAGAGCTTGGTGTGTCGACGAGATGATGCCACACAAGCGGCCAGATGCCTGAGAAAGTACCCTTGCCGGCTCCCCAGGCGACGACCGTGTCAAAGACAAAGCCGGCCACAGGAAATTTAAGCCCGTATTCGGAATATTGTTTGATGAAGTTTGTAACCTGATTGCCGGCGAGGTTCGACACCACGAGGTCGGGTTGCGATTGCCTGATCTTCAGAAGGTAGGGGCTGAAATCAGTTGCCTCGGTCGGAACGAGCTCATCGGCCGCGAATTGACCGCCATTCGCCTCCATGAATTTCTTTGCGACGCGCAGGAGGTCGTGGCCGAAGGCGTAATCTGCCGTTAGCGAATACCATTTTTTGCCTTTCACCATGTTCGCGCGCAGCAGGTATTGCCCGACCGCCATTACGTACATGGAGTTCGCGCCCTCAATATGGAACATATATGGATTGCAGCTTGCACCGCGCAGCGCATCGGAATTGCAGCCAGTGTTTATGTACACAGTCTTCATTCTGTTGGCCACCTGACCGATCGCCAGACCGGA
>DATFXJ010000069.1:0-11405 GCA_035315965.1 Pseudolabrys sp.
GGCCGCTAGACGAAGGGAGCTTAAGACCCCTCGAAATAGCGTTGATCTGCCAAATCCGCAAGCTTGGGCGGGTGTTCTTGCGGCCGTCGATGCGCCATTCCACCCTATGTCGTCTTTAGGGGAGATCTTTGCATGATCGACAAAATCGCTGGTCTGGTGAACGCCGACTCCAGGCTCGTCCGCCGCGGTCGTTTCGTAGATACCACCTTCATGATCGCCATCGACGACGCGTTCACCCTCTTGTGCATCCAGAAAGGCAGGGTGACCAAAGTAACCACGGGCCCATTCATCACGCCCGACTACAGCTTCTGTCTGCGGGCCTCGCGCAGCGTTTGGGAAAAATTCTGGCAACCGCTTCCGCCGCTCGGTTACACCGACATATTCGCACTCGTGAAACAGAAACTCATGCAGGTAGAAGGCAACCTGCACCCGTTCATGGCGAACCTGCTTTATTTCAAGGACGTGATCGCGGCTCCGCGGCGGGAGGTCAAACGATGAGCCCGCGCTTCGAGCTGATCACTGGCCGCTATTTGCACCTTGAGCTCCTTGGCAAGTCACACCGCCTCTATGTGGAGGAAGCCGGGCAAGGCATTCCGTTGCTGTGCTTGCATACTGCAGGTTCCGACGCGCGCCAGTATCGCGGCGTGCTCAACGATGCGCGCGTGACGAAAAATTTCCGCGTCGTCGCTTTCGACATGCCGTGGCATGGCAAGTCCTCCCCGCCTGCCGGATGGCAGGATACTGATTACCAGCTCACCTCGCGCGACTATGTGCGAATGATCATCGAGGTCGCCGACGCGCTCGAACCCGACAGGCCGGTAGCCGTCGGCTGCTCAATCGGCGGACGCATCGTCTTGCATCTCGCGCATGAGCACCCGGAGCGGTTCCGCGCCCTTATCGGCCTCGAAACTGCGGCGCATACCGATGCCTACTACGATCTTACCTGGCTCGATCGGCCCGACGTGCACGGCGGCATGGTTTGCGCCGGCGTCGTGTCTGGCCTCCTTGCGCCAACCGCGCCCACCGCCGAGCGCTGGGAGACACTGTGGCACTACATGCAGAGCGGACCCGGCGTGTTCAAAGGCGATCTCCACTTCTACATGATCGATGGGGACATCCGTGATCGTGTAGACCAGATCGACATAAAGCGCTGTCCGCTCTTCCTGCTCACCGGCGAATACGACTATTCCTGTACCAGCGAAGGCACCGTCGACGTCGCCAAGCGCACTGGCGCGACGGCCACCATCATGCAGGGCCTTGGCCATTTCCCGATGAGCGAGAACCCGGAGAAATTCATCTCCTATCTATTGCCGGTGCTTGAGAAGATCCGCGCGCTGAAGAGTTAGCGCCGCAGGATGCCTCCTAACGTGCCGCGCACAATGGCGCGCCCTATCGTACCGCCCATAGAACCGCCGACCGATTTGCCCAGGTCGGCAGCGATCTGCCCGGCCACGCGATTGGTGACAGAGCGCGTGACCTCGCGCGTCATGCGCTGACCCGTCGACAATCGCGTGCCGCGTGGAACGTTGGTCCCGAAAATGGTGCCAATCACGCCGCCGATCTGGTCGATCAATCCGCCGCCACCGGCCTGTCCGGGTTGAGCTTGCTGTCCTTGTTGCCCTGACGCTGGCGGGGCCGCCGTATTCTGTACGCGCTTTTGCAAGATTTCGTAGGCAGATTCGGAATCGATAGGCGTATCGTATTTGCCTTTGACCGGACTCTTGTCTATGACTGCCTTGCGTTCGGCTGGAGTTACCGGGCCGATGCGCGCCGAAGGCGGGCGGATCATGGTGCGCTCGACCACAGATGGTACGCCGTTGCCCTCCAGAAACGAAACCAAAGCCTCGCCTTTGCCAAGCTCGGTAATCGCCTTGGCCGTGTTGAGATTCTTGTTCGGCCGAAAAGTATCCGCAGCAGCCCTCACTGCCTTCTGATCGTGCGGCGTGAACGCCCGCAACGCATGCTGCACACGATTGCTGAGCTGGGCGAGCACCGTTTCCGGAACGTCGAGAGGATTTTGCGTCACCAGGTACACGCCAACGCCTTTGGAGCGGACCAGTCGCACCACCTGCTCGATTTTTTCTAGAAGCGGCTTGGGCGCATCGTTGAACAGCAGATGGGCTTCATCGAAAAAGAATACAAGCTTCGGCTTCTCGGGATCGCCTACCTCAGGAAGTTTTTCAAACAGCTCTGACAACAGCCAAAGCAGGAATGTTGCATACAGCCGTGGATTAGCGATCAGCTTGTCGGCAGCCAGAACATTGACGATGCCGCGGCCATCACGATCGGTGCGCAGGAAATCGGCAAGATCAAGCGCCGGCTCGCCAAAGAAGGATTTGGCGCCCTGGTTTTCGAGCACCAGCAATTGCCGCTGCACGGTTCCTACCGTCGCGGACGAGACGTTGCCGTACTCCTTTTGCAGCTCGGCTGCGTGATCGGCCACAAAGCCAAGAATGGCGCGCAGGTCCTTGAGGTCGAGCAGCGCAAGCCCCTGCTCGTCGGCGACGCGGAATGCTATATTAAGAACGCCTTCCTGCGTGTCGTTGAGCTGCAGGAGCCGCGCCAGCAGCAACGGCCCCATTTCGGAAATGGTCGCGCGGATGGGGTGGCCCTGCTCGCCGAAAACATCCCAAAAAATCACCGGGTACTGGTCCGACCGGAAGTTGAGCCCCATGTCTTTGGCGCGCGCGACGAGGGCATCTTTCATTTCGCCTTCCGCAGCAATTCCGGAAAGGTCACCTTTGATGTCGGCTGCAAAGACCGACACGCCGGCCTGGGAAAGCCCCTCCGCCAGCACCTGAAGCGAGACCGTCTTGCCGGTACCGGTGGCGCCGGCGACCAGGCCGTGACGGTTCGCAAAATGAAGATCGAGCACTTCATATTTGGTGCTTTTGCCGACAATGATCGAGTTGGTCTTGGCCGGATCGTCGATCGTCGCCGCCGTCGGGGCGCGGCTGGACTTCGCGGATTTCGCCATGACGTCTCCTATGCGCGGACTTTGTCAGCCCGGTAGCTTAACATGCCCAGCCACTGCTGCCGCAACTGACGCTAAGGCTTGCCGCCGAGCGGTAACCGCCCAACCGGCTTGAATGTCCTGAGATCGAAGAAGCGCACTTCGAGCCCCGATGGCGTCTCGATCGTTAGCGCGAGCCGCTCGTCATTCATGGTGCTCGATACGATGCGGGCACCGTTTGGCCAGGGAGTGTCGGCATCCGACCCCGTTTGCACTCTTCCCTCGCCCTTGAAAACACGATAGCCGATGACTGCAATCACGACGGCAACCGCAATGAAAGTGGTCAGGCTTGCGACCATCATTAGCCGGCGCACCTTGGCCACGATACGAGCTGCTTGCGGGTCGAGAGGTTTTTCGCCGTCATCAGACATTTCATGAACCATGACGAATAGTATTACCGAGACAGTCACGATTGCCGCCGGGGAAGCAGGATCAAGGCTCGATCGCGTGCTTGCCGCGCGTATTGCGACCGTGTCGCGCTCGCACTTGAAGGCCTTGATTCTTGCCGGTCAGGTGAGGATCGCGGCGCGCACGATCCGCGATCCCGCGGCGACCGTCAAATCCGGCGATGTTGTCACGGTGACGTTGCCTCCACCCGAACCAGCCTCGCCGAAGGGTGAGAGGATTCCGCTCAATATCGTCTACGAAGACGATGCGATCATTGTGATCGACAAGCCGAGGGGGCTTGTCGTCCACCCGGCCGCCGGTCACGCCTCTGGTACGCTCGTCAATGCGCTGATTGCCCACTGTGGCGCGAGCCTCTCCGGCATCGGCGGGGTCAAGCGTCCGGGTATCGTCCATCGCCTCGACAAGGACACCAGCGGTCTGATGATTGTCGCCAAGACCGACAAGGCCCACCGAGCGCTTTCCAATCAGTTCGCCGGCAAGAATAAGGGCCCGCTCAAACGTGGCTACCTCGCTTTGGTCTGGGGCGCTCCGGACCGCCCGAAAGGCTTGATCGATGCCCCAATCGGCCGACACGCCCATGCCCGCGACAAGCAAGCCGTGCGCGAGAGCGGCCGCCCGGCTATTACCCATTGGGAGGTACTGGAGCGGTTTCTCGGACCAGACGGAAAGCCTGTCGCGAGCCTTCTCGAATGCAACTTGAAAACAGGGCGCACTCACCAGGTCCGGGTGCATCTTGCCCATATAGGGCACCCGCTCCTTGGCGACGCCACTTACGGCACCGGATTTAAAACCAAGGCCAGCCGATTAGGGCCGAAGGCGCGCGGCGCACTCGGAACTCTTGAAAGGCAGGCGCTGCATGCCCATATCCTTGCTGTTGAACACCCCGAAACCAGAGACGTCCTGGAGTTCCAATCGGAACTGCCGGATGATTTGCGTTGTTTACGCGATGTCCTGCACATGGAGAGCCGTGAAGTTGGGATCGAGACGCGCAAATGAACGAGCGAGATCAGTAGGTTGGGGACACTTTGGGAAGCATGACAGCGTCACGGCGACGTGAGAGGCCGGTCGCTATCTTTCACTCGGTTAAGCCGCTATGCTGCACTTGCGATCGAAGGAATTTGCGGTCGCAACATTGAATGCGCGCCGTCGGCTCGGGGAGCGGCGGCGACAACCCGCCTGCCGATAAACCGGGGGCATGGAAGGAGGGCGCTATAATGGCCCGCACCGCCGCATTGCCGGCATTGAAGGCCGAATCCGGTCTTTCACACTACTTAGACGAGATTCGGCGGTTCCCGATGCTGGAACCGCAGGAAGAATACGTACTGGCACGCAGTTGGCGGGAGCACGGCGACCGCGAGGCCGCGCACAAGCTCGTCACCAGCCATCTCCGGCTCGTCGCCAAGATCGCAATGGGTTATCGCGGGTATGGCCTGCCGATATCCGAGGTCATCTCGGAAGGCAATGTCGGCCTGATGCAGGCGGTCAAGCGCTTTGAGCCCGAAAAGGGTTTTCGCCTCGCCACCTATGCGATGTGGTGGATCAAGGCCGCGATACAGGAATATATCCTGCGCTCGTGGTCGCTGGTAAAGATGGGCACGACCGCCAATCAGAAGAAGTTGTTCTTCAACCTCCGCAAGGCGAAGAGCAAGATTTCTGCGCTCGACGAAGGCGATCTGCGGCCAGATCAGGTGCAGATAATCGCCAAGCGGCTTGGCGTAACGGAACAGGATGTGGTCGACATGAATCGCCGCCTGGGCGGTGACGCTTCGCTTAACGCGTCGATCCGCGACGATGGCGAGAGCGGCGAGTGGCAGGATTGGCTCGTCGATGATGCGCCGAGCCAGGAGCGCGCCCTGGCTGAAAGCGAAGAAAGCGAGAATCGCCACAAGGCACTGATCTCCTCACTCGACGTCCTTAATAAGCGCGAGCGCCGCATCTTCGAGGCACGACGATTAGCTGATGATCCGATCACCCTTGAGGAGCTTGCAGCCGAGTTCGGTGTGTCGCGTGAACGTGTGCGCCAAATTGAAGTGCGCGCCTTCGAGAAAATACAAAAAGCGGTTAAAAGCCGTATGGCTGCATTGGAACAGCCGGCTGAATCGCAGGCAATAGCGGCGCACTAAAGGCCAGAGCGCTAACTAAGAGAAATTGCGACCGGCCCCTGCCCGGCCGTTTTGCTATACAAAATTGGATTTAAGCCACCGCACTGCCAGGCTTGACCTGGCAATCCATGAAGCTAATCACCCAAAGACAAATCCGAAGCAGTGTCTGGATGTGACAGTTCATCATGGATGTGCGGGTCAAACCGCGCATGACACCGATAGTGTGGCACTGATGCCTACTGTCCCCACGCCCGAAAGGCTTCTTCGAAGACGCGCGCCCCGGACGTGCCTTTTTCCATTGCCAGGATCGCGCGCTTGCCGCTGGTGTAAACGACAGGCAAGTCGAACCAGTCGCGCTCCTTGAGCAGTTGCACATTGCGTTGTTGGTCGGCCTCGACCGCCGATAGGCCGATCAGAAAATAGCCGTTGGTGACTTTCACCGCCAAGCCGGCGAGCGGAATGCCACGGGCCTGTTCGTTCTGTTTCATCAACACGCCCGGCACATTGCCGATCCCACCTTCGGAAAAATCTGCGGGCAGCGTAAACATGATTTCAATGGTGTGGCTCGCGGGCAGTGCCTTGTCAGTATTACGGCGCAGTGACAACGTCATGCGCAGCTTACGTTCGGGAATTTCGATGTCGGCGCGCACGGCTAGCTCAGGCGTTTGCCCCGGCCCCGGTGACACGGTCTCGGTGCGCCAAAGTGCTGAACCGACGTAACGCTTGCCCTGCGGATCGTTCGAGTCCTCGTCATAGAGTACAACCTTCTGGGCCACCGCCGCGGCCGGCGCGTTGGCCGAGTCCGTCTGCCCGGACTGTCCGATGCGATCGGTGATTTTCGGACGGCCTACGGGTTGCGCGGTATCTTTCGGTTTCGACGTCGGTTGTGATCGAAAGCTCGCCACCATCGAACTAAGGGCATCGCGCTGCCAATAGGCAGCGCCGGCGATGCAGGCCAGGACGGCGAGCATAATTGCCGATTTGATAATCCCACCATAAGACCGCGCTGGCCGCGTGTAGATGTCTTCATCCTCGTCATATGACTGCGGAGTCGGCGATGGTGGCTCATAGCCAAGCGCTTCTTCGGCCAGCGGCGGCTCGGTGACCCGAGGCGGCCGGGCAGCCTTGTACTTCCTGAAGTAGTTCGGCGCTGGCCCAGGCACGGCCTCGTATTTTGCGTCGGCAGGGGGCTTGCTCTCAGCCGCTGCGCGTCCCAGGCCCTCAGCATCGGCAACGGTTTCCCGAAGGTCGCGGCGGCCACGATCGCGGAGCGATGCCTCGCCAACTTCGGCCTCTTGAACGGGTCGCGGCCGCTTTGCTGCTTCCGCCTCGACCTTGCGGATTGCTTCCTCGAGCGCCAGCCGCTCACGAGTAATATCAGTCTCGTCAAGCGCGGGTACGACGCCGCGCAACTGGGAAACCAGCGCGGTGCGCGCGCGGTCATATAACGCGCGGCGATTCTCGCCTGTGTTGTTCTCCAGGCTGCTAACCGCGCGATCGATTAAAGCATAATAGTCAGCCATTGCGCATTATTGTGCTTGAATCATATTCAGTCCGGAAAGCGGTTCCCAGTGACGGGATCATGCTTGACCCCCGGTTCGTGGCTTTACTCCCGATCATAGCTCAAATGGATTCTTCATGAGGATGGTGTCCTCACGTTCCGGGCTGGTCGACAACAGGGCGACCGGACAGCCGACGAGTTCCTCGATGCGACGCACGTATTTTATCGCTTGCGCCGGCAATTGCGCCCAGGAGCGAGCGCGTGCGGTCGGCTGTTTCCAGCCCCCAATCGTCTCATAAACCGGCTCTGCCCGCGCCTGCGCCTGCTCACCGGCGGGAAGATAATCGATCTCGCGACCATCAAGTCGATAGCGCACGCAAACTTCTATTTTGTCGAAGCCGTCGAGAATGTCGAGTTTGGTCAGAGCGAGTCCGTCGATGCCGCAGGTCAGGACAGTTTGGCGAACCAACACCGCGTCGAACCAGCCGCAGCGGCGGGCGCGCCCGGTGACAGTGCCGAATTCGTGTCCGCGCTCGCCAAGGATTTTCCCGATGGTGTTGTCCATCTGATCGGTCGGGAACGGACCTAGTCCGACCCGCGTCGTGTAAGCCTTGCAGATGCCCAGGACATAGTCGATGGCGTTGGGGCCAAGACCGGAGCCGGTCGCGGCCTGTGCGGCAACTGTATTGGATGATGTGACATAGGGGTAAGTGCCGTGGTCGATATCGAGCAGCGCACCTTGTGCGCCCTCGAACAAGATGCGCTTTCCTTCGCGCCGCTTGCTGTCGAGCAACGACCAGACCGAGTCCATGAACGGCAAAACTTTCGGAGCAATCGCGGCGAGATGGTCGTAGACCGCCCTGGCTTCAATCTCGGGCAAGTTATGACCGCGGCGCAACGCATTGTGATGCGCAAGCAGCCGATCAATCTTTCCGTGCAGAGCCGGCAGATCCTCAAGATCCATGAAGCGAATAGCGCGGCGGCCAACCTTGTCTTCATAGGCGGGGCCGATACCACGTTTGGTCGTGCCGATGCGGGTCGCCGCGTTTTCGGCTTCGCGCAGAGCCTCAAGCTCGCGGTGTAGAGGCAAAATCAGAATTGCATTCTCTGCAATGCGCAAAGTCGCGGGAGTCACTTTGATGCCCTGTTTTTTAAGTTGGGCTATCTCGTCAATAAGCGCTTGCGGATCGATCACTACGCCATTGCCGATGATCGACAACTTGCCTTCGCGAACTACCCCGGACGGGAGCAACGACAGCTTGTATGTTGAACCGTCAATGACCAGAGTGTGGCCGGCGTTATGGCCGCCCTGGAAACGCACGACGATGTCGGCTTGCTCCGACAGCCAATCGACGATCTTGCCTTTGCCTTCGTCGCCCCACTGGGATCCGACAACCACGACATTCGCCATCAGAATCCCTTCCTGCACCAGCGCCCGGACTCTTGGAACCGGAAGTCACCGGCCAGGTCCGCCTTCGGATAAAGGATGCCCACCCTCGAGGCAAGCCAAAGGTCCACCGCTATTTGACCCAACCAAAAGCGACAACGTTTTGATCTTACGCGCTATTTTAGAAACGCAGTGGCTTGGCCTGCTGGACTTGAGGTAATGCTCGCACTTCGGCCAATACTGCATCCGGTAGCTCGCCATCGATCTCGATGAGCGCCACCGCGTTCCCACCGGGTGCATCGCGCCCGACGTGGAAGGTGGCAATATTGATGCCGGCCTCGCCAAGCGTCGAAGAGAATTTGCCGATGAAGCCCGGCTTGTCGAGGTTGGTGATGTAGATCATTGAGGGGCCGAACTCGGCGTCCATGCGGATGCCCTTGATGTTCACTATACGTGGCCTGCCATCGGCAAATACGGTTCCGGAAACGTGTCGCGATTGCCGCTCCGTCGTCACCGTGACGGTGATCAGGCTTTCATAGTCTTCAGGCATTTCGCGCGTAACCTCCTCAACCACGATGCCACGCTCCTTGGCAACCACCGGTGCGGACACGACATTCACGTCGCCAAGCATCGGACGCAAGAGGCCCGCAAGCGCCGCCGAGGTGAGCGCCTTGGTGTTCATCTGAGCAACTGCGCCCTCGTAAGCGAGCTGGACCTTACTGATCCCGGTTTCGGTCAGTTGCCCTGCGAACGAGCCGAGCTTTTCGGCCAATGCTACGAATGGCTTAAGCTTTGGCGCTTCTTCGGCGCTGATCGAGGGAAAATTAATGGCGTTGCTGATCGCTCCCCGCAGCAGATAGTCAGACATCTGCTCAGCGATCTGAAGCGCAACGTTTTCCTGCGCTTCACTGGTTGAGGCACCGAGATGTGGGGTGCAGACGACATTTGGCAGATTGAACAGCGGACTTTCAGTCGCCGGCTCAGCCGTGAAAACGTCAAACGCGGCGCCTGCAACATGGCTTTTTTTAAGTGCCTCGTAGAGCGCAGCCTCATCGATCAATCCGCCGCGCGCGCAATTAATGATACGAACGCCCTTCTTCATCGTTTTGATGGCGTTGGCATTGATGATATTGCGCGTTTTGTCCGTGAGCGGCGTGTGCAGCGTGATGAAATCGGCACGCTTTAACAGCTCGTCTAGGTCGACTTTTTCGACGCCGAGATCGGTCGCACGGTCGGGAGATAGAAAAGGATCGTAGGCAATCACTTTCATCTTCAGTCCAAGGGCGCGGTCGGCAACGATCGAACCGATATTGCCGCAGCCGATCACGCCGAGCGTTTTGCCGAACATCTCCACGCCCATGAACCTGTTCTTTTCCCATTTACCGGCGCGCGTCGAAGCATCGGCTTGCGGAATTTGCCGCGCCAGGGCAAGCATGAGCGAGATCGCATGTTCCGCAGTGGTGATCGAATTCCCGAACGGCGTATTCATGACAATAATGCCGCGGGCCGTTGCTGCCGGGATATCGACATTGTCGACGCCGACCCCGGCGCGGCCGATGACTTTCAGGGCCTTGGCCTGCTCGAGGATTTTCGCGGTCACCTTGGTGGCCGAACGAATAGCAAGACCTTCATAATTGCCGACAGTGGCCGCGAGCTTTTCCTTGTCCTTGCCAAGCACGGGCTGGAAATCGACCGCAATGCCGCGATCTTTGAAGATCTGCAACGCCGCCGGCGAGAGAGCGTCGGAAATAAGTACCTTGGGCATTGCCGACCTCACGCTGCCTTGGTCAACGCGGCTTTGGTTTCGGCAAAGGCCCAGTCGAGCCAAGACGTCAGCGTCTCGATGTCGCTGCGTTCCACAGTCGCGCCACACCAGATGCGCAGACCGGGTGGCGCATCTCGGTAAAAAGCTATGTCATAGGCGACGCCTTCTTTTTCGAGCATACTAGCCAGGGTCTTGGCGAAGGTGGCCTGATCGTCGCCTGAAAGCCGCGTCACTGATGGGTCGACGACCTTCAGGCAAACAGATGTATTGGACCGCTCGCCAGGATTTTTTGCGAGATGATCGATCCACGACGTGACGGCGACCCAATCGCACAGCGCCTTTGCATTGGCATCCGAGCGCGCGATGGTCGCAGCCAGGCCGCCGAGCGATTTGGCCCATTCCAGCGTGTCGAGGTAGTCCTCCACGCACAGCATCGAGGGCGTATTGATGGTTTCCCCCGCGAAGATTCCTTCGTTGAGCTTGCCGCCCTTCGTTAAACGGAAAATCTTCGGCAGCGGCCAGGCTGGTTTGTAGGTTTCGAGTCTTTTTACCGCACGCGGCGAGAGAATGAGCATCCCGTGCGCACCTTCCCCGCCGAGCGCTTTCTGCCATGAAAAGGTGGCCACATCGAGCTTCGGCCAGTCGAGCTTTTGCGCGAAAGCCGCCGAGGTAGCGTCGCAAATGGTGAGGCCTTGGCGCCTGGCTGCAATCCAGTCGCCATTCGGTACGCGCACGCCGGACGTGGTGCCGTTCCAGGTGAAGATGACGTCGTTCGAGAAATCAATTTTTCGAAGATCGGGCAGTTCGCCATAAGGCGCCCTGACGATCGTGAGGTCCTTGAGCTTGAGTTGTTTTTCAACGTCGGTGATCCAGCCTTCGCCGAAAGATTCCCACGCCAGCATAGTCACGGGGCGTGCACCCAGAAGCGACCAGAGCGCCATCTCTACCGCGCCAGTATCGGAGGCCGGCACGATACCGATGCGATAGTCGGCCGGTACTTCAAGTACCTCACGGGTGAGATCAATGGCGCGCTTGAGTTTCGCTTTGCCGATTTTGGATCGGTGCGAGCGTCCGAGAACCGCGTCGGTGAGGATTTGCAGGCTCCAGCCCGGGCGCTTGGCGCATGGGCCGGATGAGAAATGCGGGATCGCCGGCCGCACCCCGGGCTTGGTCGCCGTCATGCTTTCTATCCTTCCAGATAGGCGCCCCTCGTTGGGGAGGGGTGTCCC
>DATFXJ010000070.1:0-6204 GCA_035315965.1 Pseudolabrys sp.
GCCGAGTCGAAAGCAAGTCTGGAGCGCTCGACTTACGAACAGCGCCGCCAACATTTGGAGCAACACATTATCAAGTTCATCGGGGGCCTGAAGCTGTCCGATTTAACGACGCCGCGCGTCTATGAGCTCGATGTGCAACTGCGCGAAGCCGGACGGTCGCTTGCGATGCGAAAGAAGGTGCTGACCAACCTCAAGACCATGATCAGCTTCGCTCAAGGGCGCGGCCTCGTCGCTCAGAATGTCGCCCGATCGGTGCGGATCAAGGACAAGCGCGAAACCGGCACTGGCCCGCTGCGTGCTGGAGTCGATTTCCCGTCAATGGCAGAACTGAGGTTGCTGATGGAGAATGCAACCGGCCATTGGCGTCCGTTTATTATCACCGCCATCTTCACGGGCATGCGCCTTTCCGAGCTGCGCGGCCTCCCCTGGCGCGATGTCGATCTCGATGCCGGTGTGATCCATGTCCGGCAACGGGCCGACGCCTGGAAGACCATCGGCGCGACCAAATCAAAGGCCGGTGCGCGTGACATTCCCCTCGCCCCGATCGTGCTCAATGCGCTCAGGCAATGGAAACTGGAGAGCGCCGGCGGCGAGTATGTTTTTGCGAATAGCGCGGGCAGCATCCGAAGATCCAACCGCATCCACGAATCGTGTTGGACGCCACTGCAAATCAAGTGCGGGCTTGTCGGCGATAACGCTCAGCCGAAATACAGTTTTCATAAGCTGCGCCATGCCGCCGCCAGCATGTTCATCCAATATCTCGGCTGGACGCCCAAGCGCCTGCAGACGGTCATGGGTCATGCGTCGGTGCGGCTGACGTTCGATCTCTACGGCCACCTATTCGAGAACGTCGAAGCCGATCGCGCCGACATGGCGAAGATCGAGGCCGCCGTGCGCGCTGCCGGCTGACAACAGGAAAGCAACAGGCGGGCAAAAAAGCCAATTGAATCAACGGAAAGTACGGGCTTAACGCGCCGGTGCCCGCCAAGGCAAGGCTTAACCGTAACGTTAGGCCCTTACCATTCATTGCGGGCGAATAAAGGAAAATAGGCGCTTATCATTTATTCTCAATAGCGCCCTACTCAGACTTGGCCGCCAAGGTCCACAAACAGCCGCCGGTAAACCTGTGGCAGCATTTCCGGCAGATCCTCGGAAATCAGGCCCGGGCCGAATTCCCTCGCTGCTTCTCCGTGCAGCCAGACTCCAGCACAGGCGGCTTCAAACGCCTGCATTCCTTGCGCCATCAGGCCGGCCACGATACCAGAAAGCACATCGCCCGAGCCTGCCGTTGCCAGGGTAGGCGGCCCGTTGTCTGCAATCGTGGCACGACTGTCGGGCGCGGCCACCACGGTGTCCGCACCCTTATAGACGACAACAGCGCCGCAAGATCTGGATGCTAGGCGCGCTTTATCAACTTTTGAAATACGATGATGACCATCGTGTATATCTTTGAAAATACGCGAGAATTCTCCTTCATGGGGTGTCAGTACAACGCCGCGGCCGGATCGCCGGCCGATCGCCGAAGCCAGAATTCCAGGCTTATCCGCGAAGCTTGTCAAAGCATCAGCATCCAGGACTGCGGCTGCCTGGCTTGCGAGCGCTGTCAGCACTTTGTCCCGCATCGCTGGGCCAACGCCGCCGCCAGGGCCCAAGACCGCGGCGTTTCGTCGTTTGTCGGCGAGGAACTCGCCAAGCTCCGTCGCCCCGTCGATCGGCCGGACCATGACCGCAACGCTCTCGGTGGCATTTATCGCCAGAGCCTCGCGTGGGCTAGCGATTGTGACAAGCCCCGCGCCTGCCCGGAGCGCGCCCCGCGCGGCTAATCTCGCTGCTCCGGTGGTTGACGATCCACCCGAAACCACCACCGCATGGCCGCGCGAGTATTTATGCCCCTGCGAACTCGGACGGGGAAACGAACGTCCCCAAAACGCCGGAGTGTTTGCGAACGTCTGCGGTCTAATTTTTTCCAGTACGCTTTCCGGAATCCCGATGTCGGTCACCTCGATCGCACCGCAGCGCAACCGGCCCGGAAGCAACAGGTGACCCGTCTTGCGCCGGAAAAACGTCACCGTGCGGGTTGCAAGCACCGCCGCGCCCATGACCGTGCCGCTAGTTCCATTGACCCCGCTCGGCAAGTCAACTGCAATCACTGGGACGCCGCTGGCGTTCATCGCGTCGATCATGACGCGCGGCAGTCCTTCGACCTCACGGTCGAGTCCGGCGCCGAACAGCGCGTCGACGATAATGTCACAGTCGGTCAAAGCCGCGGGCGATGCCTTTTCCACGGCGCCGCTCCAGCGTTCAGCGGCTAGCGCAGCATCTCCTTTCAACTTCTTCGGGTCGCCGACGAAGAAGAGCCGCACCGCAAAGCCGCGCCGGGACAGATGGCGCGCAGCGACAAAACCGTCGCCACCATTGTTACCGGGGCCTGCCACGACGGTGATGCGACGTCGCTGCATCATGGCAGTCGCGTCCGCCACCGCACGACCGGCATTCTCCATGAGCTCGATTCCGGGGATGCCGTCAGCGATCGCCAGACGGTCGGCCTCCGCCATCTCGCCAGTCGTGAGCAATTCAATCATTGGGGGCGAATCTATTGACCGACTCCAAACCGAACAATTCGCGCTAATTGTTTGCGCCGCAACAAGTCTTTGGGCGGCTGGCTAAAGTCTAGCCACTTTGCTTAACTTATAGGCGTTGAACGTTAGGCAGTCTGAGTGCCAACTCTAGCTTTTCCATCAAGCCATTGCGCAGAATGGCTTTTTTGTTGCGGGTGCCGCTTGGCACAGGATCTGCAAACCGGTAGCGCGGTTCTCCGGGTCTTTTTCCGGCGAACTAAGGGGAAGGACGCGCAATGAAAAAAATCGAAGCCATCATCAAACCATTCAAACTCGATGAGGTGAAGGAAGCGCTGCAGGAGGTCGGCTTACAGGGGATAACAGTCACCGAAGCGAAGGGCTTTGGACGACAGAAAGGACATACCGAGCTGTACCGCGGCGCCGAGTATGTTGTCGATTTTCTCCCCAAGGTGAAAATAGAAATCGTGCTCGGCGATGACATGGTGGAAAAAGCTGTCGATGCGATCCGACGCGCTGCTCAGACTGGCCGGATTGGCGACGGCAAGATATTCGTTTCCAACATCGAAGAAGCCATTCGGATCAGAACCGGGGAATCCGGAATTGACGCGATCTAACCCGCGGGCAAAAAGGGCCTCGCTGGCAATTTCATGAAAACAAGGGGAATGCAATCCATGACGACGGCCAAAGATGTCATGAAACTGATCAAAGACAACGATGTGAAATATGCCGATTTTCGGTTCACGGATCCGCGCGGCAAGTGGCAACACGTCACCTTCGATATCTCCATCATCGAAGAGGATACCTTCGCAGAAGGCCAGATGTTCGACGGTTCATCGATCGCCGGCTGGAAGGCGATTCATGAATCGGACATGAATTTGATGCCAGACCCCGCTACTGCCCGCGTCGATCCTTTCTTCGCGGAAACCACCCTATCGCTCGTCTGCGACGTGCTCGAGCCGACAACTGGCGAGCCTTATAACCGTGACCCGCGCAGCATCGCCAAGAAGGCGGAAGGTATGGTGAAGTCGCAAGGCGTTGGCGACACCATTTTCTTCGGCCCGGAAGCCGAATTCTTTGTGTTCGACGACGTCAAATATGCCGCCGAGCCGTACAATACCGGGTTCAAAATCGACTCAATCGAGTTTCCAATCAACTCCGACACCGAATATGAAGGTGGCAATCTCGGCCATCACATCGGTACCAAGAAGGGTTACTTCCCGGTGCCTCCGCAAGACACTGCGCAGGACATGCGCAGCGAGATGCTGGCGGCCATGGCCAAAATGGGAGTCAAAGTCGAGAAGCACCATCACGAAGTCGGCTCCGCGCAACACGAGCTCGGTATGAAATTCTCGCCGCTCACTCAGATGGCCGACCAATTGATGATCTACAAATACTGCATCCAGCAGGTTGCCCAGATCTACGGCAAGACCGCGACATTCATGCCAAAGCCGGTCTACGGCGACAACGGCTCGGGCATGCACTGTCACCAGTCGATCTGGAAGGGAGGCAAGCCCGCTTTCGCCGGCAACAAGTATGCCGATCTTTCGGAGATGTGCCTGTCCTACGTCGCTGGCATTCTCAAGCACGCGCGCGCAATCAACGCATTCACCAATCCGACCACAAATTCCTACAAGCGGCTGGTTCCTGGTTTCGAAGCGCCGGTACTGCTCGCCTATTCGCAGCGCAACCGCTCGGCCTCGTGCCGCATTCCATACACCGCCAATCCCAAGGCCAAGCGTGTCGAGGTCCGTTTCCCTGACCCGCTGGCCAATCCCTACCTTGCGTTCGCGGCAATGACGATGGCCGGCCTCGACGGCATCAAGAACAAGCTCGATCCGGGCTCCGCCGTCGACAAGGATCTTTATGATCTACCGCCGGCCGAACTCAAGCAGATTCCAACGGTGTGCGGCAGCCTGCGCGAGGCTCTGGGCTATCTCGACAAGGATCGAGCGTTCCTTAAGGCCGGTGGAGTGTTCGACGATGACTTCATCGAGTCATACATCGACCTCAAAATGACGGAAGTGATCCGGTTCGAGCACTGCCCACATCCTGTCGAGTATGAGATGTATTACTCGGCGTAAATGTTCCTCACAACATCACGCGAGCGAAGCAACTTTCGGGCGCTCCGCAACGGGCATCCCCTATTCTTCTGAACGGCCAATCCAGCGATCAGAAGCGCGACAAACACGAGTCCGGCATCGAGGCCAGCAGCGGTCGCCAGCATCTGGCGCCGGCGCCGCTTGGGTCCATTAATGCCGGCAGCGCGGCGCGACTAGGGCTGCGTCAAATTCAGCCGCCGTACGGTAAAGACACTCGATGAAATTTTAGGATCAGAAGATCGGAAACAAAAGAGCGCACCGTTGGCGCGCCCTTAAAACTTTGGTCGGTTAGCGCTTCGAGAACTGGAAGGAGCGCCGCGCCTTCGCTCGCCCGTATTTCTTGCGCTCAACCACACGTGGATCACGGGTAAGAAACCCACCTCGTTTGAGCGGGCCGCGCAAGTCAGGCTCAAAATAGGTCAGAGCCTTGGCTAACCCATGACGCACGGCGCCAGCCTGGCCGGACAAGCCTCCACCGGAGACAGTGCAGATCACGTCATATTGTCCGCTGCGATTGGTAGCGATCAGCGGCTGCTGGATCAACATCCGCAGCACCGGCCGCGCGAAAAATATCTCCACGGCTTTCGTGTTGATGAGGATCTTTCCAGCGCCGGGTTTTATCCATACGCGCGCGACAGCGTTTTTGCGCTTACCGGTCGCATAAGCGCGCCCCTGCGCATCGACCTTTTTTTCGTATTTTGGCGCTTCGGGAGCGGTTGGCTTTAGAGTCGCCAGCCCTTCCAGAGATTGCATGGTTTCCGCCAAGTTAAGCACTCCTCACGTTCTTGCGGTTCATGCCGGCAACATCGAGTTTTTCGGGCTTCTGCGCCTCGTGCGGGTGCTCGGCCCCCCGGTAGACGCGCAGGTTACCTAGCTGAACACGGCCAAGTGGCCCCCGCGGCAGCATGCGTTCCACGGCCTTCTCCACGACTCGTTCCGGGAAACGCCCCTCCATAATGGCTTTAGCCGTTCGCTGTTTAATACCCCCGACGAAGCCTGTGTGGTGATAATAGACTTTCTTTTCGCGCTTGCGGCCGGTCAGCACCACCTTGGCGGCGTTTACGATAATGACGTTATCGCCGTCATCGACATGCGGCGTATATGATGCCTTGTGCTTCCCGCGCAGGCGTAACGCCACGATCGAAGCAAGGCGGCCGACGACGAGCCCGGTGGCGTCGATAGTTATCCATTTTTTTTCGATATCGGCAGGCTTGACCGAATACGACTTCATGGTCATTTCCCTGAGAAACAGAGCGCTTTTAGCCGACACCGCTCAGATTGGTCAACGCTCTGATCCAAATATTATACCATACCTTGCAATCACTTACGGTACCGGTATTACCCTACCAGCCTCTAATTAAGGTCTGACGGTATTGAATAAGTTGAGGTGACATGAGCGACGGGTTCCGGGACGCCGTCCGAATAGATTGTGACCTCACCAACTGCCAGCCGCTTTCCGACCTTCAGAAGCCGCGCGTCCGCGACCAGGTCGCCTTTTCCCGGCTTGCGCAGGAAATTGATATTGA
>DATFXJ010000071.1:0-23478 GCA_035315965.1 Pseudolabrys sp.
GAGTCTATCTTGGCGACGAAATCGCCGACCGCATCGGGCCTGTCTGGGGCTTCGACGCCGGCGGCGAATTGCGTAATATGTGGCGACGCACCGCTCAACCTGGCCTCTGGTTCACCGCAGGAAGTCTCGCGCAATGTCGCATTTTTTCACGTTACCTAGCGTTGCAGATCAAGGCGCTGGAGCTGGGTCTGGTCAGCTAATGCTGCGCTGACGCACACCCCAAAGCAGCGAGTTCTAACTTCGTCCAATGCCCAGGCCAATCGCGTAGGACAACCACACACCGACTGGCACTGCAAAGCGCCGTAGCCGGATATGTGAGTGCGAACAGCGCGCAGGCAGCATTGGCGACTAGACCGCCGACCGCGCTGGTAGCGATAAATTCCGGCGGGTCCTCGAGCCCCGGAATAATCATGGCCCCCGCGCCGGAAGTCGGCAGTGAGGCAATGAGCGATCCGACGAATGGGCCACTGCGCTCGACTACCACGTGCTGTCACGACAATCGAGGCGGTCATCCTGATCTTGAGCGCGATCCTATACCAGAAACACGGATCGGCGAGTGCAGAGATCATGTCGCGGCGAGGCGTTGGCGCACTACATAGATCATCAGATTGGCGCCGAGCGAAACCAGCAGTGCTAGCGTCAGGGCAAGCGCTGATCCAAGCCCTTCGGCAGTCAGATTTAGCACGAGGACCGCCACGGCAAACCCGCCCAGCCCGATCACCGCGTTAGCCATAACCGCCGCGGTGGCCGGCCCACCCACACGATGGTGGAGAATGATCATGATGCTGCTCAGCACGATCGGGAAAACCGCAAGATTGCCGGTGGCGGTCGGACCGATGCGGAAGCTCAACGCTACAACGGTTCCGACAAGTAACGCGACCATCGTCGCGCGCAGCATGAGGTCATACCAACGCGTCTCGACTCGCGGCATAGGTGCATGACGCAGCGGAGCCGACAGCCCGAATGAGGCAGCAATAACGACGATGTTGAGCGCTGTGGCGGAAACAAGTGTCCAAGAGACAGCCCCGCCCACCGAGATGAGCCCAATCCAAACCACGAGCGCAATACCGAAACTCACCGCCAGAGAGCGTTTTTGCGCAAGCATAGCGTACATAAAAGCAAAAGTCGCGTTCCAGGCATTGGTGACAAGACTGCCCAGTGCGCTTTGTGCAATAAAATGCGCGTCGTGGTCGAGCGCGAGAAAGATATAGACCGGGCCGGCGCTTATCGGCAGCGTCGCGACCAGCCCACCGATCAGCGGCCCAGCGCGTTCGGCAGTGATCGTGGCCACCAGTAAGAAAGCGGCGGTCACGGCCATTTTGACGATGAGCGCGAGGACGAAATAGAGATCGGGGGGCATTTTTCGCGACGCACATGACCACTTTGATTGGCCCCGCGCAAGCGGCCGATCAGATCATCGCAGCTAAAGTTGTGCCAGGTTTACCCCAACCCGGGGGTCCATTCTTGATGGTATGATACGCAACGCAATAGCGCTGCCCGATTGAAGTTCATGTCGGTGTCAACACTACGCGGCCAATTACTTTGCCGGCGCGGAGCTGATCCATAACCGCGTTCACATCTGCGAGCGGCCTGGTGGCAACCGGAACGGGCGGCAAGCCGGTGCGGCGCACGAGGTCGATCAATTCTTTCATCTCCGGCAGGCTACCGACATACGAGCCCTGGATGGTCAGCGCGCGCATCGGTATCGGCGGCAGTGAAACCGTGAGGTCGCCGCCATAAAGACCGACAACAACAAATTTGCCGCCCTTGATCAGGCTGTCATAGCCAACCCGCGCACTCTGCGAAGAGCCAACCAGATCGATCACCCCCCAGGCACCGCCATTGGTCATGTCGATGATCTGCTGCGAGGCATCGCTCGCACCGCCGTCGACCACCGCCTTTGCTCCAGCTTTCTTAGCCGCTTCGCGCTTGGCCGGATCAATGTCGACCACGATGGCACTGTGACCGCTCATCGCCGTGTGCAAGGCAAGACACATGAGCCCAAGACCGCCGGCGCCAATGATCACCGTCGGCTCGCTTTTCAGGGTCGGGATCTTTTTCAGGGCCCCGAAGGTAGTGACGCCTGAGCAAGCGAGCGGGGCCACACGTTCTGGTGGAAGGTCACCGATGTCGAACAGATAGCGCGGATGCGGCACCATCAGGTAATCGGCATAGCCGCCGTTCGAAAATACGCCGAGGCTGCGCATGGCGCGGCAAAGATTTTCCTCCCCCCGCTCGCACGCACCGCAGGTCCCGCAGCCGATCCATGGATGTGCAAGCCTGCGATCGCCAACCTTGACGCCTTTTGCGTCGGGCCCGAATGCCACCACCTCGCCGACATTCTCGTGTCCGAGCGTCACCGGCAGCTTCATGCCGCGGTCGGCAAGGCTCATTCGCTTGCCACCGCCGAGGTCGAAATAACCGTCCGCCAGATGCAGATCGCTATGGCAGACGCCCGCCGCTAGAACCTTCAATAAGATTTCGCTGCCGGTCGGTTGCGGCGTGGGCTGTTCATTGAGTTGTAAGGGCTGGCCGCAAACGCAGACCTGGAACATACGCATCGGATGTTCTCCGGGATATTTCGTTGTCGGGAGCCAGCGAACCACAGTCCGCAGCCCGCGTCACTACCGGCCTAGACGCGCTTGATCTGGACGTCGACCGGCGGCCCCCCCTTGATTGTCTGATAAACGACGCAATAGCGCTCGGTAAGCTTGAGGAGTTGGTCGAGTTTTTCGTGCGGTGCTTCAATATCGAGATCGAACCGCAACCGGATCTGCGCAAAGCCAACCGGCGCGTCCTTGGCAACGCCGAGTGTGCCGCGGAAGTCAAGGTCCCCTTCGGCCGACACTTTGCCGGACTTGAGGGGAATATCGAGAGCCGTCGCCACCGCCTTCACCGTGACACCTGCGCAGGCGACCAGCGCTTCCAGCAACATGTCACCGGAGCAAAGTTCGAGCCCGGAACCGCCTGTTGCTGGGTGCAGGCCCGCGACAGCCAGGGCGCGACCGGTGTCGACCTTGCATGCGATACCGCTGTCGTCGAGCGTTCCTTTGGCTCTCAGGGTGATGAATGCCGCCTTGGGATCGCTCTTGTAGCGCTCCTTGATCGGCGCCTGCATCGCACGCAATTCACCGGCATCCATGCTTTCTCTCCTTGCACACTTTCGGGCTGGGAACCTACAGGCTGGATGAAACCGAGCACAAGGGCGCTACCACCACAGGCCGCGCCAGCGCCGGGGTGTTCGATCGCCACCTGATCGGGCACGCGCTCGCCGACAAGCGAGCGGTCAAGGGCGTTGAGCACGCGGGCCTTGACGTGATCGAAGGCAGCCGAGTGGCGGTCGCGGGGGCGCCGCAGCTCAGCGGCGATCTCCTCAAAGATGCGGCCGGGACGCGATCGCATCACCATGATGCGATCGGTGAGTGCGATAGCCTCGTCGACGTCATGAGTAACCAGGATCATCATCGGCCGCGGGTGATCGGAGCCTGCGCTTGCCGGCGCCGGCGCCTCAGCGATTGCAGGCGAACCGCGTGGCCCGCCGCCAGCTTGCGAGGGGATTTCACCCCGCGCCTTAGCTGTATTTGTTGAGCGCCCGCAAGTTTGCCTCTCAAATCGGCGCTATTAATATTCTATAATGCGGCACTATTATCGGGTCAAAAGCAAATGATTACCATTTTTGCCTTTAAACATAGTATTTATTTCTAAATCTTCCGCCGTTCCTGCAGGGGCAATAATCTTTAGTCGCGCACGATGACTTGATCCTTCGCGTCCGCTATCCCCGACCCCACCCATGGCTTCGCTTGCCCTAGATCGCGACACGCGCCAGCTCGAACGCCCCGCCCGAGGCTCGAACGATCTCATCGACGCACGTGCGCTTACCGCCGAACTTGAAAAATTGGCCAAGGGGCATACCGGCAGCGAGCGTGATCTGCGCGCATTGTTGGCACAACGGCTGAAAGTCGCTCTCGCCGATGGCCGCGCCAAAGCCGAACAATTGCTTCTCAAGGAGCGCTACGGCCGACGCTGTGCTGAGCGGTTGTGCCGGATGGAAGACGCGATCATCCAGATCCTGTTTGAGTTCGCGCGGCATTTGTACCCCTCGCAAAATCCATCGGAAGCCGAGCGCATGGCAGTCATCGCAACCGGTGGCTACGGCCGGGGTTTGCAGGCGCCGGGCTCCGACATCGACCTGCTGTTTCTGCTGCCCTACAAGCAAACGGCCTGGGGAGAGTCGATCGCGGAAGCGATTCTCTATTGCCTGTGGGATACAGGCCTTAAGGTCGGGCATGCGACCCGGTCCGTCGATGAGTGTATCCGCCAGGCCAAGGCGGACATGACAATCCGTACCGCTATTCTCGAATCGCGCTTTCTGCTCGGCGACCGAAAGCTTTTCGACGAGCTTGTAGCGCGTTTCGACAATGAGGTCGTGCGCAACACCGCCGCCGAATTCGTCGCGGCCAAGCTAGCCGAGCGCGAGGATCGGGTTCGGCGCAGCGGTCAATCGCGCTATCTGGTCGAACCAAACGTGAAGGATGGCAAAGGCGGATTGCGCGATCTGCATACGCTGTTCTGGATTGCCAAGTATGTTTACCGGGTCCGCGAACGCGACGAGCTCATCAAGTGTGGTGTATTTGACAAGCATGAGTATCAACTTTTCCGCCGCTGTGAGGATTTCCTCTGGTCAGTTCGCTGCCACATGCATTTTCTCATGGGCCGCGCAGAGGAGCGCCTCTCGTTCGATATCCAGCGCGAGATCGCCATGCGGCTTGGTTATACCGAGCACCCTGGCCTGCAGGATGTTGAGCGCTTCATGAAGCACTACTTCCTGATCGCCAAGGATGTCGGTGATCTGACTGCGATCCTTTGCGCAGAGCTGGAAGACAGCCACGCCAAGAGCGTGCCGGTGCTAAGCCGCCTGATGGCGCGGCTGCGCCCGGTGAAACGACACAACATCGTGGAAAGCGACGATTTCATTGTCGACAAGAACCGGATTCGGCTCGCGCCGGCTGGCGTTTTCAAGCGTGATCCAGTCAATCTGATTCGCATCTTTTATCTCGCGCAGAAACATAACCTGGCGTTCCATCCGGACGCGATGCGCGCGATCACGCGCTCGCTCAACCTGGTCGATGCTAAATTGCGGGACGACAAGGAAGCCAATGATTTGTTCCTTGAGATCCTCACCTCGAAGAGTGACCCGGAAACCGTGTTGCGGCGGATGAACGAAGCCGGTGTTCTCGGCCGTTTCGTGCCAGCATTTGGCCGGATCGTCGCCATGATGCAATTCAATATGTACCACCACTACACGGTGGATGAGCATCTGCTGCGGTGCATCGGTGTACTTGCCGAGATCGAACGTGGCGGCAGCAACGAGACGCCGCTCGCCAACGAGCTGATCCACAAAATCTTGCCTGAACACCGCCGCTTGCTATACGTCACGCTGTTCCTACATGACATCGCCAAAGGACGCCCGGAGGACCATTCGACTGCTGGCGTCCGAGTAGCAGAGCGATTTTGCCCAAGGCTGGGATTTTCGAAAGCCGATACCGAGACCGTTGCTTGGTTGATCGAAAATCACCTCGTCATGTCGAGCGTTGCGCAGTCACGTGACCTTTCCGACCGGAAGACGATCGAGAATTTTGCGGCGACGGTGCAATCGGCCGAGCGTCTAAAGCTGCTGACTATTCTCACCACCGCCGATATCCGGGCGGTCGGTCCTGGTGTCTGGAACGGCTGGAAAGCGCAACTCATCCGTACGCTTTACTACGAGACCGAGCCGGTACTCACCGGCGGATTCTCGGAAGTTAACCGCGCTCAACGCGTGGCGATCGCACAGAACGAATTCCGCGAGGCGATGAAGGACTGGCCTCGCGAGCGCCTAGAGGCCTATATCGCGAAGCTTTATCCGGCCTACTGGCTCAAGGTCGATCTGCCGCACAAGATTGAGCATGCCAAATTCGTGCGCGCAGCCGAGGGCGCAGAAAAGCGGCTCGCAACCTCGATCGCGTTCGATGCAGAGCGAGCGGTAACCGAGCTTACACTTCTCGCGCCCGATCATCCGTGGCTACTGTCCATCATCGCCGGTGCATGCGCGATGATCGGGGCCAACATTGTCGATGCCCAGATCTACACGACGACCGACGGCTGGGCGTTGGATACGATCTCGCTGTCGCGCGAATTCGATCGCGATGAAGACGAAGAGAGGCGAGCCAACCGCATTGCGGATTCGATTGAGAAGGCCTTGCGCGGTGAAGTTAAGCTGCCCGATGTTGTGGCAAAACGCGCGCCCCCCAAGGGCCGCATCCGCGCTTTCGCCGTAGAACCGACGGTTACCCTCAATAACCAGTGGTCGCAGCGCTATACGATGGTCGAGGTTACTGGACTTGACCGCACGGGGCTCTTGTATGAGCTGACTGCAACGCTCTCAAAGCTCAATCTCAACATTGCGTCTGCACATGTCGCCACCTTTGGAGAGCGGGTGGTAGACGTGTTTTACGTCACCGACCTGATGGGTGCGCAAATCAACTCGCCGACACGGCAGGCTGCCATCAAGCGCGCATTGATTGCGCTGTTCGCAACTGGCGATGATGCCCGGCCGGCAAAAGCCGCCGTCAACTAGAGCACCGCAGCAATCCGGAATTCCGCGAAAAAACGTACCTTAACGACCCTTTAAATCGGCCCGCTTAGCCTGCCTTGGGGCCTGCGGAACGGTTCGCATCCGCCGGCGCGAGACGGGTCGCGTGATGGCGAAAAGGGGACAAGCAGGCGCGCGCCGGGAGCCGGTGTTCGACAGCAGTCCGGAGCTGCGTGTTTCCGTCAGTGATCGTGCGGCGCCAGCGCCGGATAGCAAAGCGTCCGCCAAATCGCGCAAGCGCCGCGTACACAAGAAACACCCTGCCCGCAGCAAGCGGGTGCTAATCGGTAGGATTGCCTATTGGAGCCTAGTGGTCGGCCTGTGGCTTGCCATCGGCGGCGTTGGGTTCGTTGCCTGGGTTGGCGCGCATCTGCCGCCGATCCAGTCCCTGGAAATCCCGAAGCGACCGCCCTCGATCCAGATCGTGGATATGCAGGGGCGCGTCCTCGCGCGTCGCGGCGATCTCGCCGGAGCTCCGTTGCCATTAAAAGAAATACCGGCTTACGTGCCGAAGGCATTCGTGGCCATCGAGGATCGGCGCTTCTATGAGCATTATGGGGTCGATCCGTTCGGAATCGGACGCGCGTTCGTCGCCAACGTCCTTCACCGTACCGTCGCCCAAGGCGGCTCCACCATCACGCAACAGCTCGCCAAAAATCTCTTTCTGACTCAGGAACGCACGATCAGCCGCAAGCTCCAGGAAATCCTCTTGGCCCTTTGGCTGGAGCGCAAGTTTTCCAAGGCACAGATCCTGGAAATGTATCTCAACCGAGTCTATTTCGGCGCCGGCGCCTACGGCATCGAACAAGCTTCGCAACGCTATTTCGGAAAATCGGCGCGACAGATTACGCTCGCCGAGGCGGCACTGCTGGCTGGGCTGGTTAAGTCGCCATCGCGTCTGGCGCCGACGCGAAATTTTGACGGAGCCGAACGGCGCGCAAAAGTCGTGCTCGCGGCCATGAGCGAGCTCGGCTTTATTAGCCAATCCGCCGAACGTACGACGCTGACGCGTTCTCCGCGCATAGTGGCGCAGCTAAACACCGGTTCGGTGAATTATGTGGCCGATTGGGTGATGGATGCGCTCAATGACACGATTGGCCACGTAGACGACGACATAGTGGTACAGACCACAATTGACGCAGTCTTGCAGGCGAGCGCGGAGAAAACTCTCAATGAGGAGCTGGCGCAGAAAGGCGAAAAAAACGGTGTCGCGCAAGGCGCGCTGATAGCGATGACGCCGGACGGCGCCGTCCGCGCGTTGGTCGGCGGGCGCAACTATGCCGAAAGCCAGTTCAACCGTGCAGTCGCCGCCAAGCGGCAGCCTGGCTCTGCGTTCAAGCCATTCGTTTATCTGGCCGCGCTCGAGCACGGGCTGACACCTGACAGCGTGCGCGAGGATTCACCGATCAACGTCAAAGGCTGGCAACCTGAAAATTACAACCATGAGTATTTCGGGCCGGTGACGCTAACCAAAGCCCTTGCGCTATCATTAAACACAGTCTCGGTGCGGCTGACGCTAGAAGTAACGCCAATGGCGGTCGTCCGCACTGCCTACCGACTAGGCATTGTCTCGAAGCTCGAGCCGAATGCCTCGATCGCGCTTGGTACTTCGGAAGTCTCGGTGCTCGAGCTTGTTGGGGCTTATGCGCCCTTTGCCAATGGCGGCTATGCCGCGATGCCTCGCATGATCGAAAAGATCACTGCAACCAATGGCAAAGTACTGTACGCACGTAGCATTCAGCAGCTCGGCCGTATCATCGATGCGCGCTATGTAAGCATGATGAACACTATGATGAGCGAAACGCTGACCAACGGTACCGCGCACAAGGCGACCCTACCTGGCTGGCCGGCGGCCGGAAAAACGGGCACCAGCCAGGATTTCCGCGACGCCTGGTTTATCGGGTATACCGCGCACCTTGTCACAGGAGTCTGGCTTGGCAACGACGACGGAACGCCAACCAAGCATGTAACCGGCGGCAGTCTGCCGGTGGAAATCTGGAGCCGCGTTATGCGTGGCGCGCACCAAGGAGTACCAGTGGCAAGTCTGCCGGGTTCTTCAAGCGGCAGCTTGTTTTCGGAATTGTTCGGCGCTGGATCGCGACTAACCCCACCAGCTCCCATTCAGCCGGTTGCGGCAAACAATTCGGCAACTACCGGCAGCAGCAGCCTCGATGGCTGGCTGCTCAATAACCTCTTTAACCGCCGCTAATTTTAACTTTTTGTCACGACGCGGCGGACGCCTTGCGTCGTCAACCACAGCCCTAAGGTAGCACAGCCCATCGCAGCGACGCCCGCGGCGAGCGGCCAGGCGCTCTGACCGAGCAACCAGCCCACCACCGCGCCACACAGCGCAGCAGCACTTTGTTGCACAAAGCCGAACAGCGAAGACGCGGTGCCGGCGCGTTCCGGAAATGGAGTCAACGCGCCGGCAATGCCTTGCGGGAGTACCATGCCGAGACCGGCGAGGTAAACGGCGACTGGCAAAACGAGCGACAAAGCAGAGGTCAACCCCAAGGCGACGGCCGCCACCATCCCAAGGCCGCCTGCGGCGCAGGCACCGCCGCCGATTCCAAGCACCCCATCGAGCCCAAGTCTGACGACCACGCGCGCCGCCACTGCTGAACCGGCCATGTAGCCGACGGAACCGAGCGCGAAGGCAACGCCGAAATCAAACGGGCTAAGTCCGTACAAGTCTTGCAGAACAAAAGCCGCGCCGGAGATCCAGACGAACAAGCCGGCATAGCTCGCCGAAGTGATCCCGAGATAAGCAAGATAGGCCGGATTACGAGCGACGACACGATAGGAACGGAGCATCGACGCCACCGACACCGGCTCTGCCGCGCGTAAGTTTAATGTTTCCGGCAGCACCGCGCACACAACCCCGGCGCCGACCAATCCTGCAGCAACCAAAGTGAAGAAAACGGCCCGCCAGCTGAACCCGGTCTGCAAGAGACCACCGGCAATCGGCGCTAATACCGGGGCAAGCGCCATCACCGAAGCGATCAGCGACAATTCGCGCCCGGCACGGGCACCGGAATAAATGTCGCGTACGATCGCTCGGGTCAGAATGAGGCCACCGCTGCCACCAAGTGCCTGGAAAGCACGTCCCACAATGAGCATCTCGATCGATGTCGATAACGCGCAAGCCAGGCTCGCGACACAGTAAAGCGCAATCGCCGCGATCAGGACCGGCTTGCGGCCGTGACGATCGGACACAGGGCCATAGAAAATTTGCCCGACTGCAAATCCGATGAGATAGGCGGAAATCGTGAATTGCACTTGCGCGGTCGAGCCATTGAGTTGGCGCGCAATATCCGGAAGCGACGGCAGGTACATGTCGGTCGTAAGCGGACCAATCGCGCTCAGCGCCGCCAGCAAAGCCGTGAGCGCGAAAGTTCCGGGACGCAGCATGCAGCAATTCTGCGGAAGTTTTGGTTAGGGGCGTCCATCCAGTCCGTAGCGATGCAGATCGGCACCGTGAGCATCGAGCCAGGCTTTGGCGCGGCCCACGTGCGGGCAAATGCTCTCAACCAGCCGCCAGAATCGGCCCGAGTGATTCATCTCAATGAGGTGGGCAACCTCATGCGCAGCGAGGTAATCGAGCACGAACGAAGGGGCCAGAACCAATCGCCAGGAATATGAGAGCACGCCGCTCGACGAGCATGAGCCCCAGCGGCTTGACTGATCACGCACTGACACCCGCTTGAACTCGATGCCAAGGGCTTGCGCCGCCAGCAGGCTTGCCGCCTGGAGGTCACGCTTGGCTTCGCGCTTGAGAAAATCGTGCACCCGGCGTGACAGATGAGGTTTTTCGCCAGCGACACATAGCAAATGGTCGTTTCCGTGCGTCTCGATCCAGACCGTGCCTCTCGCACGCGACCGATGCTCTATACGGTGTTCGCGACCGCGCAACGGCAACAACGCACCCTGAGCGAAAGGCGAAGCGCCTGGCAGCCGTCGCAACCGCGCCGCAATCCATGCACTGTGCTTTTGCGCGAACTCTTTTGCGTGCTTCACGCTGCCGCGCGTCGGCATAGTGAGGACGACTTCGCGGCTTGTCGCAAGGATGCGCAATGTGTAACGGCGCGCCTGCCGGTGTCGGCGCACGCGCACCGGATGGATCTCGCCGTCAAAATTGACCGTAATGGCTGACGGTTCGCTGGTGCTGCGATAGAGCAGAGCGCGAAACGGTATAGTCATCATGGGTTCAAATCGGAACGAGCCGGCGGTGTTTCACAATCATATGGCGAGGATGGCATCAACGCTGGGCTACGAGCTTCAACAGGGTGGAGCGTAAGTGGTGCCCGCCGTTCCGCGACAACACAAAATCGGCGATGCGGGGAGCAATCTCGGCGCGAAAGCGCGAGCCATTGAACACGCCATAGTGACCGACTCCCGGCTGTATGTAATGAATCTTGTGCTCCTCGGGAATGTTGACGCATAGGGCGTGCGCGGCCTTAGTTTGGCCGACGCTTGAAATATCGTCCTTTTCGCCTTCGACCGTCATTAGCGCGACACGCCTGATTGCGGCCGGGTCGACGCGGCACCCACGATGCTTCATCTCCCCCTTCGGCAAAGCGTGACGGATGAATACGGTGTCTACTGTCTGCAGATAGAATTCGGCGGCGAGATCCATGACGGCGAGATATTCGTCATAGAATTCGCGGTGCTTCTGCGCCGAATCGCCGTCGCCCTTCACGAGATGAAGGAACAGATTGTGGTGTGCCTCGATGTGTCGATCGAGATTCATGGTCATGAAGCCGTGAAGTTGCAGAAAGCCCGGGTAAACGTCTCGCATAAAGCCGGGATGCGGGAATGGCACTTTCGCAATCACGTGGTTGCGGAACCAGTTGAGTCCGCGCCGCTCCGCCAGCCTGTTGACGTCATTGGGATTAATGCGCGTGTCGATCGGCCCACCCATCAGCACCATGGAGCGCGGAACGTCGGGATCGTTGTCGGCTTCCATTAACGCGATAGCGGCTAGCACCGGCACCGAGGGCTGACAAACGGCAATCACGTGCACATCGCCGCCGAGCGTATGAAGTATCGAAAGGATGTAGTCGATGTAAGAATCGAGATCGAAGCGGCCTTCGGTCAGCGGCACCATGCGCGCGTCGATCCATTCGGTGATGTACACATCGTGATTGGGCAGGAATGTCTCAACAGTCCCGCGCAGCAGCGTTGGGTAGTGGCCCGACATCGGCGCAACGATCAGCAATTTTGGTTGAGGCCGCCGCGGCGGCCACGCAAAGGCGCGCTCGAAATGCAAGAGCCGGCAGAAAGGACGCTGCCAAACGCTCTTGATGTGCACCGGGATTCTCTCGGCGCCGACGGTTGTCGAATCGATATCCCATTCGGGCCGACGATAGCGGCGGGTCGAGCGCTCGAACAATTCCATGGTCGCCGCCATCGACTTGCCGTAGGCAGTGTGGGCAAGCGGATTAGCCGGATTCCTAAAGAACAGTCGTGTGGCGTCCGCAAAAGCGCGAGCTGGATTGAGCGCGGCATGCCCCAGCTCGTAAAACCAGTACATCGGCGTCGCCAACAGCGTCCCACTGCCGTCGGAGAGCGCGGCTGCTCCGCCGAATTCACCTATTGCCATCGGGTCCCCCGGCCCTCGCTGCAGTGCGGCAGACTGTCGCTTTTCCGTCATATCGTCAACATAGAGATAAGTTGTTCGCGCCGGTTTTACAACGCGCACGGGGGCATTAAGCACCATAAAACACAGGCTTTTTTGATCACTCGCTGGTCTGTAAAAGCGAGCCCTGGACCCGCGCACTCTGTAGAAGCTTTAAAAAGGCCAATGATGCAGCCGCGAACAGCAAAATATTGAACGCGAAGGCCTCCGCCATCAGGTCGGCGCGAAACACATGGTCGATTACCAGAGCGCGCATGCCTTCAAATACGTAGGTTGGCGGAAGCGCCCAGGCAAAATACTGGAGCCAGTCAGGCAAGACGGCCACCGGGTAATAGACGCAGGTCAGCGGCAAAAACAAAAACATTATGGTCCACGCCATGCTTTCTGCACCAAGACCATTACGCAGCAGCAACCCAGCGACGAAAATACCGACGGACCAACTCGTCAAAATAAGATTGGCAAAAAACGCGGCGAGTGCCAAACCCAGTGCCCACAGATTAAACCCGAAGAAAGCAATCGCGAGGAGCGACACGGGAATCATGCCGATCGACAAACGTACGATGCTCATGATCATGAGCGCGAGCAGGAACTCTGTGGGGCGCAGCGGCGACATCATTATGTTGCCGAGATTGCGCGCGTACATTTCTTCCAAAAAAGAAATGGAAAAGCCAAGCTGGCCGCGGAACAGAATATCCCACAAAAGTACCGATCCGATGAATACACCGCCGGCCCGCGCGAAAAACCCCACATTTTGCGAAATATAAATCTGAAGAAAACCCCACATCAGCATCTGCACTGTCGGCCAATAGATCAGATCTAGAATACGTGGCCACGACGAACGCAGCAGGTACCAATAACGCCGCACCATGGCAGCGACGCGGTTGAACGAGAATTCCATGCCCGCGTCGCTTGCGATCATTGTGCGGCCTCGCTCTGCTGTCGGCCCCGCGCCACATCAAGAAAAACCTCTTCCAGTGTCGCGCGGCCATAGCGCGAGAGCAGATGCGCGGGCGTACCGTCGTCCTCGATGCGGCCTTTCTTCATGATGATGACGCGCTCGCACAACCGCTCGACCTCACCCATATTGTGAGAGGCAAGCAACATCGTCGTGCCCTGTTCGGCACGATAGCGTTCGAGCCGCGAGCGCACCCAATCTGCGGTGTCGGGATCGAGCGAGGCAGTTGGCTCATCGAGCAGCAGTACTTCCGGTTTGTTCAGCAGCGCCTTGGCGAGCGAGACCCGCGTCTTCTGCCCAGCCGACAGCTTGCCGGTCGGCCGGTCAAGAAATTCGGTCAGATCGAGATCCGATGCCAGCCTGTCAATGCGTTCGTCAATGTCAGGCACCGCGTACAGTTGTGCGAACACGGAAAGATTTTGCCTCACCGTTAGGCGCATCGGCATATCGACATAAGGGCTCTCGAAATTCATCCTGTGCAGGACACGGTAGCGATGCCTCGGCATTTCGACGCCCAGCACCGTCACAGCGCCGGAGGTGGGCGTGACCAACCCCATGATCATTGCAATCGTGGTGGTCTTGCCGGCTCCATTGCCCCCAAGAAGGCCGGTGACTGAGCCGGCAGCCAAACGGAAGGTGATGCCGTCGACTGCCGCCACGCCCTTATACCGTTTGACCAGTCGATCCACCACGATGGCGGAAGCGTTCTGCATATCCATACGCCGAAAGGTGTGGCGCTGTGCGGCAGGAAGCGCAAGCCCCGCAATGACTGCCAATTTGTACCTGCATCGCCTCGGGGTAGACTGAATTTATGGCCTCACCCTTTGTGCAGCCCCAACCCCGCCGAAATGTGCGCCTCGATACATTGGTGCGGTTACGTTGGCTTGCAATCATCGGTCAGTCCACAGCAGTCGTAGTTGTTTACTACGGACTCGATTTCGAGCTTCCGATTTACGCCTGCCTTGCCGCGATAATATTGGCGGCTTGGCTCAATGTGGCGCTGCGGCTGCGTTTCCACATGACGCAACGGCTTGAGCCTCACCTCGCTGCGTGGCTGCTAGCATTCGATATTGCGCAACTGGCAGTGTTACTGTTTCTGACTGGTGGTTTGCAAAATCCGTTCGCCTTTATGTTTTTGGGACCGGTATTGCTTTCGGCCACAGCACTGCCACCACGATTTACCCTTTTGCTGGGTGGCTTTGCAGTGGCATGCGCCACGATCCTGGTATTTGTGCACTATCCCCTCCCCTGGGATAGCAACGATCCGTTACAATTGCCTCCCATCTACATGATGGGAGTCTGGTTGTGCATCTTGCTCGCGATCGGTTTTATCGGCGTGTATGCTTGGCAGATTACCGAAGAGTCGCGTCAGCTCTCCGACGCGCTTGCCGCTACCGAGTTGGTGCTCGCGCACGAGCAGCATCTTTCCCAGCTTGACGGCCTTGCGGCCGCCGCGGCACACGAGCTTGGCACACCGCTCTCAACCATTTCGGTAATCGCCAAGGAGCTTGAGCGCGCGATCGCGCCGAATGCACCGCACGGCGACGATGTCAGGCTGTTGCGCGAACAGGCTACCCGTTGCCGCGACATTCTTGCCAAGCTCACTGAATTGTCGGCTGGCGGGGAGCCATTTGACCGCATGCCTCTGACAGCGCTCATTGAGGAGGTGGTAGCGCCACATCGCAATTTTGGCGTGACCATCGAGGTGAACGCGCTGAGCGATCGCGCCACCGAGCCGGTTGGTGCGCGCAATCCGGCCATTCTCTATGGACTCAGCAATTTACTGGAAAATGCAGTCGATTTCGCGCGCGCCCGGGTTGCAGTAAATGCTCATTGGAGCGAGGACTTCGTCGCGGTCGCAATCAGCGACGACGGGCCGGGATTCGCGCCGGAGATACTAGCTCGGATTGGAGAGCCTTACGTTACCAGCCGGCGGCGCCATCAGAATGATACCCCCGAAAAGCCGGCTGGGCTGGGCCTCGGTTTCTTTATCGCCAAGACCCTGCTCGAACGCTCGGGCGCAACGCTATCGTTCGAAAACCGACCTGTGCCGGAACGGGGCGCGGTCGTCAGGCTCAGCTGGAGTCGCAGCGATTTCGAGCAATCACTAGCTTTCGCAGCGGCTTGAGGAAGGCGGACACGATCACTATTTGTTGCGTGCGTATAATACGCTGTACGCGCTATGATGCGCGTGACGTCAGCGCGTGGTGATAACGTGGACATTGCGACGGGCGACGCCGACAATCCGGCGGCGAAAGAGAAAATCTCCGGGGAACGGTCTTTGTTGATCGTCGAGGATGATTATTCCTTCTTGCAGCGGCTCGCCAAGGCGCTGGAGCAACGCGGATTTTCCGTCACAATCGCCGAGTCGGTTTCTGACGGCCTGTTGCAAGTAGAGAAGGCGCCACCCGCATACGCTGTCGTCGATATGCGGCTCGGTGACGGCAATGGACTCGACGTCATTTCCGCGCTCAAGCGCCGTCGACCGGATGCACGCGGCATTATTCTCACGGGCTACGGCAACATTGCCACCGCGGTGAACGCAATCAAGCTTGGTGCCGTCGATTATCTGGCTAAGCCTGTCGATGCCGACGACGTCGTGGCCGCCCTGTTGGCACTGGACAACGTCAAAATCGAGCCTCCTGAAAATCCGATGTCAGCTGACCGCGTTCGCTGGGAACACATCCAGCGAATCTATGAGCTGTGCGGCCGCAACGTCTCGGAAACCGCACGCCGGCTCAACATGCACCGCCGTACCTTGCAACGTATTCTGGCAAAGCGTGCACCGCGCTAGCACTCCGCCCGCGTACACACGAATGAACGAAGCGTGTTATTCCGAGTCCCAGTAAGGCCCGGTTGGATCGGCAAGCAATTGCAGGCGCATGGCGGCGGCACGGGCAAACAATAACATTATGGATTTACGCGTTGCCGCCGACAACCTGTGCTCAGGCGCCTCGCTTTTGAATTCTGCACCGAAGGCGTCAGCCACAATCAACCCGGTATCCGGCGGAAAAATTTCGCAGGGAACGTCGACTGTGGTGGCAAAGAACAGACGATCGCAATGTGCGCGGTAATCCTGCCATTTCTGGTCCGCACGAAAATCGGCGATCGAAGACTTGATCTCGACAATCCAGAGCTCACCGCGAGTGTCGAGCGCGACCAGATCTGCCCGGCGGCCAGAAGGCAACGGCAATTCGCTCACGACACATCGTCCATGCGCGTGCAGCAGCCGCGCGGTGCCGCGCGCAATTGCAAGCGCAGTTCCCGACTGGCGGCCGTCGACGGGCTTTTGGTACGAAGGCGATGCAAAGGCCATCAGCTGACCTTGAGGTTTGATTTTGACGGGACTTCGGCGCGTTCAGGAAAAGCTTGCGCGAGCGCAGCGCGCTTCGCAGCAACAACACCCCGCTCGGTAATCAACCCGGTGACCAGCCTTGCCGGTGTGACGTCGAAAGCAAAGTTTGCGACCGGTGACCCATCCGGCACAACCTGCACCTTTTCGATGTGACCGGCATCGGTTTTCCCAGTTACGGTCGCGACTTCATCTGCTGCCCGTTGCTCGATCGGAACTTCTGCGAGGCCGTTATCGATCGTGAAGTCAATGGTCGGCGATGGCAACGCCACGTAGAACGGTATCTTGTTGTCGTGGGCGGCGAGCGCCTTGAGATAAGTGCCAATTTTATTGCACACGTCAGCTTGCGCCGTTACGCGGTCGGCCCCCACAATAACCATGTCGACCAGCCCATGCTGCATCAGATGACCGCCAGTACTGTCGGCAACGACGGTATGCGGCACGCCGTGATGGCCAAGTTCCCAGGCCGTGAGCGAGGCGCCCTGGTTACGCGGCCGCGTTTCATCGGCAAAAACGTGCACAGATAGGCCCCTGTCGTGCGCCATGTAGATTGGTGCCGTCGCTGTTCCCCAGTCGACGGTAGCCAGCCAGCCGGCGTTGCAATGGGTAAGCACGTTTACCCGCTCGCCTTTTTTCCTCGCGGCAATTCCTTCAATGATTTTGAGGCCGTGGCGGCCGATGGCCTGGTTGATGGCCACATCCTCGTCAGCGATCTCGCCGGCGCGGCGCAAGGCAGCCTCTGCGCGCTCAGCGCGGGAACGATTGCGGACCGCGGCCAGCATTTCGTCAAGCGCCCATTTGAGATTGATAGCGGTCGGTCGCGTGGCGATAAGCGTGGCATAGGCGCTTTCGAGGGCCTCATCGGACGGATCGTTGCGCAAGGCCAGCCAGACACCATAGGCCGCAGCTGCCCCAATCAGCGGCGCACCGCGTACCTGCATGGTCGTGATCGCGCGGGCGATGTCGTCAAGCGTCGTAAGCCGTATGATGGCAAAACGATGGGGCAGCAGCGTCTGGTCGATAACGCCGACGCTTGCGCGGTCGCTTTCGACCCAGATGGTGCGCATTTGCTTGCCATCGATTTTCATGGCTAAGAGATAACGTTGTTTCGGCCCGACGCAAAGTCAGGTCATTTTTCAGGCCCACCCGAGAGCCACCATGCCCATCGATTACGAAGTTGAATACGACAATCGTGCCCGGGTCCCCGAACATCCGGAAATTTTCGCACGCTGGCAACGCGAGGGGGCGGCTTACCGCGCGGCTGCACAAAACCCCACACTTGGTATTGGGTATGGTCCCTCATCGCGACGGATTATCGACCTGTTCCCGTCTAAGGACGACGACAAGGCACCGCTTGCCATGTTCATTCATGGCGGCTACTGGCGCTCGCTTGAGCCGTCGATGTTTTCCCATATCGCGGCTGGTCTGAATGGGCGCGGCGTTACGGTTGCGGTCGCGGGCTACGACCTTTGCCCGCATGTTTCGATTGCGGACATCATCGAGCAGATGCGCAGCGCCTGCCTGACGCTGTGGCGCAAGCGGCGCCAGCGCATCTGTATCTACGGCCATTCCGCCGGCGGGCATCTTGCCGCCTGCATGGTTGCGCAAGATTGGAAAGCCTTTGCCTCCGATGCGCCAGGTGATCTTGTGCCGGCAGCCTACGCGATTTCCGGGCTATTTGATCTCGCACCATTGGTGCATTGTTCGCAAAATCAGGATCTACGGCTCGACGATGCGGAAGCGCGGCGGGTATCACCGCTTTATTGGCGCGTGCCCGCCGGGCGAGGCCTCGATGCGGTCGTGGGCGCGCTGGAATCGAGCGAGTTCCTGCGCCAGAGCAAAACGATCGTCGAATCCTGGCGACAACACATGGCGCTCACTCGTTACGAGGCTATCGCCGGCACCAACCATTTTACTGTCATAGACCCTCTCAGCAATCCAGATAGCGCGATGACCGCACGTGTCACTGCGCTGGCTCACAGCGTAAACAACCTCGCGCTTTAGACTTCGAGGCTCTGATTGTCGTGCTCGGGATTGACCCGGCCATCCATGATGAGGTGCAACAAGGCACACTTGCCGTAGATTTTTCAGGGTGGCGATTCATCTTGGATGGCTGGGTCAAGCCTGAGCATGACCGGCGGAGAAGAAGCAATAAATCCATTGACTAGAAAAACGCCTGGATGCCGGTCTGTGCTCGACCAAGGATCAGCGCATGAATATCGTGTGTACCTTCATAAGTGTTCACAGTCTCCAGATTTGAGAGCACGCGCATCACGTGATATTCTTCGGAAATGCCGTTGCCTCCGTGCATATCGCGCGCAAGCCGCGCAATATCGAGCGCCTTGCCGCAATTGTTGCGCTTCATCAGCGAGATCGACGGTGGCGCCGCTTTGCCCGCTTCGAGCATGCGCCCAAGCCGCAGCGCTCCTTGCAGCCCAATAGCAATTTCGGTTTGCATATCGGCAAGCTTCTTTTGAACCAACTGGTTGGCGGCGAGCGGACGACCGAACTGCTTGCGATCGAGCACGTATTGGCGGGCCCGGTGCCAACAAAATTCAGCGGCGCCCATGGCACCCCAGGCAATGCCGTAGCGTGCGTTATTGAGGCAGCCGAATGGGCCGGCGAGGCCTCTCACGTTGGGCAGTAAATTTTCCTCTGGGACCACGCAATCTTCCAGCGCGATCTCACCGGTAATGGAGGCGCGCAGCGAAAGCTTGCCATCGATCTTCGGCGTAGAGAAACCCTTGGTGCCACGCTCGACCAGAAAACCGCGGATCACATTGTCGAGCTTCGCCCATACGACCGCAACATGGGCAACCGGCGCATTGGAAATCCAGGTCTTGGCTCCGTTGAGCTTATAGCCGTCCGATACCTTCTCGGCGCGCGTGACCATCGAACCAGGATCGGAACCGTGGTCAGGCTCAGTCAGACCGAAGCAGCCGATGATTTCGCCAGTCGCGAGCTTCGGCAGAAACTTGCGGCGCAGCGCTTCAGTGCCATAGGCATATATCGGATACATTACCAGCGAAGACTGCACCGACATCGAAGAGCGGTATCCCGAATCGACGTGCTCGAGTTCCCGTGTGATAAGCCCGTAGGCGACATAGCCAAGCCCAGCGCCGCCGTATTCTTCCGGAATGGTAGGCCCCAGTAGGCCCAGCTTGCCCATCTCGGGCAGCAAACCCGGGTCGTATTTTTCGTCGCGGTAAGCCGCGACAACTTTCGGCATCAGATAGCTTTGCGCAAAACCCCGCGCGGTGTTGCGCACCATGCGTTCGTCTTCGGAAAGCTCGCCTTCGAGATCGAGCGGATCTTCCCACACAAACGCCGCATCTTTGAGCAGCGCTGGCATGCCCCCGCGCTCGGCCGGTTGCAACATTTTGAACCTCCTGAATTCCGTGGGGTCATTATAGAGGATTTTCCAATAGTTTCCCTACCGATTGGCATCCGTGTCGCAAACAAAAACACCGTTGGCGAGCGGCGAGGTTTGCAATCGAAACGGCCCGTTCCAGACCACAATCTGCAGATCCTTTGCCGCCCGGAACGTCACTTTCTTTGTTGGCTTTGATCTTGACCGCCTCGCGGGGCTTTTCGATTGGGGTCAAGCGACTTCTGTAATTTAAGAATGCTCCTTGGTTCGCGCACTATGCGCGAACCAAGGAGAAGTGAGGGATATGTGCAAGGGCGCATGGCTGAGAGCGTCCGGACGACGGATTTAAATACAGAATGCTCATGGTTCGGTGCGTCCGCGCCGACGGCGGCAAATCCGGGCCCGTTGCCGCTTGCGGGGCTTTCGTCTATTCAGGGCTTACGCGCGCCCGTAGCTCAGCTGGATAGAGCGTTGCCCTCCGAAGGCAAAGGTCGGACGTTCGAATCGTCTCGGGCGCGCCAACAATTCTAACAACTTATCCGCCGTTCGTCGGATTGCTGCGGAGCGTGAGTCCGCAGAATGTCCGCGTAACCTGTTCTATGGCCGTTCTGTACGCCGTATCGAGTGCCTGGATTGCGCGGCTGACAACTGCCGTTTCGCTAGCGTTGGTTTTGTTCGAGGTCGGCTCTGATGGCCGCCCCCGGCAAGCTCACAATCATCGCGACGCCTGATGTGCGCCACCCAGGGCGCTATGTGGCGCGGCTAGAAGGCGTTGATCAGATCCTGTGCGTATCAAGGATGCCCTTTTTCGACACTGCCCGAAAACTCGCGGCAGAGGGCTACGATCACGACACCACACTGTTCCTGCGCCACGCGGGGTCCGTCACGGACAGTTTGAAGGGCACACTAGGGACGGCTGCCTCTCTGACCGTTGAGGAGACCGCATACGGACCCCAACTACGCCGCTGGAAGCCTATTTCTACTCTGGCGGTCGCGCCAAGGATCGCGCCAAACGAACAGGCCGCTACCACCACCCTAGCGCCCCAGTCGTCAGAAGCGCGCCATCGGAAGGTTCGGATATGACCGAACTGACCGCCCAAATGCATTCTTGTGACGACCCGGGAGATTTGAAAAAGCTCACCACGAAATCCCGTGGATTTTTCGCAATTGATCGAGGCGCGTTCCGTTGCGCAGCGGTTAGCGGTCTCAATTCAGCCATAGCCCATCTGCTCATGGCCAGAGGCACTGGCCGCGATAACCGCAAGACACAGTGGAGCGTGCATTCTATCGAGCAACGGACCGGCATCTCCCGCCCGAACGCCGCCAGAGCGGTAACTGACCTACTCAAGCGCGGGATTTGGAAAAAGGTGCGCGACGGTAAGCACCCGATTTACGAGGCAGTTCCCGGCAATCAGGTCCCCGGTGGCCCCTTCACCGCCGACGAACAAGCGGCCATCGCCGCGATCGGTGGCGGCAAGGTGATTCCATACGAACTCAAAGTCGTTGCCGAGCGCCTGGCGGCCAGGGGCCTTGCAAAAGAAACGTCGTCGCGTCGCCGATCGCACCCAGGGCAATCCTACGTGTTGGACGAGGCCGCGATCGTTGCATTGACGGATCCGCTCGCGGTGTGGCTCCCGAATGCCCTCGTAGATGGCGCGGCCAATGAAGTTCCTCCGGTCGAGCTAATCCGGCAAACACGCAGCCTGCCGGCGCTGCGGCTGCTGATCGAATTGTACGCGGTTCAGTTCCTACCGAATTACGGTGGCGTGCCGCGAGAATTGCTCAAGGGGGGATTTGAACGCGTCAAGGTCGGAGAGCAAGGCCCGTTCGTAGTGTGGGGCTTTCGATCAAACCAACTGATTGCCGGGCGCGGATTGTATGGGCCGTTTCTAACCGGGCAATACTGCCAAGAGGACACGCGCCGCGATACAGGCATGGAAACTTCTTTCTGGCCGGCGGTTTATACGCTCACCGATCTCGGCTTAGTCGAGCGTGTTGGAATGCTGCTCGATGGCGAAGACAACGAAGCCGAGATCATGCACCCGTATGCGATACGCGGTGGCGAGCCTGCTGAGCGTGAACTTGCCGCCGCCGCCGAGCTGGCCGCCCAAACGATGGTGACGAAGGGACAGCTGACCTGGTCGCAGGAGGAAGGCTACCACCTGGTGCCGGTGCTGAAGCACATCGCCAACGTCACGGTGGTGGACGTGTTTCGATTGAAATACCGGCCGCACACGACCGCAACGTCAGCCTGGTTCGGCCTAATGCAGCAAACCACCGCCGAATATCTCGACCACTACCGGGCGATAATAAAGGGCACCAAGTCAGCACATGAGCCCGGATGCAATATCAAGGCTAGATCAAGGCTTAATCAAAGCTAGATCAAAGATAGTTCAATAAACGTACTAACACTCATGGCAACAATCGGATTAGAGGAAGCAAGGGGGGATCCGAGGAAGGAAATAAACAGGAGGCATTCAATGAAATCAAACGCACATCTGTATCTGCCGTGGTCGGCGGTCACTGAATTGGTTTACCTGCCGAGGATGCAGCTGAATCAGCCAAGGTGCCGGTGGCATCGGTCGAACAGCTCGACGGTGGATGCGTGCTGTATCGGCTGGCGCCAAAATGGCAGAGGAATAATTGAATGCCGCCACCATGCCAACGAGCCCGCCTGGAGAGCGGAATTAAGCTCGATCTAAATACACTTGCACGGCGAGGGTTTATTCAACCAGGCACCGCCACCGGCCCGATCGGTATCAATTGGACTGATTGTTATTCAGGCGAGGTAACAGCTTCGGCCATCATCACCGCCGACATGAGCGGCCCGCACGAAGGATGGTTGCGCATCCAAGGTATAAAGGCTGACGGCCTAGATCAGAGGGTTGGTCTGGTAGCCCGACCGCGTCATTTTGGCGGTCGGCAGTGGTATTTCATTTGCCCGTACATCGGCCGCCGCGCGATGGTGTTGTGGATGCCACCAGGGGCTCGTTCTTTTGCTTGTCGGGAACGGTGGGGGCGCCAGGTCGCCTATGCCTCGCAATTCCTCGACCCCGATAACCGGGCGCATCGCGGCCAGGCGAAGATCAAATCTCGACTATGCAGGATTGGTGGCTTCGATCCTGCGGAATGGGATCTTCCACCAAAACCGAAATGGATGAGGTGGCGGACCTACAACCGTGCCGTCGAAAAATTCGATCGCTACGAATCTATTCTCGACGATGGCACATTCGAACTGTTGGCGCGCTTGGCGAAAAGAGATCAAAATAAATTCTCGTTGCTCTTCAAGGAGGCCAATTCAAGTTAGCAAACAGATTTCGATTCCGTTCGACGGCGAGCGACACATGGTGAAGCTTGCCGTTCGCTTGGTCCCTAATTGGCCACGTTTAGGGCTGACAAAAACGACGTGCCGGTCGTCGGCGTGAGAGATCTGCTATTCGTGGGGACGGACGCGGACCTCTGTTGCCTGAGCGCCAGCGACCGGCGCCTAGTAAATATGTACGCGGCGTTAGTCCCGCCAGAAGTCCCTAAA
>DATFXJ010000072.1:0-16494 GCA_035315965.1 Pseudolabrys sp.
AACCATGGGTAAGGTCATTGGCATCGACCTCGGCACCACCAACTCGTGCGTTGCCGTCATGGAAGGCAAGACCCCCAAAGTCATCGAAAACGCCGAAGGCATGAGAACGACGCCTTCGATTGTTGCCTTTACAGATGACGGTGAACGTCTTGTCGGCCAGCCGGCCAAACGCCAGGCGGTCACAAATCCGGAAAAGACCATTTTTGCAGTCAAGCGCCTGATCGGCCGGCGGTACGACGACCCGATGGTTGAAAAGGACAAAAAGCTCGTCCCCTACAAGATCACCAGGGCCTCGAATGGCGATGCCTGGGTGGAAGTCGACAGCAAGACCTTTTCACCATCGCAGATCTCCGCCTTCATTCTCCAGAAGATGAAGGAGACGGCAGAAGCCAATCTCGGGCAGAAAGTCGAGCAGGCTGTCATCACGGTCCCCGCCTATTTCAACGACGCGCAACGGCAAGCCACCAAAGACGCCGGCAAGATCGCGGGTCTTGAAGTGCTGCGCATCATCAACGAGCCGACCGCAGCTGCCCTCGCATATGGCCTCGACAAGCAGAAGTCGGGAACCATCGCGGTCTATGACCTCGGCGGCGGAACCTTCGATATTTCGATTCTTGAAATCGGCGACGGCGTGTTCGAGGTGAAGTCGACGAACGGCGATACGTTCCTGGGCGGCGAAGATTTCGACATGCGGCTGGTCAACTATCTCGCCGATGAATTCCAGAAGGAGCAGGGCATCGATCTGCGCCGCGACAAGCTCGCGCTCCAGCGGCTCAAGGAATCGGCGGAGAAAGCAAAGATTGAACTATCGTCGACGACACAGACCGAGATCAATCTGCCTTTTATCACGGCGGACGCTTCCGGTCCCAAGCATCTGACCATGAAACTCACCCGTGCCAAGTTCGAAGCGCTGGTCGACGATCTTGTTCAGAAGACGATTCAACCTTGCAAGCAGGCGCTTAAGGATGCCGGCATCTCTGCCGCCCAGATCAACGAGGTCGTGCTGGTCGGCGGCATGACGAGAATGCCGAAAGTGCAGGAAGTCGTGAAGCAACTGTTCGGAAAGGAGCCGCACAAGGGCGTCAATCCGGACGAAGTGGTGGCCGTTGGCGCTGCCATCCAGGCCGGCGTATTGCAGGGCGACGTAAAGGACGTTCTGTTGCTCGACGTCACTCCGCTTTCACTCGGCATCGAGACGCTGGGCGGCGTGTTCACCCGGATCATCGATCGGAACACCACAATCCCGACCAAGAAGTCACAGGTGTTCTCGACCGCCGAGGACAATCAAAACGCGGTCACCATCCGCGTGTTCCAGGGCGAGCGCGAGATGGCGGCTGACAACAAGATGCTTGGTCAGTTCGATCTGGTCGGAATTCCGCCGGCGCCACGCGGCGTGCCACAAATCGAGGTTACCTTCGATATCGACGCGAACGGCATCGTAAACGTGCAGGCAAAAGACAAAGCCACTGGCAAGGAGCAGCAGATACGCATCCAGGCTTCGGGTGGCTTGTCCGAAGCCGACATCGAAAAGATGATCAAAGACGCAGAATCGCACGCCGAAGAGGACAAGAAGCGCAGGGCCGCGGTCGAGGCCAAGAATCATGCCGAGGCGTTGGTGCATTCCACCGAGAAAGCGCTTACCGAACATGGTTCCAAGATTGGCGATGTTGACCGCAGGGCTATCGAGAACGCTATCGCTGATCTGAAGGAAGCGCTCAAGGGGGACGACTCCTCGGCCATCCAGGCCAAGACAAATGCGCTGGCCCAGGCGTCGATGAAATTGGGCGAGGCCATGTATAAGCAGCAGCAGGAAGCGCAAGGCTCGCCTGGTACCGGCGACAGTGCGGCCTCGGGCGAGAAAAAGGAAGACGTGGTCGACGCGGAGTTCACCGAGGTCGACGACGATAAAAAGAAATCCGCCTGATCGCAGGGCGTGAGCCATGCGCAGGTCACCCGCGAATAGTGTCACCCCCGGGCATGCGTCCGGGGGTGCATTTTTGCAGGCGCCTTGGACAGCTGAACAAGTACGGCTGACTCGGCACAGTGAAATATAGGGCGGAAGCCGGATGTCCAAGCGAGATTATTATGAAATCCTGGGTGTGAGCCGCAACTGCACGGAGATCGAGCTCAAGGCGGCCTTTCGCAAACTCGCCATGCAGCATCATCCGGATCGTAATCCAGGCGACAAGAATTGCGAGTATCGATTCAAGGAGATTAACGAGGCCTACGATGTGCTCAAGGATGGCGATAAACGCGCCGCCTATGACCGTTTCGGCCATGCTGCCTTCGAGCACGGCATGGGCGGCGCCGGACACGGTTTCGGCGCCGATTTCGGATCGACCTTCGCCGACATTTTTGAAGGCATCTTTGGCATGGCAGGCGCTCGCGGCCGTAGTTCTGGCCGCGAGCGCGGCGCCGACCTGCGGTACAATATGGAAATCAGCCTCCATGAGGCTTTCACCGGCAAGACGGCGCAAATCCGCATTCCAACCTCGGTGACGTGCGAGGCTTGCGCGGGAAGCGGCGCCAAGGCCGGTACCAAGCCGAAGCCGTGTGCGACTTGCGGCGGTGCAGGCAAAATTCGACATGCACAAGGCTTCTTCACCCTTGAGCGCACGTGCCTGACCTGTCATGGCCGCGGTCAGGTGATCGACGATCCTTGCAAGGTGTGCGGTGGTGGCGGGCGCGTGACACGCGAGCGCACCCTCTCGGTCAATATCCCGACTGGGGTAGAAGATGGGACGCGCATTCGGCTGGCGGGGGAAGGCGAGGCGGGCTTACGCGGTGGCCCACCCGGCGATCTCTATATTTTTCTTGAAGTTGCGCCGCACGAGTTTTTTCAGCGCGATGGTGCCGATCTGCATTGCCGGGTGCCGATCTCGATGGCAAGCGCGGCGCTGGGCGGGGAATTTGAGGTACCGGCGATTGACGGCAGCAAGGTACGGGTCAAGATCCCGGCGGGTACGCAGACCGGACGCCGCTTCCGATTGGCGGGCAAAGGCATGACGGTTCTGCGCGCGAAACAAACCGGCGATATGTACGTTCAGGTAGCAGTGGAAACGCCGCAAAATCTCACCAAACGCCAGCGCGAACTGCTGGCCGAGTTCGAAAAGTTGTCTTCGGAAGAAACGCAACCGGAATCAGCCGGTTTCTTTAGTCGAGTCAAAGAGTTTCTGGACGGTCTAGGGAGTCGGGGCAGTCAATCGAGTCGGCCATCTTGACCCACTGCCTTGGTCCCTATACCCGTAAACATTGCGGCGGGACCCGCCGCACATGTACGCGTGACCTCGCATCAATGCCGTCACATTCATTCGCCCGCGTCGAAAAGAAGAGTCTGCGTCTCGACGACGAGGTGAAGTTCATCCGCTCCTGGATCGAGAAACCGATTTCAACCGGCGCGGTAATGCCGTCGAGCCGAGTGCTGGCGCGAGCGATGGCGCGCTATGTCGACCCGCAGTCAAACGGACCTGTTATCGAGCTTGGTCCCGGCACTGGCCCGGTAACCCAAGCACTCGTCAGGCAAGGTGTCGAACCAGCGCGACTGATTCTCGTTGAATTCAATCCGGATTTCTGCCGGTTGTTGCGAACGCGCTATCCGGCTGCGACCGTCGTGCAAGGCGATGCTTATCGCCTTCGCCGTCTGCTGGAGAGCTATGTGGATGAACCGGCTGCCGCCGTGGTCTCAGGCCTCCCGCTTGTGACGAAACCGTTGTGCGCGCGAGTGCGTCTGATTTCCGATGCGATGACCCTGCTTGCTGCCGGTGCGCCATTTGTGCAATTCACCTACGCGATGCTGCCGCCAATTCCAAAAGAGCTATCCATCGTGCGAGCGGAAGCCTCGGAATTGATCTGGATGAACCTGCCGCCAGCGCGCGTGTGGGTCTATCGCGGCCGCTGATGGTGTGGTGTCATCGCCCGCGAAAGCGGAGCCGCTGATGCCAATTCCCAAAATTCTTGTTCTGCCAGGCTCCACGCGGGCAGGCTCGCATAATGTCAAATTGGCGGCACTGGCGGCGAAACAGTTGATGCTGCTCGATGTCGACATGACTCGCATTTCGCTCGCTGACTATCCTCTGCCGATCTATGACGCCGATATCGATGTGCGAGCCGGGCCAGCCCAACAATGCGTTCAAGCTCAAACAGATGATCATGGCGCACCAAGGTGTATTCATTGCAAGCCCCGAATACAGCGCCTCGGTCACGCCGATTCTCAAGAATGCCATCGACTGGGTATCGCGGGTACGCGAGCGCGATGATCCGACTTATGCTGCATTCAAGGGGCGCGTGTTCGCGATCGCATCGGCTTCTCCGGGACGGGCCGGCGGCCTGCGATCGCTAATGGCATTGCGGCAAATTCTCGAACTCAGCTGCGGCGCGCTGGTACTACCCGAGCAAGTCGCAGTCCAGCGCGCTGAGAGCGCCTTCGACGAGATGGACAATATTGCTGATATCGGCATCGCCAATATGTTTCGCGCACAGCTTGAACGATTGGTGGAAATGGCACGGCTCATGGCAAAGGGAGGATAACGTGTCGTTGGACGCGCGCGAACGGCTTATCGTTGCTCTTGATGTGCCGTCAATGACAGCGGCCGAGGCCTTGGTGGCACGGCTTGACGAATCGGTATGGTTCTACAAGATCGGTTATCAACTTGCCTTCGCGGGTGGCCTGCCCTTCGCAGCAAGCTTGATTGCGGCAGGTAAGCAGGTTTTCCTCGACCTCAAGCTGCACGACATCGGCAGTACAGTCGCCAAAGGCGTCGAAAGCATCGCACAGCTAGGCGCGACTTTTCTTACCGTGCATGCCTACCCGCAAACCATGAAAGCGGCTGTCGAGGGCAAGCGGGGATCGAAGCTACGTCTACTCGCAGTGACTGTCCTCACATCGTATGACGATGCAGATCTTGCTGCTGCCGGCTACGAGCTGAACGTGAAGGAACTCGCCGTCGCGCGTGCCGAGCAGGCACGCGATATTGGTGTCGACGGGCTCGTGTGTTCCGCGAAAGAAGTGGCGCCCCTGCGCAACATAGCGGGGCGTGGCATGGTGCTCGTGACCCCCGGTATCCGGCCTGCAGGCAGTGCGCGGGATGACCAAAAACGCATCGTGACGCCCGCAGAAGCAATAGCGGCTGGCGCCGACTATCTGGTGGTGGGCCGACCGATCGTGGAAGCGCGCGATCCGAAGGCGGCGGCTGATGCAATAGTTAGTGAGATCGAACAAACCACGAAACCATAACGGAGCGCACCCATGGCGAAAGGTTACTGGATCGGCCGCGTCGATGTGACGAGCGATGAGGACTACAAGCCCTACGCAGCAGGCAATCAAGCGATTTTCAAGAAATTTGGCGGTCGCTATGTGATTCGCGCCGGCAGGTTTGAACGCGCAGAAGGCAATGCCCGCTCACGCAACGTGGTAATTGAGTTTCCCGACTATGCAACCGCGCTCGCCTGTTATCATTCGCCAGAATATCAGCAAAACAAGAAACTACGCCTGCCATATTCGACCGCGGATATTGTGATTATCGAGGGCTACGACGGTCCGCAGCCGTAACCCGATCACACCACAACTCGGAGGGCTTCCTCTCCCAACTGGACTCGGGTCTACCCGAGCTCGGCTGGGGCTGGAATGGGGGGTCTAGCACAATGGATATGCCTTAACCACCCACCTGGCTCACTGAGCTTGCCGACCTCTCTCTACGCGAGAGGTGACACGGAGTGCGCTGCCCCGCTATATCCTTGCCCTAGGTTCGGAGCTAAGCCTATGGCCGAAATGCGGCTCGTGGTCGCCGGTGCCGGTGGGCGAATGGGCCGCACGCTGGTCAAGGCGATCGCCGACAGCAGGGAATTTTCGCTCGCGGGAGCTCTGGAAGACGTGCGCTCCCCGCTGATTGGCTGGGATTCCGGAAAGCTTGCCGGAATCCCCGAAAATGACGTCAAGCTGATCGGCGATGCCGCGCCGCTATTATCGAAGGCTGACGGGATAATCGATTTCACCGCACCGATAGCAACCGTTACCATTGCCGGGCTCGTGGGGAAGGCCGGCAAGATTCACATCATCGGGACCACAGGACTGAACGCTGCCGACGAAGCAAAGATCAAGGAGGCCGCCAAGAACGCCGTGATCGTCAAGTCAGGCAATATGAGCCTCGGCGTAAATCTGCTTGCCGCCCTTACCAAGCGTGTAGCCAAGACGCTCGACAAATCCTTTGATATCGAAATCCTTGAGATGCATCACAACCAGAAGGTCGACGCGCCGTCGGGCACCGCCTTGCTGCTCGGCCGTGCGGCGGCGGATGGCCGTGGCATTGAATTCGACAAGCAATCGGTCAAGAGCCGAGAGGGCCATACGGGGGCGCGTAAGTCCGGCGATATCGGATTTGCAACCTTGCGCGGTGGTAGCGTAGTCGGCGAGCACAACGTGATCTTCGCCGGACCAGCGGAGCGGCTTGAACTCTCGCACAAGGCCGAGGATCGAATAATTTTCGCGCGCGGCGCATTGCACGCAGCACGCTGGGCGCGCAACCAGAGGCCTGGGCTTTACTCGATGATGGACGTTCTGGGATTAAAGGATTTCTGAGGAAAGCAATGACGGATCGACTTCTTGTACTTGTGCGTCACGGCCAGAGCGACTGGAATCTGAAAAACCTCTTCACCGGCTGGCGCGATGTCGATCTGACCGACAAAGGCATCGCGGAAGCGCACGAAGCTGGCCGCAAGTTGAAGGCGCACGGAATCAAGTTCGACGTCGCTTTCACATCGGTGCTCAAGCGCGCGCAGCGCACGCTGGATCTAATGCTCGCGGAGTTGGGTCAGCGATCGATCCCGGTGTTCAAAGATCGGGCGCTCAATGAACGTGACTACGGCGATCTCGTGGGACTAAACAAAGACGACGCGCGCGAGAAATGGGGTGAGGGGCAGGTGCATATCTGGCGCCGTTCCTACGACGTGGCGCCACCCGGCGGCGAGAGTCTGCGAGACACGCTGGCGCGCGCCTTGCCTTACTATGTCACGGAGATTCTGCCGCGAGTGATGCGCGGCGAACACGTGCTCGTGTCGGCTCACGGCAATTCGCTGCGTGCGCTGGTGATGGTGCTCGATAAGCACACGCCGGAGAGTATCACCCAACTCAACTTGGAAACTGGTGTCCCGATGGTTTACCGGCTCAATGCCGACTCGACGGTGGCCTCGAAACTTGATCTGGCCGCCTAGTTACGCGGCCGCGGTCATTCCCGCTTCCCAACCGAGCATAGCCCGTTTTCGAGTGATGCCCCAATGGTAGCCCGTGATATCTCCGTTCTTGCCAATCACTCGGTGGCATGGCACCACGAAACAGATCGGATTTTTTCCAACCGCCGCGCCGACCGCGCGCGCAGCTTTGGGCGAACCGGCCTTCGCGGCGAGGTCGGAGTAAGTGGTGAGCCCGCCCATCGGAATATCGAGCAATTTTTCCCACACACGCACTTCGAAATCCGTCCCAATCAGGACAACCCGCAGAGGCTGGTTCCTGCGCCACAAGGTCGGATCAAAAATGCGCCGCACGGTGGCGGCGGTCGCCGCGAACTCTTCCACGTAGCGTGCTTTCGGCCAGCGCGCCCGCATATCTTTAAGGGCTACACGTTCTTTGCCGAGATCTGCGAGTGCCAGGCCAGCCAGGCCGCGCGGTGTCGTCATTACCAGGGCCATGCCGAATGGGCAGGGATGAAACCCGTAAGCGATCGTCAGGCCTTCGCCGCCCGCCTTCCATTCGCCCGGCGACATAGCCTCGTGGGTGACGAACAGATCGTGGAGCCTGCCGGGACCGGACAGGCCGACTTCGTAGGCGGTGTCGAGGACGCTTGCCGAGGAACGCAACAGTTGGCGCGCGCGGTCGAGCGTTAAAGCTTGTAGAAACGCTTTTGGCGTGAGCCCGCACCAGCGGCGGAATAAGTGATGCAGATCGGTTGCCGATACCCCGGCAGCATTTGCAATCACATCAATCTCCGGTTGGGTACGCCAGTTTCCACGGATATGCTCAATTGCTCGGCGCACGATGTCGTAGTCCGCCGCCGCGGTTGAGAGCGGCGCGAACTCAGTGAAGCGGTCGGTCAGGCCCGATTTTGCAAGGTTCATGTTCATGACCGCTATTTAGGACTGCCTGGAGCGCCAAACCACCCGGTTTCTGGCTAGTTGAACACTGTTCTTGTGGGCCCGCGCCGTGCCTCGTTCAGAGCATTCCCCAGTTGCCTGGCGAAGTCCGCCTTTTCGTCGGGTCCGAGAAAGCTGGCGATCGAAAGTTTTTTGCCACGTGAAATAAGGAATAGCCGGTTAATCCCGAACTCTTCGATTTCGATCTTGTCGAGTTTGACCCACAGCGGGTTTAGCACCCATTCGCGCACGCGGCCGAGGTGATTGACCTTGCGAACTTTGAGCACCGAGCATGTAACCGTCACCTGCTCGTAAGCATGTGCGTGGCGATAATTGAGCCGAAATGCCCAATACAGCAACAACACGTCGAGCCCGAAGAACCCGAATACCGGCCACGCCCCCACCACCAGAAACAGCATGCCGGTGACGAAGCTTACGGCTCCAAACAGGAGCATAAGAATCAGAAAACCGGCACGGCTGAGCGAGCGGTGCGGCGTCAGCATTGCGGAAAAGATCGTGGGTTCGAGATCGTCGGCGTTGTCGGTATCCATTGCGCTCAGTATACCGAATTCATGGTGAAAAAACCTGGCCGCAGGTTATTGGCGAAAGCGCGCAATAGGAAGTTACGCCCAGGGAGGCGGCAAAAAGTGAAGCCAGCGCGCAAGTTGGCCGCTGCTAAGTTAAAGAATGCCGCCGACGCGCCTCCGAAATGGACAACTGCGCAGATCGAGGAGGCGTTCCGCCGGTTCGAGGCTACTAACCCGGAACCGAAAGGAGAGCTCGAACATACCAATCCATTTACCCTACTGGTCGCAGTCGTGCTTTCGGCGCAGGCGACCGATGCCAGCGTGAACAAGGTGACGCCGGCGCTGTTTGCACTCGCTGATAATCCCAAAAAAATTGTCGCGCTCGGCGAGGATCGGGTGCGCGAGCTGATAAAGACCGTCGGATTGTTTCGCATGAAGGCCAAAAACGTCGTTGCATTGGCACGCAAGCTCGTCGCCGAGCATGGCGGGCAAGTGCCGCGCTCGCGCGAGGCATTGGAGGCGTTGCCTGGCGTTGGCCGCAAGACTGCCAATGTCGTGCTTAATATCGCGTTCGGAGAACCCACCATCGCCGTCGATACACACATTTTCCGTGTTGGTAACCGCACTGGAATTGCCACCGGCAACACGCCGTTTGAGGTCGAAACGAAATTGGAGCAGGTAGTTCCAGCCGAATACAAACGTCACGCCCACCATTGGCTTATTCTACACGGGCGTTACACTTGTATTGCGCGCAGGCCGCTGTGCGAAAAATGCATAATTAGCGACCTGTGCCAATGGCCGGGAAAAACGGTCGCGTAAATTTACGCACGGAGTGCGTGATGGAGGGATCGTCGCTCGCAACGGCGCATGGACTCATGCGACGGGATGCAACGGAGTGTCTTCGTCGAGCAGGATTACCTGCCACGGTCACGGCAACATGGGCCAAGGCGAATCCGCGAGTCACTGGCAACTTCAAACGCGATGCTGCCGCCGGCACGAAATTTTGGCGCCGCGGCGCCGATCTCCTCGCCAAGCTCCCGAAAAAAGCCACACGCACGGCCGAGCAGCAAAATGCGGCAGATCTTATCCTTTCGGATTGCCGCCGGTCGCGCGAGGATTTTCTTACGCGTCACGCGGAAACGGTTTATCGCAAGCTCACGAAAAATCTCGGTGTTTTCACGCGAGTGGATGATCTCGTCTATGAGGCCGGGAAGTTGGTGCCAGGCCTGACCCCAACACGCAAACAAGTCGATGCCGAAAGTGCGTTGATGCAAAGTGAAAAAGACGGCGTTGAGGTCGATCAAGGCATTTTTCTCGCGCAGGTGTTGTCCGTGCCCGATGCCGGTATGCATCTGTGTCAGGCCATGCTTCTGCCAAAAATAGAAGCGCTCGATCGCGGCGCCGAGTTTACCAAAGATGGCGTCGTTGACTTTGGTCCGGCCAGGGTAGAGCGACGCGGCAAATCAGCGATCGTGACTATGCATAATCCACGCTTCCTGAACGCGGAGGATGATGACACGCTTGATTATACGGAAACGGCGGCCGATATCGCCATTCTCGATCCGATCAGCGAAATCTGCGTCCTGCGCGGCGATGTAGTCGATCATTCAAGATACAAGGGCCGGAACATCTTTTCCGCGGGAATCAATCTTACGCATCTTTATCGTGGCAAGATTCCTTACCTCTGGTACATCCGCCGGGATATGGGAATCGTCAACAAGATGATGCGTGGTCTGGCGCTGGGCACGTGCAACGCCGACGAAATTTCGGGCGGGACTCGTGAAAAACCGTGGGTCGCGCAAGTGGATGTCTTCGCCATCGGAGGCGGCTGCCAATATCTTCTGGCCATGGATTACGTAGTCGCCGGCAGCGACGCATTTATGACGCTGCCCGCGCGCAAGGAAGGCATTATCCCGGGGGCTGCGAATTTGCGCCTGACCCGTTTTGTTGGTGCGCGCGCGGCGCGTCAGGCAATAATGATGGGTCGCCGCTTCGACTGCGACAGCCCCGAAGGCCGCATGATCTGTGATGTCATCGCGCCGCCTGATCAAGTCGAGCAAGCAGTCATCAAAGTGTGTGACGATTTCACATCCTCTGGCGTGGTGAGTGCCGCCGGAAATCGGCGCGCATTCCGTGTTGGAGAAGAACCGCTCGATATCTTCCGCCGTTACATGGCTGTGTATTGCCGTGAACAGGCCTATTGCCATTTCAGTCCGGCATTAATCGCAAATCTCGAAAAGCACTGGAACGCCGCCCAGCGGAAGATCTAGCAAGCACAAGCACGCCGGAGAGCGCATGCCGCTTCTACAGCTTAAGGGCATCAACCTCGTCCCGCGCCGGGAGTCCTTGGACCCGATCGAGACGGCGTCCCGCGACCAAATCGGCGCGCTTCAGCTGGAGCGGCTGAAATCAACACTCAACCGAGCCTACGCCAAGGTCGCCCACTACAAGAAGGCGTTTGACAAGGCTGGGGTACATCCCGACGAGCTTAAATCCCTAACAGACCTGCAGAAATTTCCCTTCACCAGCAAGGACGATTTACGCGGTCATTATCCATTCGGGATGTTCGCTATCCCGCGCGACCAAATTCTACGCGTGCACGCATCATCGGGCACTACCGGCAAACCCACTGTCGTCGGCTACAGCCGGCGCGATCTCGACACTTGGGCCGAACTGATGGCGCGCTGCATGCGGGCGGCGGGATGCCAACCTGGAATGTTGGTGCAGAATTCATACGGCTATGGTCTGTTCACTGGCGGCATCGGTTTTCACTACGGTGCCGAGCGACTGGGCATGACGGTTGTGCCTGTTTCCGGCGGAATGACCGAGCGCCAGGTGCGCCTGATCGCGGATTTCAAGCCGGACGTTATCTTCGTTACACCGAGCTATCTGCTCGCGATCCTTGATGAATTTCGCGCCCAAGGTATCGATCCCCGCCAGAGCTCGCTCAAGATTGCCATGTGCGGCGCTGAGCCGTGGACCAATGCCATGCGTGCTGAGATCGAGGACGCATTCGACCTGCACGCCATCGACAACTATGGGCTGTCGGAAATCATCGGTCCCGGCGTTTCCTGTGAGTGCATCGAGAGCAAAGACGGACCGCACATTTGGGAAGATCACTTTTACCCCGAAGTAGTCGATCCAGCGACGGGCGGAGTCCTGGCGGACGGCGAGGTCGGCGAGCTGGTGTTCACGACACTGACCAAAGAAGCGATGCCAATCGTCCGTTACCGCACGCGTGACCTCTCTCGCTTGTTGCCGGGCACGGCACGCTCAATGCGCAGAATGGAGAAGGTGACCGGGCGCTCTGACGATATGATGATTGTGCGCGGCGTCAATGTGTTTCCCAGCCAGATCGAAGAGATCATTCTCAAGGATGAGCGCCTGGCACCTCATTTTGTGATCGAATTGCGCAGAACCGACCGGCTCGACGAGATCACCGTGGTGGTGGAGGCGCGAGTCGATGCGGACAATGGCATATTTGCCGCGTGCAACCGTGATCTCGTTCATCATATCAAAGCGCTGATCGGCGTCACTGCCAGCGTGCGAACTGTCAAGCCCGGCACTGTCGAACGCTCGCTCGGCAAGGCTAAACGGGTGATCGATCTGCGATCGAAGAGCTGACAATCAGCGTGGGCGCGCCACCAGCGCGGCCGGCGAACCCGACAATCTCTTGTGCAAGTGCACCATGAATGCCATCGCAAAAACTGGCGTCGCAAAATTGATAATAGGTATCGATACGAATGCGGCAATGACCATACCCGCAACAAAAAGATAAGCCGCGTTGTATTTACGCATGGCTTTCGCTTCGTGAGGTGGACGGAAACGCATCGCGGCCAGCTCGAAATATTCACGTCCCAACAAATAAGAGTTGGCCAGAAACAGGACAATTACGCCTACGCCTGCCAACAGAAAAAAGGGCAACGCGCAAAGATAGACCAGAAACGCCAGGCCAGCGACCTTCAGGCCTTCAAACAACGCGAGGAAAAATGGCAGGGCGTGACCGACTGACTCGTTCGGATAATACTCGCGCTCGACTGCCTCGCCGATTTCATCGACAAAGAGGCTGCCGAGAAATGCGCTTACAGCAGGCATGAGAAACAGCGCACCGGTGATGATACCCAACCCCGCCATGATCGAAAGCGACCAAGCAAGCGCCGACCAGACAGCGTGCGGAGCTGTGCCGGCGGTTTGCTCGGCCCAATTGGTGCCTGTTTCTGCCCAGGCGGCCAGCACGCGATACATGAGAATTCCGATGATGACGATCAGGATAAGCGCAAGTCCGATCGCTTTGAGCAGCACGCGGCGCAAGGGCGGCGCGAGCATCTGTGAGACGGCTTTGTAGGCAGCGTCGATCATCCGATCACAGTTAAGACCCATTGCCGCGGCGGGCAAGAGCGGAATTACACTCCAGGAGATAGCCTGTCGTTTTGCGCAGACATCAGGGCGACAGCCGCGTCTCCATCGGGGGCCGGCACATCGGCCCAGGCCATCGCTTTGTAATCGAAGCCAAGCACGATCGTCGGCCTCACCACCTCGAAATAGGGGGAGATGTCAAAGTCGCGCAGCGCATAGTGTGAAGAATGACGAATCTCGAGAATCTCTTGACGGGCGGTTTCGCTCTCGAACCGCCTTATCTTTGGCAGAATTGGATGACGCACGGTTTCAAACGCCTGTGCAATCAGCGCTGAACAGATGATGCGTGTGGGATGGCCGGACCCGAGCGCGATCATGCGGCGGCGCCAACATTGCGGCACCGGCAACGGAAACAGAGAGCGCATCAGATCGATGATATTATTGAGGTCGTAGTCAAAGCCTATGCGTTCGGCCGCATAGGCACACACGCGTGCGCGATCTTCATCAGCAAGCTGCGTTGGCCGGCAGATGCGGGTGTGGAAGCAGGAATATTTAGACTGAGGCGCAGCGACAACCCCTTGTCCAATGTTGGCCTCTACCAGGGCTAGCGGTTCGCCATCGGCAGTAGCGCGATCACCGATCGGGCCGACATAGAGTGCCGCATGCGACCACGTGGATTGGGTAAGATACTTGGTGACGCCGGAAATGTGATTGTTCCCTTCAACCAGAAGCACGTCGCCTGATTTCAGGTTGCGCGCAAAGCATCGGGATCGGATGGTGCAAACGGCTCGTAGCCATGCACAGGCTTTTCCAGATAGTAGGCTAGAAAGCGACCGACCCCGTCGACCACCCAGCTCATCATCGATCCCTGGCCAATTCTTGGCGCTCGTAGAGTCGCTCTACGCAATTTGTTTCCGCTTCGCGTCTCTTATGCCGAAGAAATTGCAATTTGGTTCGTTGCTGCGCAGCAGACCCGCGGCCGCTGGAATTACGAGTCGTTAGCCATAAAATTTGCCGCATTTGACGAGTTGAGGCATGCTGTCAGCAGCTTCCAGCGAGCCTTTGGATTACCATGTCAAGGCTGAGCCGACGCTCGTTCCTCGCCGCCTCCGCTGCTCTTATCGCACGGCCGGCGGTTGTGCGCGCCCAGATTGCTGCTGAAGCGGATGTGGCAATTATTGGCGCCGGCGCAGCGGGGATCGCGGCGGCACGCCGCATCGCTGCTGCAAATCGCCGCTCTGTGTTGTTTGAAGCGAGCAATCGAGTCGGAGGGCGTTGCTTTACCGATTCCACGATTTTCGGGGTCCCCTTTGACCTAGGCGCACACTGGATTCATCGGCCCGACAGCAGCTCACTGATCGGCTCGGCCTCAACCACGGGGCTCGATATCTATGCCGCCCCGCGGGGCCAGACGGTTCGCATCGGTCCGCGCAATGCGCGTGATGCAGAACTGGAGAGCTTTATCATCACCCTGGTGCGCTCACGTCGCGCCATTGTCGAGGCTGGCCGGAACAGAAATGATATCGCGGCGGAGCGGGCATTGCCCGCTGACCTTGGAGACTGGCGAGCGACCGCCGAATTCGTGCTCGGACCATTCGCCTGCGGCAAAGACCTTGCGTCAGTTTCCGTGATCGATATGGCGCGCGTGCCCGAGCGCGAGAACGATGCCTTCTGCCGGCAGGGGTATGGGGGAGTGCTCACGAACCTTGCGGCCGGCCTGCCGATCCGGTTATCGACACCTGTTACTCGTATTGAATGGGATCGAAAGGGCGTTGAAGTCGTGATGGCCAAAGGGTCCGTGCGGGCACGCGCCGCCATTGTCACCGTATCGACCAATCTTCTCACCGCCGGCAAGATCGTATTCAAGCCGGAACTATCCAAACGTTTGCTCGATGCCGCTGCGGCTCTGACACTCGGCAGCTATGATCACATTGCTCTTGAGATGCCGGGCAATCCCATCAACCTGCAACGCGACGAGCTTGTCTTCGAGAAATCGTCGAGCAGGCAAACTGCGGCACTACTTGCCAATGTCTCTGGCAGCAGCCTGCATCTGGTCGAGGTTGCCGGAGTTTTCGGCCGCGATCTGTCGGAAAAGGGCAAAGCTGCGATGATCGAATTCGCGCGTGACTGGGTGGCATCGCTGTTTGGTACTGGCGTCAAAAACAAAATCAAGCGCAGTTATGCGACTCGCTGGAACGAGGAGCCCTTCTCGCTTGGCGCGATGTCGGCCGCCGTGCCGGGCGGTGCTGATGCGCGAAGAATTTTGACGGAGCCGATTGGGGGCCGTCTTTGGCTGGCGGGCGAAGCTTTGCATGAGACGCAATGGGGCACCGTGAATGGTGCCTGGGAATCGGGCCAACGCACAGCGGAAGCTGCGTTGCGACAGTTGGGCGCGCTCAAGAAGCCGGAAGAAGACAGACCGGTAGCACGTTCGAGGCAGCGCCGTCGGCAGGACAGGGACGATTGATGATGACACCCCCAAAGCCTTGATCGCCTGGTCGAGCGGAAAGGACAGCGCCTGGGCGCTGCACGAAACACGCCGCGCCGGTGAATTCGATGTCGTGGGAGCATTGACGACCGTCACCGACACATTCAGCCGCGTAAGCATGCATGGTGTGCGCGAGGAATTGCTGCGCGCACAGCTCGATGCCGCCGGACTTGCCGGCGTGTTTGTTCGCATTCCTTATCCGTGCCCGAACGAAGTCTACGAGCGGAAAATGTCCGCAGCTATGGACGATGCCATCGCCGCCGGCGTAACGCATGTTATCTTCGGCGATCTCTTCCTCGAGGATGTACGCGCCTATCGCGAGCGGCAACTTGCCGGTACCGCGATCCAACCGGTGTTTCCGATCTGGAGCAAACCGACTGCGGTGCTGGCGCGTGAAATGATCGACGCGGGCGTTGAGGCACATCTCGCCACTGTCGACTTGAAGAAGTTGCCGGCCTCATTTGCCGGCCGGCGCTTCGATCGCGCTTTGCTCGATGCCTTGCCCGCGAATGCCGATCCATGCGGCGAGAATGGCGAATTCCATTCCTTTGTGTCAGCGGGGCCGATGCTCGCGCGCAAGATTGCCGTCAAAGTTGGCGAGACGGTTGAGCGCGACGGTTTTGCCTATGCGGATCTTCTGCCGGCCTAGGCGCGCAGGACGCCGCCGGTGCGCTTTGTCACTTCCGCGACGATCCTGCCGGAAAGCGCCTCGATCTCCGCATCCGTCATGGTCTTTTCGCGCGGCTGGATGGTGACGGCAATCGCAATTGATTTCTTGCCGGTCTCGATGCCTTTGCCCTCGTAGACGTCGAACACCTTCACGGCGCTGATCAGCTTGCGGTCGGCCGAGGAGGCGGCGCGCACGATATCGGCGGCTTTCACGGCGCGATCGACCACGAACGCGAAATCGCGCTCGACCGGCTGGAACGGCGACAGTTCGAGTGCCGGCTTCGCCCGCGTCGGTTTCGCCTTCGGCTCCGGAATGCGCTCGAGGATCACCTC
>DATFXJ010000073.1:0-18077 GCA_035315965.1 Pseudolabrys sp.
GGCTTCGGCGATCGCCGCAAGGCTATGCTGCAGGATATCGCGATCCTGACTGCTGGCCAGATGATCAGTGAGGATCTCGGCATCAAGCTCGACAAAGTCACCGTCAACATGCTTGGCCGTGCCAAGAAGGTGATGATCGACAAGGAGAACACCACGATCGTCAATGGCGCCGGCAAGAAGGCCGACATCGAGGCGCGCGTCAACCAGATCAAGACGGAGATCGAGGACACCACCTCCGACTACGACCGCGAGAAGCTGCAGGAGCGGCTGGCCAAGCTCGCAGGCGGTGTCGCGGTGATCCGCGTCGGCGGCGCCACCGAGACCGAGGTGAAAGAACGCAAGGATCGCGTTGACGACGCGATGAATGCGACCCGCGCCGCGGTCGAGGAAGGCATCTTGCCGGGCGGCGGTGTCGCGCTGCTGCGTGCGGTCGATGCGCTCAAGCGCCTCACTACCGAGAACGAGGACCAGAAGCACGGTGTCGACATCGTTCGCAAGGCGCTGCAGACACCGGCGCGCCAGATCGCGATCAACGCTGGTGCTGATGGCTCGATTGTAGTCGGCAAGATCATCGACAAAGACCAGTATTCGTACGGCTTTGACGCTCAGACCGGCGAATACGGCAACCTGGTGACCAAGGGCATCATCGATCCGACCAAGGTCGTGCGGTGCGCCTTGCAGGATGCGGCTTCGATCGCCGGCCTGCTGATCACCACGGAAGCCATGGTCGCTGAAATTCCGAAAAAGAAAGAGGCTATGCCCGCCATGCCACCTGGGGGCGGCATGGACTTCTAAGAGCCATACGTTCAACCGAAAAATACGCAAAGGCCCGGGAGAAATCCCGGGCCTTCTGCTCGCAGACGGCGCAATCGAAAAATAACGACCACAAACGAAAAGGCGCGCGTTCATCCGGCGTTGCCTCATCGCAGTGGCCGTCGTGACGATGAAAAAACGCCATCGCCACTTGCAAATCATACTATACGCCTGACATGACAAGAGCATGACAGTGCAGCAGGGCAATATTTACTCTGGTATCGGAGGGTGGACCTATGAGCCTTGGCGCGGGTTATTTTACCCCAAGGGGCTGCCACACACGCGCGAGCTCGCTTACGCCGCTGCGCACCTGACGTCGATCGAAATCAACGGCACCTTCTATCGCACCCAGACCCCTGCGACGTTCCGCAAGTGGGCCTCGGAAGTGCCGGAACATTTCGTGTTTTCACTGAAGGGCCCACGCTTCGCAGTGAACCGACGCCTGCTCGCGGAAGCCGGCGATTCTGTCAAACGCTTCCTGAATTCCGGCGTGACCGAGCTGGGGACCCGTCTCGGCCCTCTCCTCTGGCAATTCACGCCGTTCAAGAAATTCGATGAAGCAGATTTTGGCGGTTTTCTCGAATTGCTCCCGAAGACTTTCGATGGGCAGACGCTGCGCCACGTGGTGGAAGTTCGGCACGATAGTTTCAAGACCCCGGCCTTCGTCGCACTGCTACGCCGATTTTCGATTCCGGTAGTATTTGCCGAGCATGAATCCTATCCGGCCATCGCCGATATTACTGGCGAGTTTGTGTATGCCCGATTGCAAAAAGGCGATGAAAAACTCAAGGCCGGCTATGCGCCGAGGGCACTTGATGCTTGGGCCGCGCGTGTCAAGGTCTGGGCGCAAGGCGGCGAGCCGAAGGGTCTTCCGCGCGTTGCGAAGGACTCAGCAAGTAAGCAGCCGCGCGATGTCTTTGTGTATTTCATTCATGAAGCAAAGCTACGCGCGCCGGCTGCGGCAATGGCGCTGATCGAAAGGTTGAAATGAAAACCAAAACCAAGGCGAAAACCTTTCCGCTGTTCACAATAGGATACGAGCAGGCAAAGCCTGCCGCGGTTCTCAATGAGCTTAGGCGCACGAAAATCGAGCTGGTGGTTGATACGCGCGCGATCGCCGCGTCACGCCGCCCAGGCTTTTCCAAGCACCAGCTCGCAGCCTCTCTTGATGAGGTCGGGATAGCCTACATCCACTTGCAGAAGCTCGGCACTCCAGCTGAAGGCCGCGCCGCCGCGGGCAGCGGCGACACTAATGCGCTGTGGCGCATCTACGACAAACACATCAAAAAGGCTGAAGCGAAGGAGGCTCTCAGCGAACTGATCGAGTTGATCAAATCGGGCAAGCGCGTTGCCCTGCTATGCTACTGCCGCGACCCGAGGTGTTGCCACCGCAGCCGCATCGTTTCCAATGTGAAAAAGCGCATGCAAGTTACGGTCGATGACCTCATCCCGCCATTGTTTTGATTCACTCAGCGGGCTGCGGCCTGCGCTGCCTACCCTCAACGCTGATGATCAGCGCAACCAAAGCCAGCGTCGTGACAAAGAGAAGCAGCGCGATGACGGCATTGACGCCGAGAACGAGCGCAAAGCCGCCCGTCTCATGCAGCAGGGAGATCAGGCCGATTGCGGCGCCGGCGCTGACGAACAGCAGAAAATAGCGCACGGCATAAACTCGCCCGCGCCAGGCGTCGGCGGTGTAGCGCGCCATGATCATGTCATTGACAGTTACTTGCCCGTAGATGGCGGCGATCGCAAGCGCCAGCGTGATCAGAAGCGTAACGCCGCTGGCGTAGGTCGCCCACAAATTGCCCAAGAAGCCGATTCCGGTGACGGCCGCAAATATCACGTGCGGCTGAACCCATTCCACCAGCCGGCCAATCGTTAACTGCGCCAGCGCTCCGCAGATTAGCACAGCCGTTGCGATGCTGCCGACGAGAACCAACGGCAAATCACTGGAAAGGCGTTCGTCGACGATTTTCGGCAGCGCGATGGTGAGCACGTTGAAGGTTAGTCCGGCGCTTAACGCAATCACGATGAACAGTCCGAACAGCATCACTGCAAGCCGCGGGGTAAGCGGCACTGCTGGCGCAGATTCGCGCGTCTTGGCGTGATAACGGTCGTCGGGCGTAAGCCAGAGATAGAAAACACCAGTGGCGACCAAGATTGCTGCCGGCGCGAGAAAGGCGGCACGCCAACCGAGCCATGTGGTAAGCGCGGCGCTAATGGCGGCAGCAAGCGAGACGCCGAGATTTCCGCATACGCCATTAAAGGCGAGCGTGCGTCCACGCGCGCTCGACGCCTCGATCAGCATCGCCATCCCTACCGGATGATAGATTGACGCGAACAGGCCAAGTGCGAACATAGCCACCGCTAGCGTCACGAGATTTGGCGCAAGCCCCGCGCCAGCCAGCGAGAGGCCGCAACCAATGTAGAAAGCTGCCATCATGTTGCGGCGACTCCAATGATCAGCAAGCCAGCCGGCCGGCAATGAGAATACCCCAAATGCGACAAAGGCTGCGCTCGATAGCGCGATCAACTCGCTGTACGAACGCTGATAGACGACCTCCAGACCGATCACTACGGTCGGGTAGATCAACAGCACGAAATGGTCGAGCGCATGGGCCCAATTAAGGAATGCAATCGATTGCCGGCGAGCCAGATCGTCGACACCAATATGGCTGGCAGGAGGAGCAGTCACTGCAATTCCAATCTGCAACGAGACTCGTGGGCATGCATATACCCATTAATGACGCTTGTCTTCATTACGTCCCTGTTCCAATAGGCTCGAAGTTCAGTATTTCGGCTCAGAGGGCTATCGACATTTGCTTTTGGGCGCCCACGTCACCAGCATGAAGCCGACAATGCCGAATGGTCCGCGCTATGGCGCTAAACTAGTCGAGCGTGCGGCGGAACCTGGTGACGGCGATGGTCATCGCCACCAGCATCAGAACAAACATCGCAATCGCGTCATATCGCAGGTCCGACAAATTGGAGCCCTTGAGCATGATTGAGCGCACGATGCGGAGAAAATGCGTCAACGGCAATGCCTCGCCGATATATTGCGCCCAGACCGGCATGCCGGCGAATGGGAACATGAATCCGGACAACAAAATGTTTGGCAGGAAGAACATCATCGACATTTGCATCGCTTGCAATTGGTTCTGCGCAACCGTCGAAAATGTGTAGCCGATCGATAAATTGGTCGCAATGAACAACGTGCTCAGAAGTGCAAGCATCAGCAGACTACCGATGATCGGAACCCCAAACAGCAACACACCGATCGAGATGATTATGGTCGCCTGCACAACACCGACAACCACGTAGGGAATGATCTTGCCGAGCATGATTTCAATAGGCGTGATCGGCATGGACAGCAGATTTTCCATAGTTCCGCGCTCAATTTCGCGCGTGACCGAAAGCGCCGTGAAGATCAGCATGGTCATGGTGAGAATGGTGCCGACAAGCCCCGGCACTATGTTCAGCTGGGTGACGGCTGCGGGGTTATAGCGGGCGTGGGTACGGATTTCGAACGGCATCGCGGCGCTGTTGGGAATATCGCGGTCATGAGAGAGCGCAGTCTGCAGAACTTCGCTGAGAGCGCCGAGGGCGGTCCCGGAGGCAACAGGATCGGTGGCGTCCGCAATCACCAGCATGGCCGGCTTGTCGCCTCGGCGCACGGAGCGTTCGAAATTTGCAGGAATCTCAACCGCAAACAGCACTTTGCCAGAAGCCAGTAACTGGTCGACCTCAGCTTCGTTATGTGGCAGCTCGGTGACCCTGAAATATTTCGTGTTTTCGAGTGCGGCAAGGATAGAGCGCGACAGATCGCTGGTTTCTTGCATCAATACTGCCGTCGGCAAATTGCGTGGCATGGTGTTGATGGCGTAACCGAACAACATCAGTTGCACGAGCGGGATCATTATGATCATGGCGAAGGAAACGCGGTCGCGTTTGAGTTGGATGAATTCCTTAACTAGCATGGCCCAAGTCTTGCGCCAGAAGGCCCCGCCCGAAAGACGTTTCGCCGCATGAGGAGGAAGCAGGTTAGTCATTGGAAATTATCTCGCGCCTTGCCCATCAGGTCGATGAACACATCCTCGAGCGATGGCTCAGATTTTCTCCAATCAAGGTTTTTGCGTTTGCGATAAATTGAAATGGCGGACTCGAGTGCGGCCGCGTCGCGACCTGACACATGCAGACTGGTGCCGAAAGGTGCCACCATATCTATGCCTGGCTTGTCGGTAAGCTCAGCCGATAAATCGGCGAGGCCGTCACCGGCCAAGGAACTCACGACGTAGGTGGTTAAATGCGATGAGGTGACTACCTCCTCAACTGTGCCATGCGCCAATAACTCCCCGAATGCGATGTATGCGATCTCGTGACAACGCTCCGCTTCATCCATGTAATGGGTCGACACCAATACTGTCAGACCGTCAGCTGCGAGAGCGTGAATCTCATTCCAGAATTCGCGCCTCGCCTTTGGATCGACGCCGGCGGTCGGCTCGTCGAGTAGCAACAATTGCGGGCTTGGCAGCGTGCAAGCGCCAAGTGCCAAGCGCTGCTTCCACCCGCCGGAGAGTTCGGCCGCAAGCTGTCCTTCCCGCCCCGCGAGGCCAAGTCGTTCAACCGCGGCGCGTGCCGCAGCGACCGGATGATCGATTCCATAGACCCTTCCGATGAATTCCAGGTTCTCGCGTACCGAGAGGTCCTGGTAGAGGCTGAAACGCTGCGTCATATAGCCGACTTGGCGCTTGATCTTGTCGGTCTCGGTGCGAATGTCGTAACCAAGGCAGGTTCCCGTTCCCTCATCCGGAGTGAGCAGACCGCACAGCATACGAATGGTGGTCGTCTTGCCAGACCCGTTTGGGCCCAGGAAGCCGTAGATTGTCCCGCGCTTCACCTGCATGGACAAATTTCGGACCACAGCACGACCGTCGAACTTTTTGGTAAGGCCGTGGACATCGATGACGATGTCGTGCGCGTTCATTTGTGCGGCTCTTGCGCTAGCGTGACGGTAACTGGCTGGCCGACCCGAAACCTGTCCGGCTTTTCGGGCCGTGCCTCAATCAGAAATACCAACTTGGCGCGCTCTTCCTGACTATAGATCACCGGGGGAGTAAATTCGGCGCTGCGCGCGATAAAACTTACTTTTGCAGTCAGGCCTTTCTCGCAGCCATCGCAGCTGACATCAACGATTTCTCCGAATTTGATTTTGGGCAGTATCGCCTGCGGTGCGAAAAAGCGAAGCTTAAGATTGCCAGGTGGCAGTAACGCCACGACCGGCCGTCCTGCTGGCACCGTTTCACCGGGACGATAATAAACCTGCTCCACCGTGGCGTCGCCGGGGCTGTACGCATTCCGGCGCGCGAGCCGCGTCTGTGACCATTCCAGGTTAGCCTTGGCCTGACGCAGCACCATTTCAGCGTCGTCGTAGGTTTTTTGCGTTCCTGCCGAGGACTTTAATAGTTCTTTCGCGCGATCGAAGCTCTGCTGCGCATTCATAACGGCAGTGTTTCTCACCACGACGTCGGCTTTTTGCAGGTCGTCGTCGACGGTGAAGAGCACCTCGCCTTTTTTCACCTGATCGCCCTCACGTACCTTTAGAGTCTCCACACGTCCCTGCTCGTCGGGTGAAACGAAGATCAATTCAGCTTCTACCCAACCTTGCAACACGTGGTCGTTGGCGTTGTCGCAGCCACCGAGCGCAAGCGCGCCAAACGCCATTATCCACAGGCCAGCGAGCTTCATTTTCATGTAGCTCTCCTCGGCGCGAAAAGCAGCTCGACATGCGTTTTCATCATCTTGCGAACGTCAAGCGGCTCGAAACGTTCGAATAGCCCGCTCCAAATGATCGCCACCAAACCGGGAGCGGCGATAATTTGCGGAAAATCTGCAAGCCCCTCCGGCACCTCGCCGCGTGCGGCACCGCGCCGCAGCAGCGCGCGTACGGCCGCAATAATGCGCGCCAACACCTCCCGGTAATAGAATTCAGCAAGTTTCGGAAAGCGCCGGCCCTCAGAGATCATGAGGCGAATGACGTCCTTGCGCCTCGTCTCGTAAACCTCACGCACGAATAAATCGACAAGGCGGTCCGCCAGCACGCCGAGCGGCAAGTCGGCTTCGCCCATGGCCTCGATCGTGCCGACAAGCGGCGTAAGCATGGCCCGGATCAACTCCTGGAACAGAGTCTCCTTGTCGCGGAAGTAGAGATAGATCGTTCCCTTGGCGACTCCTGCTCGCCGCGCCACATCATCCAGGCGAGCGGCCTCGAAGCCGCGGATTGAGAATTCATCGAGCGCAGCGGAAAGGATGGCATCGCGGCGTTCGGTGCTGCGCATCTTCCGCGAGGCACCTGCCGGAACGGCAGTCGCACGGGCGGCTTGAGCTGCGCGTTTGGTCCGGCTTGCCCGGCGGGGCATCGACTTTCGGAACCGAGGTGGGTGTAATATTGGCATATGACTGACCAGTCAGTCATCATTTAGTGCAAATAGCGGCAGCCCGCAAGAGTATAATTTCGCGATAAATCTCAGGTACTTATGGGCGTTCGAGGAATGACAGCGGGCTGGCGGCCCGCGCTGTGTTCGCGGCGACATACATTAACATCGCGGTCGCGAGCACTAAGGCCACGGCGACAACTGCGCGCATTATAGGCGCATAGATGTTGGTCATCACCCTTCTCTGGCCGGCGTCGCGTTAAGATAGTGATGAGTCGCGTGGCGCGATCAATGATTCGAATCTCAGGCGCGCTCAATTTCGGCCTTGACGGCAGAGAACGACTCGGGCGTGTCGACATCGGTAAGAGCCGCCTCGCCAGAGACGGGCACTTCGACTACCGCCTCGGCATAACCGCCGATAAGGTGACGGGCTCCTATGTCGCCTTGAATTGCAGTCAGGTCGTGGAAAAAGCGGCGTGACCACACTACAGGATTCCCGCGCCGTCCTTCGATGCTTGGCACCACGACGAGCGCGCCATGCTCCGGATCGAACGCGGCGATCAGCCGATTAATTAACGCTGCATCGACCTGGGGCATGTCGCCAAGGCACACGATCGCCGCATCGGCCTCTTCGGGCACGGCAGCGATGCCAGTTTTTAGCGAGGTGCCGAGTCCTTCCGCGAAATCCCTGTTATGCACCAACCGCACCGGCAGACCGTTCAATGCTGCTTCCACTTTTTCTCGTTCGTGACCGGTCACAACGACCACGGGGTGAGCATGCGACGCAACCGCCTGTTCGGCAGCGATACGCACAAGCGGTTTGCCGCCAATTTCGGCCAGCATTTTGTTGACTGCGCCCATCCGGGTGGAGCGTCCAGCGGCAAGCACAATTGCAGCAACACGGCGCATGGTCTCCGCAACTCGTTCTTCACGCGGCTGCGGCCGCGTGACGATTTCCATCAACAGCCCGCCAACACCCATGCCGGTGATATCCGCGCGAGTGACCGGCAAGCCTGCGAGCAGCCGCATCAGTACCCAATCGAAGCCGTTTTCCTTTGGACTGCGCGCGCATCCAGGCGCGCCAAGCACCGGATGGCCGCGCGCGTTACCAATTAGCATCAGGTTTCCCGGATCAACCGGCATGCCGAAATGCTCAATTTCACCACCGACTGCTTCGACTGCGGCCGGAATTACGTCGCGCCGATCTGCAATCGCAGATGCGCCAAACACGATCACGAGCTCGGCGCCCGCCTTGAGCAACTCGTCAATAGCCATAGCAAGGGCTGCCTGCTCGTGCACCACCCGCCGCTCCGCGATAACGCTGGCGCCTGCCGGTGCAATTCGGGCAGCAGTGATCTTGAGTGTCTTCTCGATGACTTTGGGCGACAGGCCGGGCAACAACGTTGATATAATTCCAATCTTACGCAGCTTGTACGGCGCCACCCTGATGACAGCCTTGTCTTTTGCGGCCGCCGCGACCGCTCGATCACGGGATGTCCCGGCGACGGCAAACGGAATAATTTTAACCGTTGCGATCATCTCACCTTCGACGACCGGCTTGTATGCCGGCAATGTCGCCACTGTAATCGCCTCGTCGATACGATTGAGCGCGTCGATCGCATCCCTGTCGACGACCAGAACGCCAGAACTTTCTGCAAATAAGTTGCAGCGGCCCGTGAAGGCCAGATCAACGCGCAAACCCTCGCCTTTAATCGCTGCCGCGATATCGGCGGCAGCCTGATCTTCCGAGACATCTCCCACATCGAGACGCGCCACAGTGACTTCCTTAATGCCGACCGCCTTGAGGGCCGCGATTTCGCTTGGCCCAATTCGCGTCCCCTTCTTGAGCACGAAGTCGCCCTGGCGAATCGAATGGACAGCGGTCGCGCCCAGCGCATCGACTATAGGAACGGCACCAAATTTCATGGGGCTTCCGCTTTTTGGCGCAGCACTTGCGTGATTTCACCCATGATGGCCACCGCAATTTCCGCCGGCGATACCGCTTCGATATCAAGCCCGATTGGAGCATGAATGCGCGATATGTCAGCGTCAGTGAGACCCGCTTGTTTGAGACGATCGACCCGCTTGGCATGGGTGTTTTTAGAGCCGAGCGCCCCAATATAAAAACAATCATGCGCCAGTGCGTGCTTGAGCGCGGGATCGTCAATCTTCGGATCATGGGTGAGGGCCACGAAGGCCGTATAGCGGTCGATATCGAGCGGCGGCAAGGCCACATCGGGCCACTCGGCGATCACCTTGACGTCGGGAAACCGCTCGATCGATGCGAAGGCTGTACGCGGATCGACAATGGTGACATCGTAACCAAGCAGTTGCCCGATCGGGGCCAGTGTTTGGCTAATGTGCACAGCGCCCGTAATCACCAGACGCGGCGAAGGCACGTAAACGGTTAGGAAAAAACGTCCCTGCGGTGTTTCCTCCATGCCGCTCTTGGCCATGCGGAGCCGTTTGTCCAACACAGCCTTCAAGGGATCATTTACCGCGTCGGCGGCTTTCACCACTCGTTGTTCACCATTGGCCACATCGGTAACGAGTATAACGGCACGGCGCGCCGAACGTTCTGCGTTCAACGCGTGCAGGATATCGAGCTTCACTTTAACTCACCTTCTCGACATAGACGCGGATTGTCCCGCCGCAGGACAAGCCTACTTGCCAGGCCGTTTCGTCGGCTACGCCGAATTCCAGCATCTTCGGCTTCCCGCTGTCGATCACATCCATGGCCTCGGTGACCACCGCACCCTCGACACAACCGCCTGAAACGGACCCAAGGAAATTGCCGTTGTTGTCTATCACGAGGTTGGAGCCGACCGGCCTTGGAGCAGAGCCCCAGGTCTCCACCACGGTTGCCAAAGCCACGCCACGTCCGGATTTCCGCCACTCCTCGGCGGCCCTGAGGATATCTTCATCGCGTGCAAGCATGGCAATTCCTCCGTCAGGCGACGCGCTCGAGCATCAGTTTGGGATCATACCCTCGAGCCGGGGCGCCTGACAGTGCGCGCACCAGCCCGGCTATGGACTCCAGATTGTGGATCGGCCTCAATTCGTCAACATGCGGCAGGATGGTTTGTACCCCCTTGGCGCGCGCTTCGAAGGCAGGAAAACGAAGCAAGGGATTTAACCAAATCAGCCGCCTGGATGATCGGTGAAGTCTGTCGATCTCGAAAGCGAGCGTATCGTCCGCGTCACGCTCAAGCCCGTCGGTAATCAGCAACACGATTGCGCCCTGGCTCAACACACGGCGTGCCCACTGCTTGTTAAACACGTGCAACGAGGAGGCGATGCGAGTGCCACCGGACCAGTCCGCCACATTTGCCGAGCAAGCGGCAAGCGCCTCATCCGGATCGCGCTGGCGGATCGCGCGGGTGACATTCGTCAGCCGCGTACCGAACAGAAAGGTGGTCACTCGTTTTCGAGCGTCGGTGACCGCGTGCAGAAAATGCAAAAACAGGCGCGTGTATTCACTCATCGAACCGGAAATATCCAAGAGAACGACCACCGGCGGCTGCTTAACCCGCGGACCGAGATATTTCAGATCGATCACTGCGCCGCCCGCTTTCATACTTGCGCGCAGGGTGCGGCGGATATCGATGAGATGGCCGTACCGATCAGCTACGAGCCGGCGCGTACGCACCTCGTCGAGTGGGAGCGTTAACCGGGCAATAGCTTCCTTCGCGGCCGCGATTTCGGCTGCCGTCATCTGTGCAAAGTCCTTTCTCTGGAGAACTTCTCGATCCGAAACAGTCATACGCGCGTCGATCTCGACTTCGGATTTTTGTTGTTCGAGTTGATCGAGGCCGTAGAACAGGGCCTCCTGCATACGTTGCACGCCCGGGGGCGGCGCTTTCGGCGAACCCGACATCGTCTCAGGGGGCATCGAGGCAATCATTCTTTCGATATATCCCCGCCTGCGAAAGAAAATCTTAAAAGCTTGATCAAATAGAAAAGTGTGCTCGTGCCGCTTGACGAAAACCGCGTGCAGAGTCCAATAGAAATCGTCTCGGTTGACGACGCGCGCTAAACTTAGCGCCTGAAGCGCATCGAGTACGGTACCGGGCCCCACCGGAATTCCCGCAGTTCGCAATGCGCGCGCAAAGTAAAGGATGTTTTCGGCCAACCGACCCTGGAGCGCGGCCATGACTACTCTGCCGCTCGCAACTCCGACTTCACCTCATCGAGCAATGCCTTCACCTTGGTACCATCGAGGCGGGTGATGTCGTCCTGATATTTAAGCAACACTCCGAGCGTGTCTGACACGGTCGCCGGATCGAGCGCGATGATGTCGAGCTCTGTGAGCGCACCGGCCCAATCCAGGGTCTCGGCAATACCGGGCGATTTAAACAAGTCCTCCTTGCGCAACGCCTGCACAAAAGCAACCACTTGCTCGGATAGTTTCTTCGGAATTTCCGGTACCTTGGTGCGCAGAATTTTTAATTCACGCTCAGCGCTCGGATAGCCAACCCAATGATAGAGGCACCGCCGCTTGAGGGCATCGTGCACTTCGCGCGTACGGTTGGACGTGACAACGACGATCGGGGGATGCAGCGCTTTCACAGTGCCGAGCTCCGGCACGGTCACCTGAAAATCAGCAAGCACCTCGAGAAGAAATGCTTCGAAGGCCTCATCGGCCCGATCGATCTCGTCTATCAGAAGGACTGGCGGTCCCGCGGGATCGGGCTCAAGGGCCTGTAGCAGCGGTCGTTTGATCAAAAAACGTTCTGAGAACACGTCGTGTTCGATGCGTGCCCGATCACCTTCGCCTTCGGCCTCCGCAAGACGAATGGCAATCATTTGGGCACCATAATTCCATTCATACACCGCGGCGGAAACGTCGAGGCCCTCATAGCATTGCAACCGGATGAGCCGGCGGCCAAGCGTCGTGGCCAATACTTTCGCGATCTCGGTCTTGCCGACACCCGCTTCGCCCTCGACGAACAGCGGCCGGCCCATGCGCAGTGCAAGATAAAGCACCGTCGCCAACGAGCGATCTGCGATGTAGTCGGCCTTGGCCAAAAGATCGAGGGTAGAATCGATCGAGTTTGGAAGGGTCTTGTCTGCCATGCAGGGACTTTATCCTACCACGCGTGTGGCTTACATGTGGGGATACAGGTTACCGCCAGCCAGGATGAAACCATGACGAAGTCCGACACCCTCGAGAGAGGTGCCATGCAAATGCCCACTATTGATGCGGGAGTACGGATCGGCCATGTCCATCTGAAGGTCGCCAACCTCCAGCGGGCGCTCGATTTTTACTGTGGGGTGCTGGGTTTTACGCTTACAACTAGCCGGCCGGGCGCCGCATTCATATCGGCCGGAGGGTATCATCACCATCTCGGGCTCAATACCTGGGAGAGCCTGGGCGGCTCACCGCCCGCTCCTGGCGCCACCGGTCTTTACCATACTGCCATTCTTTACCCGACACGAAAGCTGCTGGCCGACGCGTTACGACGCCTGATCGTCGCTAAGATTCCTCTCGAAGGTGCTAGCGACCACGGCGTCAGCGAAGCGCTTTACTTGCGCGACCCCGATGACAACGGCGTTGAACTCTATTGGGATCGACCGAAAGAAAAATGGCCGAAGCGGCCGGACGGCGGCTTGCAGATGTACACACATCCGCTTGACTTGCACAATCTGCTGGCTGAACTCGACAAGCCAGCCGATTGAGGACCGTTCACCCACCGAATGCAATATGGAAACGCTCAATCCTGCTTGGGAATAGGCGGATCATCAAGCCGCTAATGTCCGTTGATTTGATTTAGTTTTTTGCCTGCTATTCACCGTTTTGTTACATCCAGCATCAGCGCTGCCGCAGCGTCGGACAATTCTTTGGCATCATCGCCGCGCGGAAACAGATGACCATAGACATCCGCCGTCAAATTGATCGACGAGTGGCCCATGCGGTGCTGCACGACCTTCAGCGGCAATTCCAGGCCGCCATCGGCCTTCCGGTTGATGCACCATGAATCATAGAAGTGCCGCAGCGCCTGTAGGCTGGTGTGCTTCGGAACCACGGTTCCGTTTTCGGTCTTGATGATAACGCCAGCAGCGATCAGCGTAGGCCACAATCCGCAATAAACTACGTTGTTGTGAAATTCGACGTCGCCCTTCCCGTTTGGGAAAGCAAGATCAAGCTCACCTTTCGGACAAGCAAGTCGCCATTCACGCAACGTATTCACCACCATCAGCGGTAGCGGGACTGTGCGCTCACCGGCCTCGCTCTTTGGTGGCCCGATCTTGCGGAATTTGTCCGCGCGTTGGCGAACATGCAGCTCGCCTTTCTTTAGGTCGATGTCTTACCAGCGCAGGCCACGCAGTTCAGACGCGCGCAATCCGCCAAAGATCGCTGTTAGCAACACCGGTCGCCACCTGCCCTTGGCGGCGGCTATAATTACGCGGATTCTCGTCGGGTGTCGGAATATCGACACCGACCTTCGGCTTCTTGCCGCGCCGGTCCTCAAAGCTGCAAACATGCGAGTGAGTGTTATGCGGGCATTGCGGCTCGTGTCTTGAGGGTAACCCACGTGGTTGAAATGAAAGAGTCGCGCCCATCCACCCGACCACCCACGCGACTCTCCCAAGCTGTACGCGACCACGGGGGTGCAGGGCAATTGGACCCGCGGACAGTCATTCGCTCAAACACTAACACCGTGCCATATTTCCGCGGCGCCGTCGCCGTGGAAACGCCCGTCTTGAGGTATCTAGCGACCAAGATCGTTTCCTCGTTGCCGACTCTGTGGCGGATTTTTCGTGTCAGCACACAACCACCGTGAACGCTGACCAGGCGGTGATTACTGACGCGTCGTAACAGGCAAGAACAACGAAGCATATTGGGGGTAAAGCGGACATGACGTTTACACTGCGAAATGTCCGCTTTTGACCCAAAGCGGACACCATGAGCCGATGTCTGCTCGTGACCCAAAGCCGGACGTTCAATTCGGACCTATTTCTCAATGTCGAGAGCGGTTCAACAGGTCCCACATTGGATCGTACGTAAGGTCCGCGCCCGAAAGTTCCTCTGATTGTTCCGCAAGGCGGGCGTAAGCCTCCGCCAAATTTTCCCATCCGGCCCTTAGAATAGGGCCAACTTTATTCCAGGCTCGAGCGCGGACCTTCGCTTCCAGATACCTGTATTGATCAGCTCGGCCTATTGGCGAACTCCGCTGATGAACGCTTTTCATAAAACCAACATCTGAACCCGTTGCGCTGTTCCTAGGAAACGTATGCTCGACATAAACATAGTCGGCCTGCCCGCGGAACATCATCAAGTTCCAGAAGGTGGAATTGGTATCTGAGAAATTCACGCGGCAATGCCCCTATTGCCCCTAAGAGGACATTCAACTGACACGTCCCGATGTCTGCTTTGGGGGTAAAGCGGACTTCGCGTGCCGCTCACGTTTGGCTTTATGCAGCGTTATCGACCACCTGTTTAGCGGCATTGTCGATCACTATGGGCGTTTCGAAATATTGGAACTCTGGCTTGCCTCCAAACGTGGCCTGGATCCGCGCCTGAAATTCGGGGCCGTGCGCTTGCTTGGCAGCCTCAATATTCTTCCACTGATAAATACCACCACCCCGTCGGGACGCTTCATCGAACAAATAGGCCTTGCGGATCAGGTTCGGGTTAGCCTGCCAAGTAGGTACGCTAAGTCGATATTTCGCCGTGGCATCTTCACGGCTCATTGCCTCTGGCAAGCGAAACAAAACGATCTCGGTAATCATGTTCACCTCCCTGGTGTGCGAATGCCAGCTTAACACAGTTCGCAAGCGGGGGTGTCAAAGGCAATTGGCCTCAATGTTCCCCTGACGCTTCTCACCCGAACCGACGAGCTGATCGAGTGACAAGTAGAATGTCCGCTTTTGGGGGTAGAGCGGACATTGATTGAGAACGCACGCAACGAAATTTCGCGGGCCTCAGGCGGTGACGTTTTGGCGAGCATGGAAGTATGGGCCGTTGGCTGCTCGCTTTTACAGATAGATGCGGATGTATCCCGAAAACGCTAAGGCCCCGATCGCGACGGCCACGATAACAACCAACGTGATGCCGGTCATGATTTTATCGCCCCACGTCGTCTGTTTCGATCTCCGTCGCATCGCTTCACCGGGTGCGCATCACCACCAAAGTTCAATGCCTTCCTTTTCACAGAACTCACGAAATTCTTGTACGGCGCCACTTCGGCCCAGATATTTCTCGCGAAGCAATGCAAACACTAGTTTGGGGGCGGCTGTCGCAGGTACATTAACATGATACTCATAATCTTCGTCATCGGACGATTCTTTGAGGGACGGACGCAAGTCGTGACGGCTCAGCCTCGCCGAACCATCAGCACCAACGTAAAGGTCAACCCACCGATCCCCTTTTTTGTCGTTATCGCCCCAGCTCTCACGAACAAGTTGGATTTCCATCAATCCCTCCTGCGGTTTATGCACACCATACTTCCAAGGGGTGGGGGGGACGGAATCAAATTTAATTTCGCTTCGACTCCCGCTCGGCGGATGCTCGCTGCTGGCGTGTCACGCTATGAGCCCGATCCGCTGGCGGCGCTGAAAGCCTCGTAGCTCGGGCAGCAACGCCCCTATTTCCAGCGACCGTACAACCTAGCTATCCTTTTCAGATCGCAATGTGCCGGGGGTGATAAATGGACACGATCAGTGTTTGGCATTGGCTCTTCGCCATTTTCATCATTGTGGCTTTGGGTGTTTCCGATATCGAATATCTTGCGACAGGTTACAGCAGGTGGTGGACGATTGTGTATTTCATCTCTCTGCTGAATATCGCTTTCGTCTGGGTCTTGGCGTGTGGCCTGCAACTGATCGGGCGGCGTCGGTGCGCTGGCGAGCGTGCGCCGCTTCAACGCAACGCCGCCAAAGGTTATGTTTGGTTCTGGCCTAAGATCGCTGCCGCGCTCTCGTCAAAAACATCACTGGTTGATTACGATCGTCGAGGATGCGTTTGGCGTGGTCTGCGCAGTGCTGGTGTTGAGGTTGTCGCTTCTCGCAAGCCAGCCGCCTACAATGATGAGAAAGACGCCGACTACAAGCCCCAACCCTACAAAAATTTGTACCTCTCGGAGCCGTTGGCTCTCTTTGGTATTCGTGTTTCGCTTCGACATAGCCCGTATCCTTCTGGGCGCAGAAAGAACTGTCGAGCCCAATGCGAGGTTCGAGGGCTGACCATGCCGCGATAAGTTCTGGCGAGATTTTGGGGCGTCTAGGCTTTCAAATTAGGACGCACCCAGAGCATAAAATACAGACCGCATCTAGCTGCTATCCCGCCATGGCCCTAAGTATCAGCATTGCCAATAGCATCCCGGATACCGATAGTCCGATCAGCCTTCTGGTTGCGCGGTCGGCCACACTTGAAGAACTACGTCCACTGGATAAACGTTCCATAAATCTCGAAACGGCGGCTAAAGGCATGTGACTGCACTGCAACAATCACAAAAATTCGTTATGGCAACCCGCTTTGCGCCCGCCGAACGGCTGCGAATTATTGTAAATAAAAACAGCCCCGATCTCGGGGCTGGGGGGCAAAGGTGAGATCGGGGCCGCGCTCTCGCAGGAATGAGAGCGGCCCCGATTTTATCATTACAAATATGAGTATTTGTGAGGAGATTGGCTCACTCATGGCATCGGCACTTTGCATTTAGAAGCTATAGGCACGTTCTAGTGCGTCATCTGAAACAATGGGCGTTAGAACACCGCCCTTACGGGTAGACCGTTTCTTAGGCCTGCTTTTCTTTGCTGTTCGCTTGCGTTTGATTTTAGCTTTTTTTGCCTTTCGCTTTTTGGCCATGTGATTGCCCCTGTAATTATGACTACCGAACCCGTCATGCTCGCCAGCGTAACAAAAGGCCCGCAACGGATACACGCCGTTACGGGCCAGGGAGGATGCGCCGGGCACGTTAATGCACCCCGATAGATTTGCCAATCGCGGCCCTAGGCTAAGTCAAGATAGTGGACACCGCAGATATCGTGCATTCCACGCCGCTCGCACTGTGCAATTTCCTCCCACAGATCCGGCAATCGAATATCGGCCCCGTAACGTTCAATTAGAGTCTGTTTTCGGTATTGGCCCGCTCGCCCACATTTCGGGCACGACAGGCGGACGATTTCAGCGGGGTAATCGCGGAGCTGGAGTGATCGGGTCATCTTTTCTTAGGCAGCGTTGCGCCAGTTTTAGGATCAATGAGTGCAATGACATTCCCTGTCTTCGGGTCGATCCTTCTAACCGGTGAGGCAGCACCAAGCGATCCATAAAATGCCCTGTCCCGCGCCCGCTGATATTCTGTGTCTGCTTGTTTGGAAGGCATCTTCGTCTTCTGACGCCTCTTCCGCAGACTGGTACTATTGAAAATGGTGGTTGGCCTAGCCATACGGTTTCAAGTGTTAGCCAGGGTCTCGGTTCCATATTGAACATACCGAGAAAGTGGCCAGACGGGAACTTACTCAAAATGAACAAGGCTCGCGCGATCAAACTAGAGCAGGCGCGCGGCATCACGTCACAACGTGGCATCGCTGGCGCTCTCGCCCCGCGACGCCGTGCAGGAACTGCTCGCGCGCGACCCGAGGGAGGAAGCCTAAGCCCAGCTATTCGGAAGAGCGAAATACAAAAACCGCAACCGTCACGCAAACCCCGACGCCAACACCAAAACCTGCCCCGATAGCAACGCCAACGCCAATGTTAGCCACCGCTGCACCGACACCTGCACCAAGTACAACACCAACGAATACGCTCAACGGCAAAGCAGCTGCGCCCCAGCGTAAAATCTTTGTTCCTTGGCTTCGGTTTTTTCCACTGACAGTCATAATTCCTGA
>DATFXJ010000074.1:0-4665 GCA_035315965.1 Pseudolabrys sp.
CATTCCAGTCGGCTTCCAGGACGACGCCGCCTTTGAACGGGAAGCGGCTCAGAAAGCTCTCCTCCGAAGTGCGCCCGTTGTAAAACAGTGTCCCGCGCTCTGTGAGATAGCCGGAGAGGCCGGGCGGGTACGGCATGTTCCAGGTGTGGGCGACCTCGCCCTGCAGATCGATAAGATACACGTTGGTATTTTGCACGAAGTGCGGAGCAAACAGCGTAAATCCTGGGAAGACGCGCTCTCGCTCGCACGCACGCAACCCGACGCCGCGTCGTTTGAGGGTGTTCTGCTCGATGGCGGCCATGAGTGGGCTACCTCCAATGATGGTACTCGCAGCGAGCGCGCCAAAGTCGGCGAGCAGCGTGCGTCGTTGCAGCAAACCAGGTTCATGGTTGATCATCGTGCAGCCTGTGACGGCGACGACGGGGTCGTGCGCTGTTCGGGGCCTCGATATGTTGCAATCACTCGTGTACGTTGCGGTTGATGCCAATTACAAAAGATGCAGACGTTCGCTGGCCTTAATATTTCGGCCGATGTGATACAGCCCATTCTCTGGCGTGCTCAATTGGCGCGCGCGGCGGTAGTGCGGCACGCAGCTTCTTGACTGTGGGTAATCGCTCCATCTTCTCGCGCCACCGGGAAAACCCCGGGTACTTGGGATACATGGCCTTGGCTTCCGGGGCGAAGCTAAATGAATAGGTGCTTGGCAGCAGGTAGAAGTCCGCAAGGGTGAGTTCGGAACCGAGAAGGTAGTCTTTGCCGTGCGCCAGCTCGTGCTCCGCTACTTTCAGCCCCACCTCGATCTTCGGCAGGGCATGCGCCACAACATTCTCATCGGACGGAATCCCAACCTCGGGAAAGACGTTCCGCTCGTGCGAGACATGGTAGATCATATAGGGGTAGTAATAGGAGTTGACAGTACTGATCCACTGGTTCATGCGCGCGCGATCGCGGACGCTCTTCGGCTGCAGTGCTGGTGTCGGAAAGATCTCCTCCAGATAGCTGACGATGGCGCTTGTCTCATAAACCGTGAAATCACCATGACGCAGGATTGGGACGCGATTGAAGGGATGCAGCGCAAGATGGCTTGGCTTACCCATCTCCGGCTCCAGATCATGGAACGTGTATGGCACCTCTTTATGCGTGAGGACGAGCCGCACAATGTTGACGAAGGTGCTGCGCAGAAACCCATACACAATGAGATGATCCGACATGCTGGCATTCCTTAAACGAGTTTTTGTCGCCAATTAACATCCCTGAGTTGATTGAGGGCAGCTTGTACCTTGTGAAGATGCGCGTGCTCCCCTCCCCCCATGCCTTCGTCTTCGGCGCGCAGAAGCGCTTGTTCATCGGCCTCCCACGCCTGCAGTATGGCCAGCTTCTCGGATGGCCCGATGCCGTTCGTTTCGACAACATCCATGGGGGATTTGAATATACGCGCAGGGCTTAGCTTCGCCTTGTCCACATAATCCTGATGGCGCATGACTTCCTCCTTGTCGCCCGCCGGTGAGAGTATTCGTAGCATTTTTCATGACTCCTCGTTGGTGAGGGGCCCCGATATGCTGTGCCCCGGAGCCTCCAAATAACGCGGATTGGGACTGTCTACAAAGCATCGCTTCTCGGGCCAGACATACAATTTCTCATGACCATTGCCTAATGATACATATGTTGCATATGTAGATCGCATTTGATACATTGTCAACATTGAGGCTACAGGCCGCAACCGCCGCGGAAATCGCGCGGGCCCAGTGTGCAACTTATATTAATCATCACTCGAACCCTCGGAGGCACCGATGAAATGGGTTACCCGCGCCAATGTGAAGGTCGACCGCGTGGCCTGTCCTTGGCTCATCCGCACGTTCATCGATCGCGATGCGGAATTCCTGTTCGTGCCGGTCGGCGAGGTGGAGAGCGTGGCGCGCAAGACCGGCGCCATTCCGTACGATGTTGCCGGCGTCGAGCTCGGTCACCACGGCGAGGAATGTTCGTTCGACGCGATCGTCAAGAAATACAATGTCAAGGATGCGGCTATCAGCCGCCTGGCGTTGATCGTGCGCGGGGCCGACACGCCACGGCGCGATCTCACCCCGCAGTCACCTGGGCTCGAGGCGATCGCGGAAGGATTCAAGCGGCTCGCCGCCGCACAGGGCTACGACGATCACGAAACGATTCGCCGCGAGCGGCATCTCTACGATGCGCTTTATCTCTATTGCGGCGGCGACCCCAACAAGCTGCAGCGGGACTGACGCGTTTCGAATCGCACCAACCGCAAGGTGAGAAGCTTGCAAAGCCAACCTGTTCCACAACGGCGAATCGCACCTCGCAGCCTGTGGATTGCAGAAGTCGGAGTGGAGACGTCCGATGCTCAGCCACGAATATTGGTCCATGCAACGACGCATGCTGCTCATGGGCTCCGCCGCCATCGGCGCGAGCGTCGCCATTGGCGGCAGCCAAGCTATGCCTGAGTTGGAGCAGAATACCCTCAAACGTCGAGGCGTTGGCTTGCGTGCGTGCGAGCCGAAGCGCGCGTTCGCGGGGTTCACGCTTTTTGCCCCGCATTTCGTGGAAAGCAGGACCGTGTATCTCATCGACCTTCAGGGCGAGGTCGTCCACACCTGGAACATGCCATATCCGCCCGGCCTGTCCGGCTACCTCACCGAGCGCGGGACCCTGTTTTTCAACGGACGCACTTCGGAGCAGAGCTTTCTCAGTCGTTTTCCATTCAAAGGCGGCGTGGTCTTGGAAGCGGACTGGAATGGGAAGGTACTGTGGGAGGTGCGCCATCCCGACCATCACCACCACGGCATCCTGCTGCGCAACGGGAACGTGCTGCTGCATTGCATGGGCGAGGTACCCGAAGAAATCGCGCGGCGCGTCAAAGGAGGGATGGCGGAAGGGAACATGCAATCGGGCCAGTATGCTTCCCGACCGGTCTCCGAAGCCGACAAGATGTACTCCGATTATTTGGCTGAGGTCACTCCTGCGGGACACACGGTTTGGGAATGGCGCACCTGGGAACATCTTGATCCCGTCGCGGATGGCATCGCCGAGGTGCAGGCGCCGCGCACGCTGTGGGCTCAAGGCAATAGCGTCGAGGAGTTGCCGGACGGCGACATCCTTGCCAGCTATCGGCCGACCTCCACGGTCATTCGTATTTCGCGCAAAACCGGAAAAATCGTATGGAAGCTTGGGCCGCCCACCGTTGCCGGCCAGCATGCGCCAACCCTGTTGGAGAACGGCAACGTCCTCATATTCGACAACGGACCGCATCGTCTCGACGACTCCGTGCCCTATTCGAGAGCAATCGAGGTCGATCCGGCCACCAACGCGATCGTGTGGAAGTATCAGGACAAGCCGGCTTGGAACTTCTTCTCCCCGCGCATGGGCTGCGCGCAACGGCTGCCAAACGGCAATACCTTGATTACCGAGTCTTCCTTCGGACGCTTCTTCGAGGTCACCAAAGAGGGAGAGATCGTCTGGGAATACATCAATCCATTTTTTGGCAAGCCTTTTTTTGGCGGCCCACCAGGCTCTGAGAGCAATCAGGTCTTCCGGGCGGTCCGGTACAGCGCAGACGAGATCGCTCGGGCGCGGCACTCAGGCTGAACTCCAGCCGTGACCAAGGTCGTGCTGCATGCGGAACTCGCCGCTGCGTGCTCGTGAAAGTGTCGATCCATCTTGCTGCGCCACAAGCGTGCGGCACTTCGACCTCGTTTTAACCGGCGAAAAGCAAAATGCGCCTGACTTGGAATTCGTCGAGCGATGCCGGCACTACACGGCAGGTTGATGATACATATGATACATCATCTACATGGAGCCGCGTCGCCAACTTATTCGGCTAGCCGGTGCAGCGGCCGCGTCGGGAATGTTGGGAACGAACGTGTCCAGCTTTGCGATTGAGACGACGGCCCAGCAGGCTCCCGTTTCCCCGGTTTGGGCCGGACCTCGAACGCGGGAACTGGGCCTCGCTATTCGCCCCAGCGCGGAAATACGAGTTCGACCTTGCGCGTGCGCTGGTCCACGAGCGCGATCTGCTCCTCGACGACGATATAGCCGAAGCTACCCAATTGCGGTGCCAGTCGTTGCGCTTCGGCGGGCAGAGAGTGAAGTTCGATCTCCGCGGGGACAATGCGATCAACCGCAATCGAAAAGGCGCCGCTGGTAAGCGGCGCCGTCTGCTTCGTGATCAGTTGCGCGATCTTTGTCTTTTGATCCATCGAGAGAAGGTCGGACTTCGAGGCGGCGGACTGGGACGGCGCCTGCGCCGCGGCTACCGACACGACAAAGCACAGGCTTGCCGCGAGCGCCAAAATCTTTCGCATGCGAACCTCCTGAGAGTCGCATCAGTCGCTATCCAACTCGCTAGGCCGTCGTTTGTTCCGCGCCCTCTTCATCGCGGGCCGCAAGAACCGCCGCTTGCACCGTACACCTTCGTGACCTCTTCACGAGGTCCAAGACCTCTTGCACGGCGTCGTGGTAGCGAGCGCCAAGCTACGTGAACTATCTGACGACGCTCGCGCCGTCGTAAGTCACTCGATAGACCGCGCCGTTGTAGTCGTCGGAGATCAGCATCGAGCCGTCCTTGAGGACCATGAGGTCAGCCGGGCGCCCGATATAATTGTTGTTTTCAATGAAGCCCGTGATGAACGGATCGACGGATTTCACCGT
>DATFXJ010000075.1:0-4159 GCA_035315965.1 Pseudolabrys sp.
CGGCTCTTGCTTTTCCGCGCTCGTCACCGCTCTTCGCACTCGTACCTGCGGGCCAAGGAAAGCCACCGTCGTTCTAGAGCAACGAAGTCCGCCTTCGTGAATGGGTCGCTGGCGGCCTTGGCTATTTGACGAGCCTCAGCGGCACGGAGGTAGCATTCTTGAACTACCTCCGACTTGAAGGTGTGGGACATGATGACCCGTACTCGCCGAGGAGTTGCCGATGACGATGGGTCGGCCGGAGAGGTGCCCCAGTTCAAAATCTCAAGGTTAAATCGACGTCATATTTCGCCTACCAAGCCTCTAACCCAGGGCATGGCATTGCTGCGGTGCGTTCGTCCGCTTTTGGCACAAAGCGGACACGCTGGCATGTCTGCTCTTTGTCCGCTTTTTGGAGCGAAGCGGACACGCCGCGCGGCGATCACCGGGCCAATCCGACGTGAAGACGATCAGGAATGTTTTTTCCAGTTCGCCGATTGATCAATGCGCACCCCTAGTCAGCTCATTATTCGCGTCCTTTCCTCCCACGCACCGCTGCCAAGAATTTCGGCTGAAAAATCTCCAGAAATGCCTGCGAGGCTGGCATCAACGACTTTTCGGCAAGCCGTAGAATGCCGATGCGGCGCGTGATCGCCGGCCGTAGCGGCTTGACTATGATGCGAGAGCCGTTCGATGGCGGCAAAACGGCGGCGGGGACGATTGCAATGCCAAGGCCGTGCGCCACGAAATCGAATAGCGAGCCGAACTGATTGGTGACGATACTGTGGTTCAAGACGACGCCGCGCTCACTGGCGGCAATATCGAGCGTGCGCCGTAGCCCGGAATCACTCGGCATCGAAATCATCGGCTCATCGCCGATTTCCTTTACCGAAACGAACGGTACCGCAGCAAGACGATGGCGCTTCGTCAGCACCACATAGCAAGGCTCGTTGATGATGGACGCCGCGACAACGCCCTCAGGAAGCCTGGTCGCGTTGCCAATGCCAAAATCCGCCACGCCACTGCGCACATCTTCCGTAACAGCACTGGTCAAGCCTTCCCTGATCTGCACATACATCTTCGGGTGTCTCTTGCGGAAAGCGACTAGTGTCGCCGGCAATACGCGGTGCGATATCGACATAAGGCTCGAAATAACGAGCTGGCCTCGCATCTCACCATCAAGCGCGCGGGCCTTCTGTGACTGCTGCAGGAATTCGCCAAGGAGACGCTCTGCCGCAGGGATGAACTCGCGGCCTGCTTCGGTCTGCGACACGCTGCGCGTGCCGCGCGCGAAGAGCTTTACGCCCAATCGCGTTTCGACCTGCTGCACGATGCGGCTTACGCCGGGCTGGGACATGCGCAGATATGACGCCGCCGCGATGAAGCTACCGAACCGTGCTAGCGCGACCACTGTTCTCAGATGCTTTATCGATAAATTCGGCGCGTCCTGTAGATCGGCCATGAGAAGCTCATTTATGCAATATCAGCATGAAAACTCGTTATTCATATCAAATTGACATGAGGCGGCCTCTTTGTCAAAGTTCACCCAGCCGACGTTCACAAGCAGGCGCTCGCACAACGCGCCTGCCCACTCGATGATTTCAGAGGCTCACATGCGGCGCGATCGGGTCGAAGTGAAAATGTATTCGGACTTCAAGAGCCCTTACGCCTTTCTGGCTTTCGACCCAGCCTTCGCGCTCGAGGACAAATATCACATCACGCTGAAATGGAAGCCGTTTCAGCTTCGGTTGAAGGGCAAAGGCGAGCGCAGCCAGTATTCCGAATACAAGGTAAAATACTCCTACATGGACGCGCGCCGATGGGCGAACATGCGCGGCGGTCTGGTGCTCCGCGGCCCTCTAAAAATCTTCGACACCACGCCGGCGCTGATAGGCGGTCTCTACGCCGAGAGGCACGGCAAGATCCGCGACTATGGCAACAAAGTTTTTGAACTCTTCTTCAAGCGCGAGCTTGCCGCCGATGAGGCCAGCGCCATTGAGCCGGTGATCGAAAGCGTGGGCCTCTCGGGCCACGGCTATCGTGACTATCTCGCCGGCGGCGGACCTTCAGATTACGAGCGCGCGCAGCAAGACGCGGCAACCGATCAGGTGTTCGGCGTGCCGATGTTCTATTTCCAGAACGAGCCATTCTGGGGCTACGACCGCATGGGGCTGCTGGAGCAGAGGCTGACTGAAGCAGACCTTAAGCGCGAGCCGCCGTTCAAACAGGCCGGGTAAGGCTGCGCAATGCTGGACCTTTATTTCTGGACTACGCCCAACGGATACAAGGTCACGATCCTGCTCGAAGAACTGGGATTCGACTATAACGTCGTGCCGGTTCACATCGGCAAAGGCGAGCAGTTCCGCCCGGACTTCTTAAAGATCAGCCCGAACAATAAGATTCCGGTGCTGGTCGATCACGGGGGACCCGACGGCAAGCCGTTCGCGCTGTTCGAATCGGGCGCCATCATGATGTACCTCGCCGAAAAAGCGGGATGGCAATTCATGCCGTCCGATCTACGCCAGAGATACGAAGTTGTGCAGTGGCTCATGTTCCAGATGGGCGGGATCGGGCCGATGCTCGGCCAGGCGCACCATTTCCGCCGCTACGCCAAGGAGCAGATCCCGTACGCCATCGAGCGCTATACCAACGAAGGGACACGGCTCTATCGCGTCCTCGACAAGCGACTCAGCGAAGCCGAATTTCTGGCCGGCCATTATTCGATCGCCGACATGGCGGTCTATCCCTGGCTGCGACCGCACAAATGGCAGGGCCAGGATATCGCGGCGTGGCCGAACCTGCAGCGCTGGTACAACGCCGTGCGCGGGCGGCCCGCCGTGCAGCGTGGGCTCGCAGTCATGGCGGGTCGGCACGCCAAGAACCGGGAAAAGCCGTCCGGCGAATCTTGGGACGTTCTATTCGGCCAAAGACAATTCGAGGCGCGCTGATCGCGAGTGATCGCTCATGCAACAGCAATTGCCGATGCTGACAGGCTACCGGGTGCTCGATATCGGACAGTTCGTGGCCGCGCCGACCTGCACCCGCATTCTCGCCGAATTGGGCGCGGAGGTCATCAAGCTGGAACTCGCGCCGTTTGGCGACCGCGGGCGCTTTTCCGGAGACAAGCCGCATGATCCGAATTTGAAGGCAACGTCCCAAAGCACTTACTACTTCCAGCACAACCACTCGAAGAAATCGGTTGCCGTCGACATTAAACAGGAGCGCGGCCGCGCGGTTATCTATGCGCTCATTCCAAAGATCGATGTCGTGGTCGAGAACTTTGCACCGGGGGTTATGGTGCGTGCCGGCTTCGGCTATGACAAGCTCTCTGCAATCAATCCGCGTCTGATCATGTGCTCGATCTCGCTTGCGGGACAAACCGGCCCGCTCAACGCTAAGCCGGGCTTCGACTATATGGGCGCGGCCTATGCCGGCATCACCGCGGCCATCGGCGAGTCCGACCGCGGGCCGGCGCAATTACCGATCGCCATCGGCGACAGCGCAACCGGCGTGACCGCAGCGATGGCAGTCGGCTTCGCGCTTCTCCATCGCGAGCGCACCGGCGAAGGGCAATATATCGATTGCTCGCTGCTCGACACCTATTTCAACATGCACGAAGTGAACGTGCCCAAGTTGTCGCTGCGCGGCAAGAATTTTCAACTCCCACGCTCGGGGTCGCTGCATCCCGACGGCGGGCCGACCGGCGTGTTCCGTTGCCGCAACGACGAGTTCATCGCGATCATGGTGATGCCGCACCAATGGCCGCACATGGTCAAGGCCATGAACATGCCAGAACTGGCCGACGATCCCCGTTTCCACCATCCGCGCTCGAGGCGCGACAACAACGCGGCGCTGAAAGAGATCATCGAGAGTTGGCTTTCCGGTTTCGCAAGCCGCGAGGAGGCGATTGCAGCGCTCGAAGTCGAACGCGTTCCTTGCGCGCCAGTGCTAACCCTACACGAAGCCATGGGTCATCCGCATTTGCGTGAACGCGGCACTGTGCGCCGGGTCAAGGATCGGGAGATCGGGGAATTCGATATTCCAGGTCTTGCTGCAAAATTCTCGCGTTGGTCGCCGCGGACTGAGCTGAAGGCGGATCGTCTTGGCGAGCATAACGAAGACATCCTGCGCGGCATTTTGGAGATGAGCGAGGCGGAGATCCGGCAGCTTTACCTGGACAAGA
>DATFXJ010000076.1:0-14746 GCA_035315965.1 Pseudolabrys sp.
CCATCGGTTGTAAGGCAATGGTTGCCACACTGCTGATATTACAACCCGTTCGACCCCACTCTACGGCAACCTCCATGAGATTGCGGATGCCTTCGACGTTAGTGGCAAAATCTCGCATGGATCGCGAGCCCATTGACGGTATTCGAAAAATCCTGACCCAAATTGGCGATGTGGGCGCGAGCACTGATGCCACGAACGAGCGTTCTCCGTGCCGCGATTTCAAACCACGCCAGCGCATCAGGAAATCTACATCAAACGCTCAAAATTTAGCCCCCAAGCAGTTTCTGCGTTCGCTCGCGTAACCTCTTGATCAGAGCATCCGCACCGCCGGAGGCGAGGATCGAAGAAAACTCGTCGCGCCGCGTCGCCAGATCGCTTATGGCGCCGTTGAGATAGACATCGATCACGCGCCCGCCACGAACCAGGTAATTGATCGTCACGGTCCGGCCACCCGGCTGCAAGAGCTTTGTTTTGACAATTTCGCCGCCACCCCGTGACTCCGGCACTGCCTTCGGATCGACGACAAAACTTTCCCCGGAATAATCGCTTACCTGGCTGGCGTAATCCGCGATGATGAATTGGGCGAAAGCTTCCCGCACAGCGCTTTGCTGGCCTGCCGAGAAGGTCGACCATGCCGGGCCCACTGCGAGCCGCGTCATCGTCGCAAGATCGAAAGCGGACGTAATAGCAGGCGTGAACCGCCTGTCGCGCTCGCGAACACTCAAGCGGCCGGCTTGTTGAATCGTCGGCATCAGCTGCCGATAGTAGGACTCGATGTGCGTCACGGCCGGGCTCGATGATTGGGCCTGCAATGGCATCGCGCCGAATAGGACGACGGCTACCCCCAAAATCGGGATCGACAGGCTCAAGCGGGGGTTGAAACCGTTCATGTAATTGTTCCACTCATTCAGATTGCAGATGAAACGCCTGCGTGGCTGCCGATGCCATGGGAAGTTTGTATCGCAGAACCTTTTTTAGAGTGAATTGGGGTCGCGTCAAGTAGAGAAGGTGCGCGACAGTTTGAAATGAATATGCTTTTTTCGCAAATCCCATGAGCAAGAATCTCAAACGATTGACGATCGACGCGGTTACACAGGCCGTGCAGCTGTCGACCCGCTATTCATGGCCTGTCATTCTCGCGTTCCTGCTCGTTGCCCTAGTTTCGGCCGGCTACTTCGCGCAGCATTTCGCCATCACGACCGATAGCAACAAGCTTCTGTCGAGTTCATTGCCATGGCGCCAACAAGAGATCGCGCTTGATCGGGCATTTCCTTGGCGAGTCGACCAGATCATAGCCGTCATCGATGCGGCAACTCCTGAAGCTGCAGAGGAGGCTGCTGAAGCGCTGGTCAATGATCTTTCACATCGCTCGGAGGTTATCCGCACCGTGACGCGTCCTGACGGCGGCGAGTTCTTCGCCCGGAATGGCATTCTCTTTCTCACGCTCGACGAGGTTCGCCGCGATGCAGCCGATTTGATCGCTGCTCAGCCGTTTCTTGGCACCCTTGCGGCAGATCCTTCGCTCCGCGGGGTCCTTCGCACGTTGTCCCAGTCGATCGAGGGAGTGCGCTTAGGGAAGACGAAACTAGAGGATCTAAGGCCGGCGCTCACCGCCATAGCCGATGCCTTGGAACTTCTCTCGAATGGAAAGCATCCTGCCTTCTCCTGGCGCAGGTTAATAACGGGACGCGCGCCGGAGCCCTCAGAACTTCGTCGCTTCGTGAACATTCAACCCGTCTTGGACTTCGAGGACCTGCAGCCCGGACGCAAATCGACCGAGACCATCCGCGAGACGGTCTCCAAACTCGGACTGACACCTGAGAAAGGCGTAAAGGTGCGCCTCACCGGATCGGTTGCTCTTGCAGACGAAGAGTTCGCCACGATCGCCGATGGCGCTGTCCTGAACAGCATCGTTACAGCCCTCCTGGTGGCGTTGGTATTGTGGCTTGCGCTAAAGAAGGCCCGCATCATCCTGGCCGTGTTGGTCAGTCTCGTAATCGGACTCCTCGCCACGGCAGCCATCGGCCACTGGATGGTGGGAGCTCTGAACCTGATCTCCGTCGCCTTTGCCGTGCTCTTTGTCGGGCTCGGCGTTGATTTCGGCATTCAGTTCAGCGTCCGTTACCGCGCCGAGCGGTACGAATCGCTTGATCTCCAAGACGCCCTTCTGGCCACAGCGCGCGGAGTGGCGGGACCGCTTTTGCTCGCGGCCGCATCGATCGCTGCGGCGTTCTATTCATTCCTGCCGACCGCATATGTGGGCTTGTCCGAGCTCGGGCTGATCGCCGGAACTGGCATGATTATCGCGTTCGCAACGACCGTAACCTTGCTGCCGGCGTTGCTTGCCGTCGTTAAGCCGTCCGGTGAGCCAGCTGCGATCGGTTATGCCGCGCTTGCGCCCCTCGATCGCTTTCTCGAAGACCGGCGCAAATGGGTTGTTGGCGCAACACTGGCAGCTACAATTGTCGGCATGCCGCTGCTCGCGGATTTGCGCTTCGACTTCAATCCACTTGATCTGCGAGCCCAGGATACTGAGTCGGTCTCGACGCTGCTTGACCTGATGGCGGATCCTGACACAAGCCCGAATACGATTGACATCCTTGAAAGGAATATCGCGCGCGCCTCCGCCGTCGCGGAACAATTGCGCCAGTTGCCGGAGGTAGCGCAGGTTGTGACCCTGCAAAGTTTCCTTCCCAAGGACGAGGATGCCAAGCTTGCTATCATCGATGATGCTAGTTTTTTTCTACGGAATACCCTCAATCCTGATCAGATCGAGCCTCGGCCGACGCCAACCGAGACTTTGGCGGCAATCGACGAAACGGTCCACGACTTGTTAAGGGCCGCAGATGACCCCGATACCAGTTCCGCTGCGACCCAGGCACACCGGCTTGCAACCCTGCTGGCAGCATTGGCCAAGCGGCCAGCAGCGGATCGCCTTGAAGCAGAGCGCGTCCTCGTTACGCCTCTGATAACGACTCTCCGCCAGGTGAGAGACCTGCTGGCTGCCGAACACGTAACGATCGAATCTCTTCCCCTCTCTTTGATAAGGCGCTGGGTTTCAGCCGACGGGCTGAACAGGATTGAGGTGACGCCGAGCGGCGATGGCAATGACAATGAGACTTTGCGGCGCTTCGTCACGGCAGTTCGCAACGTTGCACCCGACGCCGCCGGAAAGCCTGTCTTCATTATCGAGGCGGCGGCAACCATTGTTAGGGCGTTCCTTCAGGCAGGCATCTGGTCGGTCGCGTCGATTACGCTCATCCTGTTCGTCGTGTTGCGCCGCTGGACCGATGTCGGGCTGACGATAGTGCCTCTACTTGTTGCCATCGTCGTCACGCTGGAGATCTGTGTGGTGATCGGAGTCCAGTTGAATTTCGCAAATATCATCGCGCTACCGCTTCTTCTTGGTGTCGGCGTCGCCTTCAAGATCTACTACATCATGGCGTGGCGCTCCGGGGCCACGAACTTCCTTCAATCGAGTTTAACGCGTGCCGTCTTGTTTAGCGCGTGCACCACGGCCATTGCTTTCGGTAGTCTGTGGTTTTCCCACCACCCAGGCACATCGAGCATGGGCAAACTGATGGCGGTGTCGCTTCTGACTACACTCGCGGCGGCCGTCCTCTTTCAGCCCGCTCTCCTGGCTACGCAAAACAAGGCCAAATCTCGAAAATGACGCCGCAAAAGTGCGAATTTGCAAAGCAAAAGTGCTGATTGTGGCAATTATGTAACAGTTATGCGGGGGCTGCTCTGCTAGTTTGCGTCAGGGATTGATCTGACCGGCGCGCCGCGCCGGAAGTTATTGCATTACTCAATTCCGACAAGGCCTCGCGCTTGCCCGGGGAATGCAAGAGGGACGAAACGGCAAATGCGTCTTGGTCAAGCTTGGATCCGATGGATGATCGCGTGCGTCTTGCCCGTCCTTGTGGGCGCGTGCGCGGCGACGCCGCGGGACGCATCGTTACCGATCCAAGACCCCAACGAAGAAGCAAATCGCCAAGTCTTGGCGATGAATCAGCAAATGTTGCGCCCAGTCGCGCAGGTCGTCCAGGCAGTGGTACCGCGCCCTGTGCACGATCGTTTGCACGATTTCAATTCGAATCTGAAAGAGCCGCGGATCTTCGTGAATAATCTGCTCCAGGCCCGCTTCGACGCAGCCAGTAAAACGGCAGCACGTTTTGCCATGAATACGACATTCGGACTCGGCGGCCTTGTTGATCTTGCAGCCCGAGAAGGGATCGCCCAGCAGAGCGGAGATTTCGGCCAGACGCTATTCGCCTGGGGTGTCAGCGAAGGCCCTTATATGGTTCGACCCTATTGGGGTCCTACCACCACGCGCGATTCGGTTGGCGATGTCGTCGATCGCTTTGGCGATCCGGTCGGCTTGCTGTTTGGAACACAGTTGGGTATCGCCATTACCACCGCAAGCCTGGACACCGTTGTCAAGCTTGGCCAATTGAAGCAAGCCGAAGACGCGTCGATCGACTTCTACAGTTTCCTGCGTTCGAGCTATTACCAGACGCGCCGGAGGGAGTTGCGAGAAGCGATCGGGCTGGAAAACGTCATCGATTCGCCGGCCACCGCAATAGATGAGACCGAGAAGCCCGATTTGCCGAAGAACACGTCGGCTAGTTTGCCTAATGCTCGTTCCGGCGTAGCAAATAGTGCCCTTCGACCCAATACCAAACAAACAGGCCCGGCAGACCGAGAGCCAATTCGCGCACTCGCTTTGACAACGAGATAGCCAGTCCTATCTCCGCCGGCAGTCCGAACAACGCCCCGAATAAGACGAGCCCGCCCTCTTGAACGCCCAGAGCTCCGGGCACCATGAATGCTGCCGCGCGGACACCGGAGCAAAGGCTTTCGAGAATAAATGCATCGATCATGCTGAGTGGCTGACCCAAGCACAGAGTCACCAGCCAGATGTCGCCCGCGCCTGCAGCCCAGCCAACAAGGCGCAACACGTTCGCGCGCCAGAAGGCTGACCCGCTGCGATAGGCCAGCACGACAGCTTCGTCCATTGCTGATGCGCTGCCCACAAAACGGGAAAGCCATTTCCCGGACAATAAGCCGCGAGCCAGCTTGGCAGATTTCGCAAACATATTCTTATGTTGAAAAAGAACAAATGCCGCTACCGCTACGACAAGCATCCCGACGCCGACCAACAATCCCCATACAACCTTAAGCGCGGCATGTTCGGTCGGCTGTACTGCCAGCAACGTGACTCCGGCTACGACAAAAACTAGCTGGGTGATCACGCCCACGGTTGTGTCCACGACCATGCTAGCCGCGGCTTGCGTGCCAGGCACGCCTCGCAGATTAGCCAAGCGCGCGCTTGCGATGTCGCCGCCGACGCCAGCGACCGGCAACAACGAATTGATTGATTCGCGGATCCATCGGATCCAGGTGACACTGATGACATCAGGCCGACTTGAAAGAGGTAACAGCTGACGCCATGAAAGCGCAGAGAAAAACATCGGCACAATGTGATATATGGTTATCGGTACGAGCCACCAACCTAGGGCTAGCATGGCGCTGGCGACCTCACGCGCGCCACTCTCGATAATCAGGTAGACAACTAGGACAACGCCAAAAAAACCGGCAATGATGAATAATGCAGAAATGACCTGGCTCCTTGTTTGTCCGTGACTGGCATCACAGGCGAAGCAAGACTACGATTGCGCCACTTGTCCTATCAACGCCTTGATGTCCAGTTCAATTACGCACAGCGTATCAGGATTGATCGCTGATCCTATGCAGTCTGAGGATTTGCACAGCGCGATACCGGTCGCACCGATTCTGGTCCTTTTGCCGGATTCCGACGTGTCGCACCGGGTGGCGGCGGAAGGTGATGAACCAATTGTTCTCGGGCTCGGCCTTGTGCGCCGCACCGTCATGGCTGCAAGCCGAGCCGGTTACAGCCAGATATATCTTCTTGTCCGCGATCAAGTCGCCCCACCAGCTATCGCTACTGTCCGTGACTGGAGCAGCCTTGCCACTGCCTTTCCTTCACATCAGCGCGCGCCGCTTATTATCGCCCATGCAGCGATTGTCGGCGAAAGTGAGTGGCTCAAACAGTTAACCGCAGCGCGGATTGAACCGGATATGTGGGCGGCAATTCCGTACAGGATTCTCATGCTCACTGCAGCAACTGTACCGCGTGCGCTTGCGGTGCTGGAGGCAGAAAAAGCCTACGACCTGACAGCCGCTCAGAACCAGCTCACGCATCACCTTGGGCCCCCGGCTCAAATTCCGGCCGCGATTGATCCTATGGCAGTCGTGGCTTCGACCGACGTCGATGCCGCGGAATGGCGTTTGTTGCGTGGGCTGGTCAAGGACACCGACGGGTTCATGGCACGGCACGTCGAGCGGCCGATTTCCTTGCGAATTGCTCGCCGCCTGGCATCCACTGGCGTCACACCGAATCAGATCACTTTACTCTCGGTAGGCATCGGCCTATGCGGTGCCCCTTTTTTTATATCCACACACTGGCTCTGGCAGACCGTCGGAGCTCTTCTTTTTCTCGCACATTCGATCCTGGACGGATGTGACGGTGAGCTGGCCAGGCTAAGATTTCAGGAATCACGCTTTGGCGGGATCATCGATTACTGGGGCGACAACGTCGTTCACATTGTCGTCTTCGCGTGCATGGCCGTCGGCTGGAGCCATTTTATTGCAGCCTCGTGGCCATTGTTACTCGGCGTCACGGCAGCCCTAGGAAACTTTGGATCAGCCTGGCTTGTGTACTGGCGTGTGATGCACAGGAAAAAAGAAAGCGGCCCTCTCTTTACCTCGGTTGCTACGGTCCCCGGCCAAAGGCTCGTGCAGTTGCTCGATGCCGCGACCCGCCGCGATTTCATTTATCTCGTGCTCATTTTTGCTTTATTTGGGAAAGCGAACTGGTTTCTGCTTTTGGCCTCGGTAGGCGCACCCATATTCTTTTTCCTTTTGGTATTTCTTGCGGTCCGCGAACGATTTGCAGATCGGGTGGCCATGTCCGGCGGCTAGCTGTCTAGTGGCAACCGGACGCCGCCCGCTGCGCTTGACCTTTGGGCAAGATCGATCAACCGGGTACACAACATCGCTTCGTCCAGGTTGCCCTTGCCGCCGCCCACTGCAGCGCGTTGAAAGTCCTCCGCTACGCCGATGAACCAATCGCCATGATGCGACCCTTGCGATAAGGGCGGCGGGCAGGACCACCGCCACTCGCCTGTTTCCGACCTGAGAATGACATCGTCACCGACGACGCTGATGCGTCCTCGATCGCCTTCGATTTCGATATGATTGGCACGCTCGTTCGCGGACCAGGTCAGATAGATTTGGGCGCTGCCCGAATTCAAGTCCAGACTAACAGTCGCCGTGTCTTCCAGTGGCCACTCCCGAAAGCGGCGATTTTCCAATAGCGCGGTTACGCCGCACGGAACACCGGCCCAGCGCACGATACAATAAAGCGCGTGCCAGCCATGGTCGAACAGGATGCCGCCGCCCGCTATCGCTGGATCGATGCGCCAATTCCTGCCTCCGTCGGGAGTAACTGCGACTGCAGGCTGAGTGCGCAAAGTTTGCCAACGGACGGATCGCGCTGCGCCAATCGCGCCCTCGTCAATTAACGCCGAGACCTTGCGGCAAACCGGTGCTTTGAGCCAATTGTGAACCGTGTGCACAACGCGTCCAGAACGCATCGCCGCAGCAGCCAAGGTCTGCGCATCTGCCACCTGTGTAACCAGGGGTTTCTCACAGAGGATATGAAGACGCGACTCCAAAGCCAGCTTGATAAGTGCCGCATGGCTGCTGGGTGGTGTACAGATGTCAACAAAATCAAGCGTTTCGTGGGACAGCAAATCGTGCACACTTTGGTACCATCGTCCGTTAGGACAAGCGTCCCGAAAGGCCCCGCGGCGTGTTGTAACGGTATCAGTGGCAGCAACAATTCCAATATTGTCGAGAGTCTGCCAGCCGGGCAGGTGACCGTTGGCCGCGACGTTTCCGAACCCGATAAATGCGCCGCGCAACACGCGCCGTCGCCTCAGTCCAACCCGAATTGACGCGCGATGGCGGCGAAGGATTGGTCGAGAATATCGACACCGCGCAACGCCTCGCTCTCGCTGATCACTAGTGGTGGATTGATGCGAATGACGTCCGAATACGACATCGTGACGAGCCCGCGCGCCAACGCCTCATGAAAGAGCGCTAGCGTGATGGCCTTGTCCAGCGGGGCCTTGGTCTTGCGATCGGCAACCAGCTCGACGCCGATCATGAGGCCGCGCCCGCGCACGTTGCCGATAAAGCGGTACTTGTCCTGCAATTTCTTTAGCGCATCGAGCATCACCACGCCGACGCGAGCAGAATTTTCGACCAATTTTTCATTGATGATGACCTCAACGGCGGCAAGACCGGCGGCGGCAGCTAACGGATTTCCGCCGTAGCTGGAGGAGCTTCCGCTCGGCTCTCCGAATGGTTTGGCAGACATAAGCTCGAGCGACGACGCGACACCACTCACAGGGAAACCACCGCCCATCCCTTTACCGATCGTCATGACATCGGGCTTTAGGCCAAATTGTTCGGACGCCCACATCGTCCCGGTTCGGCCGAAGCCGGTCAGGACCTCGTCCGCGATGAGCAGCGCGCCAAATTCGTCTGCGATTTCCCGTACTGCGCGAACGAAATCGTCGGGCGGGATGACGTTGCCTGCCGTGCCTTGCATCGGCTCGAGGATGATCGCTGCGACTTCGTCTTGCGTCTCGTTCTTGATGACGTTTCGAAGATGGTCGGCGCAAGCGAGCCCGCAGGACGGATACTCAAGGTTCCATGGGCAGCGATAGCAGTTTGCATAAGGCGACAGGTGCAATCCGGGCGGAAATGGACCCTGGTGGTTACGATAGCCGCCACCGAGAAGGCCGATCACACCCGCGGTCTTCCCGTGATAACCGCCCCAGAAGCCGACGAACTCGAATTTCTTGGTGGCTGACTTGGCAAGACGGAAGGCCGCCTCGACGGCTTCTGCACCGCCTGAGAAAAGCTGGATATGCGTCATACCCTCCGGCAACAGCTCGCTGATGAGCTCGAGGAACCGGGCCCTGGTCTCGGTCGCAAAACTGCCGAAGGTGACGCGTGCGAGCTGTTCGCTAATACGCTTCATGTAATGGGGATGGCAGTGGCCGATGCTGCCGACCGCAATTCCGGCGATGAAATCGAGATACTCGTTGCCGTCGACGTCGTAAATCGTACAGCCTTTCGCGCGATCAACAACGATCTGCGAATAAAGAGCGATCGATTGCAGTCCCGGCGCCATTACCTCGGCTTCGCGGTCGAAGATTGCTTTTGAGATGGGCCCAGGCACGGTGCGCCGATCAACGCCGTCGTTCTGCGGCGAGGCCCTGTCGCTGAACGGAGCACCCTTCATGATTCAACTCCTTGTCGGGATACGGTACGCACGCGCCGCACGAAACGCTCCGCCAAGTGATCCGCGATTGCTTGTGCAGCACGCTCACGATAACGTGCATAGCTCGGCCAGGCATTCATGTCGACGATCATCGGCCTGCCGTCTTCCTGGATGACCGCGTCGCCGCCAAAAATTTCCAGCCCCAAAGCGGCTGCAGCGCCGAACGCTGCCTCGCGCAGACGTGAGACTTTGAAGGCATGCCCAAGCATTCCCTTGTCGCGATGATAGAACCATTCAAACCAATTGGCATCCACCGGTGCCGTTTCGCTTCTCACACCGTAAAATTTGACCAGGTCGCCCACCACATGCTCCTGGGCGATAACGAAAGGGATGCCGCGCCGGGCGAACCGGTCCAAAGCCTCGTGCCATCCCGCGTCCGATGCCACATAAATGACATCGGAAGGCTGCGTCGCGTGGAAATCATAACGCTTGATCCACACGGCCGCCGCAGGTCGCGACTTGTTTGCACTGCTCGCCACAATCCGGCTGACGGGCGCCGAGACTAGATATTTTGCAAAAAGCTCGACCATTCGATGGCGGTAAGTATTGCGAATGGCATTTGGGGAATTCACGACGACACAGCCTGCATTCTGGGCATCGGCAAGGCGATCAAGAACTGCGACGCGCTCACACATCACGAAAATGTTGGCACAGCGGGTGTCAAACGCAGTGTCGGCGTCGACGAGTTCAACATCGAAACCTCGCGACGTCAGAGCTTCGCCGACGCACCTCATGATGGCGCGATCGTCATCGACGCGGCCCGGCGAATGGTCCAACTCCCGGTAAATGCCCCTGGCATTCATGGGTCAGAAAGTCTCGTGTTGACGGCCAAAGTCGCCGCTTCGGCGGCTGTGATGTCGCTTGCCCGGTCAATGTCAAACACGCAAGGCAAAACGACGCCGTAGACCGGGTGACGCTCAGCCACCAGCCAGCCGAGATAGCCGCGGAGCCGCGCGAAGTCCTTCGCCTGACCGGCTGGCCTTTGGGCCGGAAGCCAATAAAGACCGGCGGTCACGTGGGTGCCGTTGCTCCCACCTATTTGACGAATGCGGCCGTCCAAAGGGTCCAACGTGACCCACAATGGATTCTCGTCGTCGACATGCTCGGTCAGGCCGAGCACCATCGCGTTCTCCGCAAAGCCCGAGGCGGATTTTACAAAAAATGTGAAATCATCAACCGGCATGATCGAGTCGACCGTCGTGATTACCGCCGGGGCATCGCCCAGCCGGCCTGCGACAAGCCGGAAGGTCGCGTAGGACGACGGTGTCCTGCGCACAACCAAGTCCAGCTCGAAATCGCCGGCGTTGCTTTCAAGCCATTGACGGCAATCGTCGCTCGCGTCGTTGATAACGATAGTCAAACGGCGAATGCCGACGGAGCGGAAGCGATCGAGAGCGTGATCGATAAGAGGGCGCCCTTCGACCGGCACCATCGGCTTGCTGACGCGATAGCCGTCCGCGCGCAACCGACTTCCCTCGCCGGCGGCAATGATGCCGCCCTGGAGAGCGGAATGCGCGAATGCCTGGATCATTGAAGGATCTTCGTAAGATCATGCAGGTCGGTCACCGCAGACTCCGCCTGCCGATCGGCCTGAGCGTCCTGGACGTCCAGGGGTGCGATCCGGATGAAGCGCATGCCCGTCCGCCGGGCCCCCTCGCGATCGCGACGCAGTGAATCGCCGATGAACACCGTTTTCTCCGGCGTCGCTCCAAGCCTCTCGAGGGCTGCGCGAAAGATCGCAGGATCGGGCTTCTCGGCGCCCACGCAATAGCTGTCAACGATCACCTTAAAAAAGGAACACAGACCGGCGCTTTGGCACACCGCTTCAAGATTGCCATAGAAATTCGAGACGATGCCGAGCTGATAGCGTTCGCTCAGCGCCTTCAGGACCGGCCGGTTGCGTTCGAAAGTGGCCAGGGCGTCCGACAGGAAGCCTGATACGACGCGCCGACCACGATCGCTGCTGCTATCTATCTTGATTCTATCACGTCCAACGCAGCAACGCGCCAGTTCACTTTCGAGGTTGGCGGTCAACGCTTGGACTGTGCCCGAGAGATCCGTTCTGGGCGACAGGCCTCCGACAAGCGGGTCATCGGCCGCGTAGAAGGCAGGCGCGAAAGCGTCGCCAGCCATATCCAGCCCCTCGGAGCGATAAAGTGCGTGGAAGCGCTCCTTCCATGCAACTCCGTCAGCGTCTAGGGTACCGCCGAAGTCGAACAGCAGCGTTTTAATCGGCCCGTTCATTGTATGCGCCCGTGCGCTGAGGCTAAGACACTATCCGCGATACAGCGGGCACGATTTCATATACGAGCCTACTATGAACGCAGCGGATTAGACACACTCTTTGCGGCCGGTTCGTTCCCGGGAAGCTCAAACCGGCGACCCTCGATAAAGGCGTTGCATGCCTCAAGCGCAATGCTGTCACGGAACTGCCGCGGAGGGCTTTTCATATAATATGCCGAAGGTGCCTCGAGCGGACCGCCTTCGCCGCGTTCCAGCGCCAGCTTCGTGCAACGGATCGCATCAATGACGACGCCGGCGCTGTTTGGCGAATCCTGAACTGACAGCCGCAATTCAAGTTCGATGGGCGCGTTCCCGAAGCCGCGCCCCTCCAAGCGGATGAAGCAGACCTTGTTGTCCTGTTGCCATGGCACGTAGTCGGACGGTCCAATGTGAATGTCACGCGCATCGAGCCTTTCATCCAGCTGCGATTGCACGGATTCGGTCTTGGAAATCTTTTTTGACTTCAAGCGACTCCTCTCAAGCATGTTGAGAAAGTCGGTATTGCCTCCGGTATTGAGTTGGTACGTCCGATCCAGGCCAACACCGCGATCGGCAAAGAGCCGCGCTAAGGCCCGATGGACCATGGTCGCTCCGACCTGGCTTTTGATATCGTCGCCTATGATAGGCAAGCTCGCGTCCCGAAATTTCGCTGCCCAGGTGTCATCCGAGGCAAGAAACACGGGAACGCAATTGACCATGGCAACGCCGGCATCGAGGCAAGCCTGGGCGTAATGCTTGACCGCCCGCTCCGACCCTACCGGCAGGTAGCACACTAACACCTCGGCACCCGACGCGCGCAGTGCCGCGGCAACGTCAGTCGGCTCGAGATCAACGGGACGGAACGCCGCATCGTCGGGATAGTCGGCCATGTGCGCTGCGACCCCGTCGAGCACCGGACCGGCTTGCACGATAACATTCGACACCGGTAACGCGCTTTGAAAGATGCGCGCGCAGTTCGGCTTTGCGAAGATCGCCTCTTCCAGGGGGCGACCGACCTTGCGCCGGTCAACGTCAAATGCCGCGACAAACTCGACATCGCTGCAACGGTAGCCGCCAATGGCTTGACGCATCACGCCCTCGAGCGCAGCACCTTGGCGGTCACGGTAGTACTCCACACCCTGCACTAACGCACTGGCACAATTGCCGACCCCGGCAATAGCAACTTTGATGATTTGCATGCCACTACACCCCCCAAAGGCGTAATTATGGGTTTGTTAGGAACCCTCTGGCAAGCCAAAATCAGGCGAAAGTTAAAGTCTGTGTCTTTTGGACCATTGCATTAGTCCGTGGCCAGACTGACGACGCAAAATCGGCTCGACCCCAAAAGTTACATTTCGATTAAGCCTTTGTTATCCGTATCTCGCCACGATATTGCCCAATGCGCCCTGATGAAAAAACTCGTGATGGGGCGTAAGGTGAGTCTGCGATGTTCAAAAAATATCTCTGTCTCGTATCCGTAGGTGGTTTTTGTCTCGCCGTTGGCGGATGTGCCTCTCCTAGTCCAGCTGGACCATCGTTCGCAGCGATGCCTGGTAAGGGGAAGTCATATGAGACTTTCCAGAGAGACGACCAGTACTGTCAGGGTTCGGCTCAGCAGGCGATAGATTACCAATCCCCTGGCGAAGCTGCGAATCAGGCTGCAGTTGGCAGCGCTGCCGTTGGCACTGCACTGGGCGCTCTCACAGGTGCTGCGATAGGATCAGCATCGGGAAACGTAGGAGCGGGTGCCGCGATTGGTGCTGGTACGGGATTAGTCGCAGGGAGTGCTGTCGGAGCAGGGAGTGCACGTGCTGCTGGTGGCTCGCTGCAGGCGAGATATGACACCGTTTATGCACAGTGCATGACCGCTAAAGGCAATCGGGTTGCGGCACCGTATGTCGCTGAGCCAGTCTATGTTTATCCACGCCCCTACTACTGGGGTCATGGGTATTATTATCGTTATGGCTGGTAGGCAGAAAAGTTTGTCGGAAAAACATATTGTGAGACTGTTATAAACTTTTTCCAGCGTTTGGGCGGGCTTGAGGCGGCGCGAGTTCATCACGCTTCTCGGCGGCGCGGTGGCAAACCTTGCTGACCTGAACCGGCGCAGCGCAGCCTAAGTGGACAAAGTTCTCAAGGGAGCGAAGCCGGCCGATTTGCCCGTCGAGCAGCCAACGAAATTTGAGCTTTACATCAACCAAAATACAGCAAAGACGCTCGGCATTGACATTCCCTTGCTTCTTCAGCAGCTCGCCGATGAAGTGATCGATTGAATGGTAAATGTCCACTTTTGGCCCAAAGCGGACACTAACCACCAAATTTACAGTGGCGCACAATTGATTGGCGCCGAGGGTCTTCAATCCTTCCGCCCGATCGGAACAAGCGATAAAATTTGCGCAGTTAAACAATGCGTTTTCGAGAGGATTCCATGCTTCGTCGCGACTTCATTTCTTTTCTCGCCGGCGCGTTGGTCGCCGGCTCCCGCGTTGCGATCGCCCAGACTCCATCTAAGGTCTACCACGTCGGTACGCTCCTCGCCGGTGCGCCGTTAGACGAGAAGTCGCCGCTTCGAGCGATCCTGCTGAAAAAGCTGGAGCAGCACGGCTCACTCGGCAAAAACCTCACGTTCGAGGCGCGCGGCGCGGGTGGCCAGGTCAGCAAGCTTGGCGAGATTGTCAACAGCATGAAAGCTAATGGAGTGGATGTGATCATCGCCGGCGGCTTTCCAACAACGCTCGCCTGCAAGGTCGCGAATGTGCCGACGGTGGTTTTCCTTGGAGTCGGTGATCCGGTCGCGACGCGCCTTATCAACAGCTTGGCGCACCCGGGTGGCAACATCACCGGCATTTCCGACAACGCGGCGGCTCTTGCCACCAAACGTCTCGAGCTGATCAAGCAAGCGGTGCCGAAGGTGCGACGGGTCGCGATGTTGTGGAACCGGAACGATCTCGGCATGAGCATGCGTTATGATGCCTCCGCCGATGCCGCGCGGTCGCTCGGGGTCACGGTGCAGCCGCTCGGCGTGCGCGAGCCCGACGATTTTAA
>DATFXJ010000077.1:0-3342 GCA_035315965.1 Pseudolabrys sp.
ACCGGGTGATGCTCCTGTCCGATGATCGCAACCTTCCGATGCCCCTCCAGAAAACCCAAAATATCAACAATCAGTTTCGGGCATTCGGTAGGGACTGGCCGAACAGGAGTTCGGCCTGCGCCCGACGTTCCGCGCGGTTGCCCCCGGCACAGTTTTTTGCGCTAGGAAGGACCCGCGAATCCATCAGCCGCTAACTTTCCTCAGTCAGCAGTCCTTCGGCTATTGCCCACGCGCGAAACGCTCGCGCAGCAATACGCATGCTGGCGTCGTCGGATACCTCTTCGAGACGGCGCACAATGCGATCGCGCCTATGTGGCAACCGGGGGCCTACATACGTTCGTGCGAGCTCAGCGGCGTCGTCGAGCGTGCGCACAGTAACGTCGCGCGCAAGACGAAGGGGTGGGTTGAACACAAAATCCGTCATGCCGTGGGAACTCGCGAGGCATATTCGCAGTTCCGGCGGCACGCGCAGTCACCCGAATGTTGGACACGAAACTTTGTCAGTTCCGGCATTATTTTGAGGCCACCAGCTGGCGCCGGAAGATCAGTCAGCGCCGGGACCGAGTGTGTTGCCGCCACCTGCAGGATTTCCAAAGAAAAAGCCCGCCGAAACGGGGCTGAGGCTCTGGATGACGAGATGGAGACGGGATGTTGTCTCCTCCGTCATGACATGACCAAAACTAAGCGGCACCCGAAGTGGCGGCAACAAAACCACTTTAGGCGGCCTGCCGAGCGTCCACACTTCGGGCAGGTAAAAACCTTGAGCCCGTGCGGACTCCCAAACGGCGGAATAAGCACCGTCAACTCCATTTCATCGCCACAAGCTGAACAGCGCGGATTCTCTATCTGCTGCTTCATCGGGGTCATGGCCACACCTTGCCACCGGGCGCCTGAACGCCCGTCTGTCGGGCACCGTACAAAAAGGGTTAACCCATATGGCGCGGTAGGGTTCCTCGAAGTCGCCCAAAACGAATTCGCCTAAATCTTGGCAGTCGCGGTGGACGATTCTCCCGAAAGAGGCTCAAATCGGACCGTGTCCCGCTCGCCCTGCTGTGCAAGCTCAATGATCTTCTTGGCGATGATCTCTGTTGCGAGGTCGGCCCGATCCGCCAGCGCAACATGCGCAAGGCGTTGTCGAAGGGACCGTGTCTCAGTTTGATTGTGGCGATTGAACTATTTTATTTCCCGCAAATAGGCCACCCCATTCTCGACTAAGCGATCAATGTTTCTCTCGCCCTTTCTGGCTGTCTCAATAATTTGCTTGGCGAGGAGCGCTCGCGTCGAAGGCGCGCAGGCATCATCTGCGAGCGCGCTGCCAGACAACTTGAACGGCTTCGCCAAAGCTACCCACTGGGCTCGTATCAGGTGCCGCCATCCTGCTCGTGCTTTGGAGCGCAAGCTCGACCCGCTCGGCTTAAGCGCACTTAATGGCAGAGTCTCGGGAGCTCATAATCAAAAAGGCGTCCGGCGCGCCCCCCTGGAGGTGCTGCCGGTGATCGTCCAAACCGGATTGCGCGGGCCGTTCCCGCTGGTGCCGATCACCAGGCGTCGCGAAAGGTGAACAAGCTCGGAATAGCTCTCCGCAAGTGCGCGCCCGATGAGCACGCTTGTCGCCAAGAGAGCAACCCGAACAGGAGTTCCCTGCGGGGCTTCGAGAGCCAAAAGCACCCCCGTCGTTTTCTATGGTCGGTAGGAATAGCCTCGGCTTGGGTCGAGGACTTGATATATAACTCTTCCAGACTGTCTCAGTATCAGCTGGCGGAACGCGGATTTAGGCTGCTGTCCAGCCCGCGGGCGCAAGGAGGAGGCTATGATACCGGGCGCGTTCGCCTATCATCGACCAACATCAGTCAAGGAAGCCATTAGCCTACTTGCCCAATTCGGCGAAGAAGGCCGTGCGCTCGCCGGTGGGCATAGCCTTATCCCTATGATGAAGCTGCGGCTCGCCACTCCGGAGAATCTGGTCGACCTTGCCGGCGTTGCGGAGCTCAAAGGTATCCGGGCCGACGGCGGCGACATCGTCATCGGGGCGATGACAACACAGCACGACCTTATTGCCTCCGAGCTGTTAAGCGTGAAAATCCCGCTCTTACGCGAGACATCACTGGTGATCGCCGATCCGCAAGTGCGCTACGTTGGCACGCTCGGCGGCAATGGGGCGAACGGTGATCCTGGTAACGACATGCCGGCGGTAATGATGTGTCTCGGCGCGACCTATCACGTGGCAGGGAAGACCGGGGAGCGCCGCATTGCAGCGCGCGAATTCTATCGGGGCACCTACGTTACCAGGCTTGAGCCTGGCGAAATCGTGACTGGCATTCGTATCCGGGTGCCGCCGGCCGGACACGGCTACGCCTATGAGAAACTCAAGCGCAAGATCGGCGATTACGCGACCGCGGCGGCGGCGGTGATCCTGTCCTTGAACGGCGGCAATGTGGCGAGTTGCTCGATCGGGCTTACCAACGTAGCCGAGACGCCGCTTTGGGTCGAGGAGGCGGCGAAAATTCTGACCGGCTCGGCGCTCGACGCAGCAACAGTGAAGAAAGCCGTCGCTGCTGCGGAAGCCATCGCGTCGCCGGCAAGTGATGCGCGCGGGCCGGCTCATTACCGCACCAAGATGGCAGGTGTGATGCTCACCCGCGCACTCGCGCGCGCAAAGGAGCGTGCTCGCGGCTGATTTGCGGGAGGCACAGATGCCCAAATCACAAGTTTCCATGCAGGTGAATGGCAGGGCGGTCGAAGCACTGGTCGAACCGCGCACGCTGCTGATTCACTTCCTGCGCGAGCAACTCAATTTGACCGGTTCGCATATCGGCTGCGATACGTCACACTGCGGCGCCTGCACCATCGATCTTGACGGCAAGTCGGTTAAATCTTGCACCTTGTTCGCGGTGCAGGCGAACGGTGCGGATATTCGCACCATAGAAGGTATGGCGAATGCAGACGGCACGCTGCACCCGTTGCAGGAGGGCTTTCGCGAGATGCACGGTCTGCAGTGCGGTTTCTGTACGCCCGGCATGATTATGCGCGCTTACAGGCTGCTGCAGGAAAACAAATCCCCGACTGAGGACGAAATCCGCTTCGGCATTGCTGGCAATCTGTGCCGTTGCACGGGATACCAGAACATCGTCAAAGCCATTCAGTATGCTGCCGCCAAGATCAATGGCGTGCCTTTCCGGGAGGCCGCAGAATGAACGACCGGACCCCCACCTCCGCGCAGCGCGCCGAAGCCCTGCAAGGCATGGGTTGCAAGAGAAAACGTGTCGAGGACATTCGTTTCGTTCAAGGCAAGGGCAATTACGTCGACGACCTTAGGCTGCCCGGCATGCTCTACGGCGATTT
>DATFXJ010000078.1:0-2191 GCA_035315965.1 Pseudolabrys sp.
CGGCTACATGATGCTGATAGGCGATACCGGAACCTATGCGCTCAACCCGACTCTTTACGACAAGCAACTCACCTACGATCCGATCAAGGACTTTGCGCCGGTGAGCCGCACCGGGCGTGTGCCGTTGATCCTCGTCGCCAACCCCAACACCATCAAGGTCAATTCTGTGAAAGAACTGATCGAGGCCGCAAAGAAGGCGCCGGGTAAGATCGACTATGGTGCACCTGGCCCGGGCAGTCCCATCCACCTTGCAATGGAGCTGTTCAAACAACGCGTCGGCATCAATGCGACCGCGATCCCATACAAAGGCGGCGCGGACGCGCTGGCAGACCTGCTCGGCGGTCGCATAGCACTGCTGTTTGTCGATGCGGCAACCGGCGTCACCCATATCAAGTCAGGCGCGCTCAAGGCGCTCGGGGCTGGCACGGACAAGCGCATTCCGGCGGTGCCCGACGTGCCGACGATCGCGGAGGCAGGAGTCCCGGATTTTGAGGCCTCGGCGTGGAACGGCCTGGCTGTGCCGGTCGGCACCCCGCCTGAGATCATCGCCAAACTCAATGCTGCTTGCCGGAAAGCGCTTAACCTGCCAGCAGTGAAGCAACGGCTCGCCGAGCTCAGCGTCGAACCCGCGCCGACCAGCGCGGATGAGTTTGGCGCCTACATCAAGAGCGAAACAGCGAAGTGGCGCACGGTGATCACCGAGGCCGGTATCTCGCTCAAATGAGCTGATGCGGCGCGTCATCTGGGAAGAACAACAACAGGGACGGACATTCGACATGCGACTCGTGAGCTACGGCCCCTTCGGCGCGGAACGAGCGGGAATCCTCGCGAACGAGCAAATCTTCGATCTGGAAAAGGCCATGCGAGCCGCGGGCGCCGAAGCTCCAGTGAGCGACATGCGTCTATTCCTGGAGCAGCCCGCGTGGCGTTCGGCGCTTGACCGCGCTTATGCGACCCGCGACAAGGTTACGCCCGTCGCCCTGAGCACAGTCCGTCTCGGCGCCCCGGTTCCCGTTCCGCGCTCGTTGATAATCGCGGGTGCGAACACGAAGACACACATCATGGAGGCGGGTGCCGTGCTGGGTGAAATGGTCGGGCCTCGCGAACCGATGCTGCTCGCCAAGGCGACGTCGAGCCTGTGCGGCGCCCACGACGACGTCATCCTCCCACTGGAGACCAAAAAGCTCGACTACGAGGTGGAACTCGGCATCATAATTGGATGCAAGGCGAGACGCGTCAGCGAGAAGGACGTAAAGGACTACATTGCTGGTTTCACCGTGACGAACGATGTTTCGGCACGCGACATCCAGCTTGCCGAACATGAAAAGAACCCATTCTTCCGTGTCCACTACATCGGCAAGAGTTTCGACACATTTTGTCCCGCCGGCCCTGCGCTGGTGACGGTGGACGAATTCACGTGGGGCAAGCCACTAAAGATGAGCACTAAGGTGAATGGGGAGATCCGACAGAACAGTGACACATCGGACCTCTATTTCGGCATCGAGGCGCTGGTAGCTTATGCAAGCCGTTCGATGACGCTCTTTCCCGGCGATATGATTGCGACCGGATCGCCGGCCGGCGTTGCCTACTTCATGAATCCACAGCGATTTCTGCAGCCGGGGGATTTCGTGTGCTGCGAAATCGAAGGTGTCGGGATTATCGAGAACCGCGTACGGCCCGAGCAAGTATCATAGCGACTTTCCGTTTCGGTCGCGCTCTGAATCACGAATTGAAGTCGCCCGCCCGGTCGACAACCCGCACAAAATAGTGTCGAGATTATCTCGGCTTTTCCCCTACGAAATGGCCCCCGCCAAGAACAGCATTGTTCACCAAGTCGACAAGCGCACGTAACTTTCATAAAACGTATCATGACCGGCAGGCGTGTTGGCTTCTCGCGCCTCCTCGCGAAGCTTCATATACATGGCGAGCCGCTGCTTGAGAATGACACCCCAATCCACCGTCAAATCTTCGATCGAACAAACGGTAAAACCCGCCGCGCGAATGAGCTCGCCGTAAGCTTGCAAACTGTACAAGTCTGTGACCTCCATACCTTGCCACATCAGCTTTCTGTCAGCGTCAGACAGTGGGCGATGAGCGACCCAGTCAGTGAAGGCAATGCGGCCCTGCGGCTTCAATATCCGAAAAGCTTCATGGAGCGTGCGCTGCTTATCGAGCACGTGAAGCAACGCTT
>DATFXJ010000079.1:0-4486 GCA_035315965.1 Pseudolabrys sp.
AAACGCGCGGCAGCGCTCGATAGCGAGACATCCTTGCGGTGCACGAAAGAGGTCTCGAAGGCAGTTGGTTCGGCAATATCCAGCGCCCGCAACTGCGGCCACTGGTCGGCGGCCAAGGTGAACTCATCAACTATAGCAATGCCGAGACCGTGCGAGACCAGTGCGCAAACCGTCGACCCAAAAACGGGCTCGGATGGTAACATTCATAATGCAAGTCGTGATTGGGTCGGCAATCGCGCGCGGCACTTAGCGATGCTGGGCACTGAGCCGATCCTGAGCTCTGTATTGGCGCCACGCTTGATCCGCGAAATGACAAATTGCAGATCTTCGACTTGTCATAAACACCATTGATCTGGCTGAAGATGGCGTTGGCCTGGGGCGTCGGGCTGTAGCAGCCGCCTCTACGGCTGAACAGCCTGACGCCAACCGAGAACTCCGCGTGCTTCATGACGCGACTGACGCCGGGCGATGAAACATTCAGCAGTCGCGCGCGGCGACGCCGACAGTACCGGTAAGCATGATAGCGTGGATCACCTCGATTTGGCGCAGCGTGAGCATCAGGGCTTACTATTCTTTCGCCCGGCCGGCCGATCACGCGTGAGATTCTTGGCGGCAAGCTCATCCAAATAGTCCTGCCAATAAGAAGCGTAGTTGCGCCCAAGATCGAACAGGTAGTTCCAATCAAAGATCCCCGTCGAATGAAGATCATCGAACACGAGTCGCACGGCGTAATTGCCGACCGGCAACACCTCAATGATCTCGACATCCCGCTTTCCGGGTACGGTCTTGCGCTCCTCTGCCGAATGCCCTTGCACTTCTGCGCTTGGGCTTTTCACGCGCAAATATTCGGCAGAAAGATCAAATCGTTCGCCTCCGTCGAACGTGACAGTCAAGATCTTGCGATCCTTTTGCAGGCGCAATTCGGTCGGCCAAACTTGCTTGTCAGTCATTAATTCACAAACCGTACCGTGCCGGCAACGCTGAGATCGTAACCGCCGAGTTCGCGGGCGCGCGTTCGCAGCTCTTCTGAATGCAGAAAGTTGACGAGCGATTGCATTGGCGGCTGAAAATAATCACGCTGGCGCATGACCAGATCGAACGGCTCCCAAATGATGGGTATGAAATCAAGGCCGGCGGTATTTGCGACGCCACGCGTCGCGATTCCCGTATCGGCGCGTCCGGCACGAATGGCCTGCGCAATATCGGGACCGGTCTGGCTCGCAGGAGTAACTGCCGCGAGTTGATCGAGTGAAACTTTGACTCGATGCAACAAAGCCAACAGCAACAATTGCGCGCCGGCGCCATTTGGCCGCATGCAGACCCGGGCACGCGCCCTACTCACGTCCTCAATCGAGCCAAGCTTCAATGGATTTCCCGGCGCGACGAGCAAGCCTTGTTCGCGTCGGCAAAAAGCGATCAGCACCACATCTTGCAGCTCGCCGCGATTTTTTATGGCAGTAACATTAGCGTCGGCTTTTACATCCTCGAGGGCGTGCAGATGGATGGCGGCAGCAAGTGTCTCGCCGGCGACAAAACGGGAAAAGCCGGCTTCGCTGCCGACCGCCAACGTCGCAAGACCTGAGCCGCTCTCGCGCAACGCCCATTCCAACAGCGGATCATGACTCCCGCCGACAATCGGTGCCGTTTCCGGACGCGTCATACCGGCCGGGCGCATAACGCTCGACGTGAGCCAGTGGTCAAGCTCGGTTTTTGGAAATAGCCAGCGGCCGGTGACCTTTGTGCACGGCACCGTGCCCTCCGCCACCATCTCATAGATCTTGCGCTCCTTTAGTCGGAGATAGGCGGCGGCTTCGGCGGTGGTGAACAACTGCACGATGTGGACCTGCACTCACATGCACCCTTTTTGAGGATGCCTAAAACGGCAAAAATAACAAGGGAGTGCAGCGCTGCCGGTCCTAGACTGAGCAAAATGACGTCTGCTCCGGTTTTGTGGGTCTATTGCACTTGATGGCAGCCAAAACCGCCACGATGGCAAACAAAGGTCGAGCGATCGGGCTGCACGCCGACTTGGAAGCTATTCTAATACCGTCCAACCGGTAACCGCGCTGACCGCCGCATTCTTCTACGAATGAACAGATACCCGGCTAGTGGGACAACCACCAAGATGAAAAACAAGAACACATATGGCAGCTGCCAAGGGTGAGAGGCTTTGGAGAATCGTTCGGCAATTTCCAAAAGCCAATAGCCTTCCCACAGGACAAACAAGAGCCACCCAATTAACGCAAGCCCGAGCCGACGATCCTCGCCCGCTTCATCGATTAAGGCCACCCCATCGATTTTTCGCACCCACTGCTGCCGTTTCTCATCAAAATGGTGATGTCTTCTAAATTCCCGGATTTTCCTGAGCGCCAGCTTTCTCCGGTTTCGGCCCAATAGGCGATGCTTTAGAGCCCGCGTAGCGAGATACGCCATCAAGCAAAACGCAATTAGCCAGCCGAAGATCACCACGATTTGCAGCATGCAATTGTCAGCGAGATTAGTTGTTTTCCTGATTTTTGCGCGGAAACATGTTCCCCGTCCATAAGTAATCTGCTGCCGATGCCGCACCGACAAGGCGCGAGCCGTGATAACTGTTGATATCCAACGATGCAGAATCGCTAATTTGGCCAAAACAATGCCACTCGCTTGCTGCTCTTTTGTCTTCCTTTTGTCATAGGTCGATGGCCTGTTTTGGCTCGCCTGGCCCCGAAAACCCGGCTACCTCACGTGGTTGAAATTGGGAAGGCCAATGGATTCCTCGAGGAGTTCAGCAAATATTCATAAAGACGATGTCGCGCCCTTTGGGTCCGCGACGACGGCCGTAAAGGTCGGGCCTGGCGGGCCAGCGCGCGATCCGAATGGCAGCGTCTCAACCGCGATATTGCCCGAGGAAATTGACGTTACGGCCGAGGAAACGTGTCCCGCCCCTTCCCTGCAGATGTCGGTACAAGATGCGTCGGCACAACCAGCGCCGGCCACTCCGACTGTAACACAGTCCGCGACAAAGGTTGAGCTGATCAGTCAGCTCGATGCGCTGGCGCAGGAAATGGCCGCCAGGGGACGCCCTGCATCCGATCAGCGCGTCGGGAATAGTCGCGAAGAACCTAAATTGTCCGGCGCGTTGCCGGATGAACCTAAGCCATCTAGCGGGTTGCCGGCCGTAGAGCCGACAATCCACGTGCCTCCTCGCTCTGGCATCAGTTTCGAAAGCGATTTCGCGAGCACTTGGCCACCGGTCGACAGACGAAAGGTCTTCACCCTGACTAACTTTTTCATAGCGGCGCTGATCGGTGTCGGTGTCGCGGCCGCCTGGCAATCTCACCGGGTCTGGAGTATGAAATCGTCCAACGACGCCAATGTCGCAACCGAGCAATCGGGCTCCGCCTCTTCCGGTCAGGCATCCGCATCAGATGCGGCACCTCCGCAAACAGCACCTGTCACCCAGACTGCAGCAGCGCCCGCAACATCTCCTGATCTGGTGAAGCAACTTGAGAAAATTACGCAAGATCTCACCGTCATGAGGCGCGACGTAGAGCAGCTGGCCGCCAAGCAAGAACAGCTTACCGCCGCGCAACAACAGATCGAGCAGCTTGCTGCCAAGCAAGAACAGCTGGCCCAAAAAATCGCCAAACTGCCAGCGCCCGACCAGAGCGTCAGGCAGAGGATGCCACCTCCGACTCAATCTCGAGCGGCTCCGACTCAGTCCCGCGCGCCCCCCGAAACGCCGGCTCAGCTATCGTCCGCGCCGCGCTCCGCAGCGGATCATCCCGTTCCGCCGTTGCCCGTGCCTCACTGACGCGGTGATCATAGCATTGACGTTACAAGTATTCCGGATGTGCGCCTCACTCCAAATCGGCAGCCGGAACACGCTCTTCATGGAAGCCGCGCTCATACATGGCATAGGCCTCGCGCACGAGGATATGCGTCGCCACTTCGTTTTCGGTGCGGCCAAGCTTACCGAGCGTCGCAAGAAGAACCAGATAGTTAAATGTTTCGATTGGCAGCGTCAGGCTTAGTGCTCGCGCTTCCGAGCGATTTTCGGGTCGCGCCATGGGCTTACACCTCACTATTATAACGCTATTATTATGGCATTATAACCCTTGAAGCGCCATTCGAATCATGGAACGCTTGATTCAGCGAGGGATTTTCGCTCGACGACCAGGTGACCCCGCGCTTACAGGCCGGCTGATGCCGTCGGCAGCCTAGCCCTTATGCATGGGCATTTGCTGCAGACCAGTCCTCCTTCGGCGGCGCAGGTTCCTGGCATCGATCAAATTGTGACGGGCTCGCGGTCCGACGACACGGATGCGGCTCGGTGCTTAAGGCACCGATTTGTGTGGTCAGCACGCGGTCCGACATTTCGATCTCAACGCGGCGTGCGCGTTGGTGCGACCTCGTCCTGCCGGCGGCCCAGTCTGGCCGCGTCAACCGGTCACGAGGCCAACATGACCGTCATCGAAATCTCCAGCAAAAATTTGCGTATGAC
>DATFXJ010000080.1:0-6321 GCA_035315965.1 Pseudolabrys sp.
GCGTTTGGGCGGATCGCTGACGACTTTTTCAACAGTATCGGTCAAAAGCGGACATTTGGGCTTGCAATCGGCACGTCCGCTTACCCCCAAAAGCGGACATTCGACATTCCGAACGGAATGTCCGCTAAGGGTCAATAAATAGCGGACGCCTGATACGTGCCTTTCGGCACAGGGAACGTTCGCACCGACCCGCGTCCAGTATTTCGGAGATTGGGTCCAAAATTGGGTCCAAGATGACTCAATAGGAAGGCTCTGGATTCGTCAAAACGCCCTGCGCTTGCCCTGGGGCGGTTCCATATCCGTTCCACTCATAATATACGCGTTTCTGGGCGAGCAAGGCACGAAAAGTGCGCCACAGAGTCGGCAGCGACGAAACGATCTTCGTCGCCAGCCACGCTGCTCCGACCATCACAATGCCGAGTGCAATGGAGGTCCGGGTCCAACCATGGGCTAGAGACACAATACGCCGCCTATTCCGGCGTTTCTATCAGCGCGTTCCACGAACGTGTCACTTGATTTTCTGCTCCCATCCTGCAACACGCGAACAGGCGATGGCGGATTTTAAGGCGCGGTGGCTCCAGAGAGTGAATGGATGATCCCGCCGTGACGAAGCTACATCAGTAGGCCGGTCCTATGGGTTCAATAGCTTTATCGCTAATCGCGTTCGCGTGCATTTTAGCCGGCACAGTGGTCGGTATGTTGTTGCGTAATAAGCTGCGCGACCACTACCTGGGCTCCGATGCAAAGGACGTGGTGAGGCTCGGCGCGGGTCTTATCGGAACAATAGCCGCACTCGTGCTTGGGCTCTTGATTGCTACGGCGAAGACCTCGTTTGATACACAGGTTACCCAGGTTAAGCAGCTGACTGCCGATGTCATTTTGCTCGATCAACTCCTGTCTCAGTACGGACCGGAAGCAGCCCCAGTTCGCAATTTGTTGCGGGGCGCAGTCGATGCTGTTGCTGATCGAATTTGGCACGAACGTAGTTCTGTCTCTGCGAGGAATGCGCCCTTCGAAGCAACGGCAGCAGGCGAAGGATTCATTGTAAAGCTCCATCAACTGTCGCCGCAGACTGATGAACAACGTTCCCTTAAAAATCGCGCAACGGAGGTCACTAGTAACATAGCACACACGCGTTTGCTTCTGTTCACGCAGGGCGACAATCCGATTCCGATGCCGTTTTTGATAGTTTTGATTTTTTGGGTCAGTATTATCTTCGCAAACTTCAGCTTGTTCGCGGAACCTAAGTTAATCGTGATGGGCGCCCTGTTTGTCTTTGCACTATCCGCTGCTGCCGCGATTTTCCTCGTCCTGGAGCTAGGTCAACCGTTTTCAGGACTTATGCAGATTTCCAGCATGCCGTTACGCAGCGCTCTTGCGCCGCTTTAGTTCCGCTAGGCTCTCGATCTAAAGCGATGGCAGATTTCAAGGCGCGGTGGAGCAAAACAACCGAAGCCTAAGCCACAGTGTCGCGACCAATCGGACTAAATTCCTGCGTATGTCGCAATTATGTCGCGTGGAGATAATGTTACCGCCTGACACCCATTGAAATTGCTTGCAAATAGTTGGTGCAACATGCGACATACTATGGCAGTAAGTATATTGAACTCACTAGGTAATCAGAAAATACGAAAGGATAGCTTATCCGCGCGATGTTGAACTGGGCGAGATGGCGAGCGCTATTTATCATGCCGCCGACTCGTTCGGCGCGCAGCGTGTCGTTTTCCAAAGCTGCGCTGATGTCGTCGCCAAATTAAGTTGAGTTGCTCGAGGATGATGATTGCCGGGGTGCCGCATGGTGCTCACTCCGCCGCCTCGCGCACCGCACCATGTGTTTCCGTGTTGCGGGAATATTCATCGATGCGTTGTTCGATCTCAGACCGGAAGTGCCGCAGCAAGCCTTGCACCGGCCAGGCTGCACCGTCGCCAAAGGCACAGATCGTGTGACCTTCGATCTGCTGGGTCACCTGCATCAGCATGTCGATTTCGCGCTTCTGCGCGCGGCCTTCCGCCATGCGGGTAAGCACCCGCCACATCCACCCCATGCCTTCACGGCAAGGCGTGCACTGCCCGCAACTTTCATGCTTGTAGAAATATGAAATGCGCGCCATGGCGCGCACAATGTCGGTCGACTTGTCCATCACAATCACGGCGGCAGTGCCGAGCGCCGATTTCTTATCGCGGCAACCGTCGAAATCCATAATCAGGGTATCCGCCCAGTCCTTGCCTGCCGGCACCAGCGGCATCGACGAGCCGCCCGGAATTACGGCGAGCAGATTGTCCCAGCCGCCGCGCACGCCGCCGGCATGCGTTTCCAGAAGGGCACGCAACGGAATACCCATGGCCTCCTCGACGTTGCACGGCTTCTCAACGTGACCGGAAATGCAGAACAGCTTGGTCCCGGTGTTGTTCGGCCGCCCGATGCTGGCAAACCATAACGCGCCACGCCTCAGGATGTCGGGCACAACAGCGATCGACTCCACATTGTTGACGGTTGTTGGACATCCGTAGAGCCCTGCGTTGGCTGGGAACGGCGGTTTCAAACGAGGCTGGCCTTTCTTGCCTTCCAAGCTTTCGAGCAGCGCCGTCTCTTCACCGCAGATGTAGGCGCCAGCACCATGGTGCACGTAGAGGTCGAAATCCCAGCCGTGCGCGTTGTTCTTGCCGATTAGCTTGGCGTCATAGGCCTCATCGATCGCCGCCTGCAGGCGCTCGCGCTCGCGGACGAATTCTCCGCGTATATAGATGTAGCCGACGTTCGCACCCATCGCGAAACCGCCGATCAGGCAGCCCTCGACCAGCAAATGCGGATCGTGTCGCATGACCTCGCGGTCCTTGCAGGTGCCGGGCTCTGATTCATCGGCATTGACGACAAGGTAATGAGGCCGGCCGTCCGATTTCTTCGGCATGAATGACCATTTCAGGCCGGTCGGGAATCCGGCGCCGCCGCGTCCGCGCAGACCTGAAGTCTTCACCTCTTCGATGATCGCGTCGCGGCCTTTCGCCAATATTGCCGCGGTGCCATCCCAGGCGCCGCGGGCGCGTGCTCCTTTGAGGCCCCAGTCGTGCTGGCCGTAAAGATTTTGGAAGATGCGATCCTTGTCAGCAAGCATGGGTCACGCCTTTTCTGTCAGCGTGATCGGTCCGCCGACCGGCGCGGACAGTTGCCGGTCAATCTGCGGACCTGGCTTTACCTTCTTTCCTGCTGCGAGGTTGTCCAGAATTTTTCCGAAGCTCTCAGCAGTCAGGTCTTCATAGTAATCGTAATTAATTTGCACCATGGGCGCGTTGACGCAGGCGCCCAGACATTCGACTTCGACCCAAGACAACTTGCCGTCTATGGTGACATCTCCCTGATTGCCGATACGCTTGCGGCAGACTTTCTCCAGATCATCGGCCCCGCGCAGTCGGCACGGTGTTGTACCGCAGAGCTGCACATGAAATTCTCCGACCGGCCAGAGATTGAACATTGTGTAAAACGTCGCCACTTCGAGCGCGCGGATATGTGCCATGCCGAGGAAGTCGGCGACATGGCGGATCGCCGCTTCAGGCAACCAGCCACCGGCCTGTTCCTGCGCGCGCCACAGCAGCGGGATGATCGCCGAATGCTGGCGGCCTTCCGGATATTTGGTAATCTCCTTCTCCGCCCAGGCAAGATTGTCTTTGCTGAAGGAAAAATTCTTCGGCTGAATTTCGGGCGACGCGAGACGGCGCACGCTCATCGGTCCACCTCACCAAATACGATATCGATGGATCCGAGAATAGCGGAAACATCGGCCAGCATGTGGCCGCGGCACAGAAAATCCATCGCCTGCAGATGCGCAAAACTAGGCGCGCGGATTTTGCATTTGTATGGCTTGTTGGTGCCGTCAGCGACGAGGTAGACGCCGAACTCGCCCTTGGGCGCTTCAATGGCGGCATAAACCTCGCCGGCTGGGACGTGATAACCCTCAGTGTAGAGCTTGAAGTGATGGATAAGTGCTTCCATCGAGCGCTTCATCTCCTCACGCTTGGGCGGAACGATCTTGTTGTCGTCCACCATCACCCGTCCTTGTCCGGCGCGCGAGCGCAGGTTTTCGCAACATTGCTTCATAAGTTTCGTCGATTGGCGCATCTCTTCCATGCGTATAAGATATCGATCAAAGCAGTCACCGTTCTTTCCGATGGGAATATCGAAATCGAGTTCGGAGTAGCATTCGTAAGGCTGCGCTTTGCGCAAATCCCAGGCGGCACCCGAGCCTCGCACCATCACACCGGAAAAGCCCCAATTCCAGGCATCGGAAAGCTTGACGATGCCAATATCCACGTTTCGTTGCTTGAAGATGCGATTGCCGCTGAGAAGCGCGTCCAGATCGTCGACCACCTTCAGGAACGGATCGCAGAACGCATAGATGTCGTCGATCAGCTTCGGCGCCAGGTCCTGATGAACGCCGCCAGGCCGAAAATAGGCGGCATGCATGCGCGAGCCGGACGCGCGCTCGTAGAACACCATCAGCTTTTCGCGTTCTTCGAAGCCCCACAGCGGCGGCGTGAGTGCGCCGACATCCAACGCCTGTGTGGTGACGTTAAGCAGATGAGATAACAGGCGCCCGATCTCCGAATAAAGTACGCGGATCAATTGCGCGCGCTTCGGCACGTGGATGCCGAGAAGTTTTTCGACCGCCAGGCAGAAAGCATGCTCCTGGTTCATCGGAGCGACATAGTCGAGCCGATCGAAATAGGGCACTGCCTGCAAATAGGTCTTATACTCGATCAGCTTCTCGGTACCGCGGTGGAGCAATCCGATGTGCGGATCCACCCGTTGCACCACTTCGCCATCGAGCTCGAGCACCAGCCGCAACACGCCGTGCGCAGCGGGATGCTGTGGGCCGAAATTGATGGTGAAATTGCGCAATGAAGTTTCGGCCATGAAGCTCTATTCGCTACTCACTAGTTCGCTATTCGCCACTTTCACCTTTTCGGCAACTTTTGAGTTGAAGCGATCCCACGCCACCACGACGCGCTCGTGGCGTCCTTCGCCTATCAGGTCGATGCCATCATGGGCGCTGACCTTAAACACGACCTTACGGCCTTTTACGTCGACGACTTCTACGTCGACTTTGACGGTCAAGCCTGGCGGGGTTGCGGCAAGGTGCGAAACGTCCACGCTGGTGCCGAGGCTGCCCTCTCCGGCGTCGAGATGCGGCGCCATTAATTGCGTACAGGTCCACTCCATCAATACGATCATGAAGCCGGTCGCGAACACTTTGGGCATTGCCGCGATTATTGGCGATTCCGGATAGGTGTAAGGCACCGTCTTGTTTTCCGGCACCTTGTAGGAGAACGAATGCTTGAGACCGGGCTTCAGAGTCGGCTTCATGGTCACGACCCCTTCTCTTCAGTCTTCGCCTTTTCATCGCCCGGTAATACGTATTCCGCTCCTTCCCATGGCGACAGAAAATCAAAGGTGCGGAATTCCTGCGCGAGGGTCACCTTGTCGTAGACGACGCGCTTCTGCTCATCGTCCCAGCGCACCTCGACGAACCCGGTCAGCGGGAAGTCCTTGCGCAGCGGATGGCCCTCGAAGCCGTAATCGGTCAGGATCCGGCGCATGTCAGGATGACCGATAAAAAGCACTCCGTAGAGATCGTAGGTCTCGCGCTCGAACCAATCGGCGCCGCGAAAAACATCGATCAGCGACGGCACTGATGTTACTTCGTCAGTCGCGATTTTTAGCCGCACACGTTGGTTCAGGCGCGGCGACAGGAAATGATAGACGACATCAAAGCGTTGCTCGCGCGAGGGCCAATCCACAGCAGTGACATCGATAATGTTGATGAACTGGCACGCCGGATCGTCGCGCAGAAACGTCGCAACCATGATAAGGTCGGCGACCTTGGTACTTACAGTCAATTCGCCGCGCGCAATCGTATAGCCGGTGATGGAAGCACCGAGGGCGTTTTTGATCGTTTGCCCAAGCCTGTCAAGCATGTCGTCCATATGCGGCTCCGCTCAGCGCTCGATCGTGCCGGTGCGGCGAATCTTTTTCTGCAAAAGCATTACGCCATAAAGAAGCGCTTCCGCGGTTGGTGGGCAGCCCGGAACGTAAATGTCAACCGGCACGATGCGATCGCACCCGCGTACGACTGAATACGAATAGTGATAATAGCCGCCACCATTCGCGCATGACCCCATCGAGATCACGTAGCGTGGCTCCGGCATCTGGTCGTAGACCTTGCGCAAAGCTGGCGCCATCTTGTTGGTCAGGGTGCCGGCGACGATCATGACGTCTGACTGGCGCGGCGACGCGCGGGGCGCAAAACCGAACCGCTCGGCGTCGTA
>DATFXJ010000081.1:0-11001 GCA_035315965.1 Pseudolabrys sp.
CGCCGCGAAATGGTGGCCGAAAAGCACGTACCGATTGGTCGGGACGTAATCGAGACCGTCATTATGACGAGAGGCAGGCGTCTGTCGCGCAGCATCGACCCCGAGCGCCCGGTTGGCGACGAACAGTCCATAAAACCGATAGGCGATGAAATAGATGCAAACCGCGGCGACGACTAGCCATGCGGCGTTGACCGCTTCACCTCGATTGAGCGCCACGATCGCAAATGCGGCGGCACCTAGAAGAGCAACCGCGATCCATAAAAGCTTCGTCTGCGGCGCACTTGAATTGTTGATGGTTATCATGGATGTCCTCCCGCATGGCAGGAAAGCCCTAACAAACAAGTTTCATCCTCGCGAGGAACTTGATCAAGGCAAAAGTGTATTGCCAGGAAAAAACCACATCGCCACAATGAGGAGGAGAATGTCTAACGTCGCGCGTGACTTCCGCTTTACCCCCGAAAGCGGACATGAGTTCCGCATGGCCGGGAATGTCCGCTAAGGGCCAGAAGCAGACATCAGAATGCGTGACCGACGACAGCGACTTATCGCTGCTCTAAGATAAGCCGCGCTCCAAACGATTAGAATTGCCCCGGTGGTTGCCTCAATTGTGCGTTTGATGCGAGTTCGATTGAACATGGGGACCAATCCAATTCCGGCTTCACGCAAAGTGCTGGAGAAAGCCGGATGGAAGATAACCGACCTCGACCTCGTTCAAGCCAACGAAGCATTTGCCGCGCAAGCCATTGCCGTGAACCGGGATATGGGCTGGAACACGGGTATCGTCAACTTCAACGGCAGCGCGATCGCGATCGGACACCCGATCGGTGCTTCCGGTGCTCGCATTCTCGTGACGCTGTTGCATGAAATGAGGAAGCGGGATGCCAAACGCGGCTTGGCGACGCTGTGCATAGGCGGCGGTGGGGGCAAAGCGTTGAGGGTGGAGCGCGCATAACGCGCCGATGCCATGTGAAGAAATAAAATTATGGGAGGGGCCATGACACAAGCAAATGATGTCGATCCTCTTGAAACGCGGGAATGGCTCGATTCTCTGCAGGCCGTTTTGCAACACGATGGTGCGGCGCGCGCCTCCTACCTGCTCGATCAATTGACTAACGAAGCTCACCGCGCGGGATTAGGTGCCCCATTTGCGCTGACGACACCCTACGTCAATACGATTTCTCCGGAGCGCGGAGAGTACGCGAAATGGGATCGCGATATCGAGCACCGGATTCGTTCAATCATTCGCTGGAACGCCGTCGCGATTATTCTGCGTGCTAACAAGCACTCTTCGGAGCTGGGCGGCCATATTGCGAGCTTTCAATCGGCGGCAACGCTCTACGACATTGGCTTTGGCCATTTCTGGCACGCGCCGACAGACAAGCATGGTGGCGACTTGATCTACGTCCAAGGTCACTCGGCCCCGGGCATTTATGCCCGCGCTTTCGTAGAAGGTCGGCTCACCGAGGAGCAATTGTTGAACTTTCGTCAGGAGACGGGCGGCAAGGGCCTGTCATCCTATCCGCATCCATGGTTGATGCCTGATTTTTGGCAATTCCCGACCGTATCGATGGGCCTCGGCCCGCTCATGGCGATTTATCAGGCGCGGTTCCTCAAATATCTGCACGGCCGGGGAATCGCCAACACCAAGGCGCGTAAGGTCTGGGCATTTCTCGGCGACGGCGAGACCGACGAGCCTGAATCACTTGGTGCTATCTCGCTCGCCGGCCGCGAGCAACTCGATAATCTTATCTTCGTCATCAACTGCAATTTGCAGCGGCTGGACGGTCCTGTCCGCGGCAACGGTAAGATCGTGCAGGAACTCGAAGGTCTGTTCCATGGCGCTGGCTGGAACGTGATCAAAGTGCTGTGGGGATCTGGCTGGGATCAACTCCTGGCCAAGGATTCCACCGGCCGATTGCGCAAGCGAATGGAGGAGTGCGTCGACGGCGAATATCAGGATTTCAAGTCAAAGAACGGCGCCTACGTGCGCCAGCAATTCTTCAACAAATATCCTGAGACCGCAGAGCTCGTAAAAAACATGAGCGACGACGAGATCTGGGCACTGAGGCGAGGTGGTCACGATCCTGACAAGGTGTACGCGGCCTACGCCGCCGCCGTGAAACATACTGGTCAACCAACCGTCATTCTTGCCAAGACGGTCAAAGGCTACGGCATGGGTGAAGCCGGCGAAGGCCAGATGATCACCCATCAGCAGAAGAAAATGGGATTGGAAGCGCTTCGTAAATTCCGTGATCGATTCTCGATACCCATTTCGGACGCCAAGATCGAAGAAGTCCCGTTTCTTAAGCTGGACGACAAGGAAAAAAAGTACCTTGAGGAGACGCGCCGCCCGCTAGGCGGACCGCTGCCACAACGGCGCACCAAGTCCGCGTCGCTCGAAGTGCCCGAGCTTTCGGCCCTCGGTGCTCAGCTCGCCAGCAGCGGAGAGCGCGAGATATCAACCACGATGGCCTTCGTTCGCATACTCAATACGCTGTTGCGCGACAAAAATATCGGCAAGTTCGTGGTGCCGATCGTTCCGGACGAATCCCGCACCTTCGGCATGGAAGGAATGTTCAGGCAGTTCGGAATCTTTTCGCAGATCGGTCAACTCTACAAGCCGCAGGATGCGGACCAGCTCATGTATTACCGTGAGGACCGCTCCGGCCAAATGCTCCAAGAGGGCATTAATGAGGCGGGCGCTATGTCGTCATGGATAGCGGCGGCGACCTCGTACAGTACCAGCAACGTTCCGATGATCCCGTTTTACATCTATTACTCAATGTTTGGTTTACAGCGGGTCGGCGATCTTGCCTGGGCCGCAGGCGACATGCGGGGGCGTGGATTCTTGTTGGGCGGCACGGCCGGCCGCACCACGCTTAACGGCGAAGGCCTACAACATGAGGATGGCCACAGCCATCTGCTTGCAGCGACAATTCCAAACTGCGTGTCTTACGACCCAACCTTCGCCTACGAGGTTGCGGTGATCATTCAGGACGGACTGCGCCGGATGATGAAGGATCAGGAGGACGTCTATTACTACATCACATTGATGAACGAGAATTACCCGCATCCAGCGATGCCCAGCGGCGCCGAAGACGGCATACGCCGCGGCATGTATTTGTTGCGCGAGGGAGCGGCCAAGAATGCCGACCGAAAGGTGCAACTCCTTGGCTCGGGCACCATCTTGCGCGAGGTAATCGCCGCGGCAGACCTGCTCGAGCAGGATTTTGGCGTCGCCGCTGATATCTGGAGTTGTCCGAGTTTCAGCGAACTGCGCCGTGACGGCATGGCGACAGAGCGCTGGAATCTGTTGCACCCATCGCGAACGCCACGCAAGAGTTATGTCGCGCAATGCCTAGCCGGACGCAAAGGTCCTGTTATCGCCTCGACCGACTACATGCGGGCGTTCGCGGAGCAGATCCGCCCCTATGTGCCGGGACGCTTTGTTTGCCTCGGCACAGACGGCTTCGGCCGCAGTGATTATCGCAAAGCGCTTCGAAAATTCTTCGAAGTCGACCGGCACTACGTCGCCGTTGCAGCGCTCAAAGCGCTTGCCGACGATAACGGGCTACCGCTTCAGAGAGTGGAAGAAGCGATCATGAAATACGGCATCGATGCGGAGCGTCCGCCGCCTTGGAAATGCTGACTTCAGAGGAGCGGTACTCCCCCGCTGCAGCGCGGGTCACAGGAAGCGTGCGGAGTTGGAGACGCCGGGTATGGGTGAGATAAGGGAAGTTGCTGTTCCGGATATTGGGGATTTCAAGGACGTCCCGATCATTGAAGTTGCGGTGCAGGTCGGCGACCGCGTGAAAGCCGAAGCACCACTCATAACGTTGGAGTCCGATAAAGCCTCGATGGAAGTGCCTTCGCCGTCGGCAGGTATTGTGAAGGCGCTCGCGGTGAAGGTAGGGGACCGGGTCAGCCAGGGCATGCCGATCCTCTCGCTGGAGCTCGACGGCGCCGGCTCTACTGCCGAGCTGGTGAAGCCGGCTGTAACGCCTCCTCCGGCTCCGACGAGCGCGCCAAGCGGCGTCGCCGAGGTGCGAGTGCCCGATATCGGCGACTTCAAGGACGTGCCAGTAATCGAGGTCTCGGTCAAACCGGGCGATACCGTCAAGCCAGAACAGCCCCTGATCACGCTGGAATCCGACAAGGCCTCGATGGACGTGCCTTCGCCGCTCGGCGGGGTTGTCGCCGAGCTGAAAGTCAAGATCGGCGACCGCGTCAGCGAAGGCTCAGTTATTCTTACGTTGACAACGGAAGCTGCGCGGCCGACACCGGCGAAGAGTCTGGCCGCCGCTGCTGCGCCTCCACTTGCGCCGGCCGCACCAGGGCTGGCGGCTGCGCCTTTGCCAGCTCCGGCCGCAGCCGTTCCCGAGCCCGCTGTCGATATCCCTTATGCCGGTCCGTCGGTGCGAAAGCTTGCGCGTGAACGCGGCATCGATCTGCGCCAGGTCAAGGGCAGTGGTAGGCGCGGCCGGATCCTTCCTGAGGATGTCCACAATTTCAGCTTAACCCCTGCGGCAGCTACCGCTGCGCCGGGGCCATCGGCGCCCGGCGCAGGCCTTGGGCTCTTGCCGTGGCCCAAGGTCGATTTCGCTAAATTCGGTCCGATCGAATCGAAACCACTGTCGCGCATCAAGAAAATTTCCGGGCCGACCCTACATCGTAACTGGGTGATGATCCCGCACGTCACCAATCATGACGAATGCGACATCACCGAACTCGAGGAGTTTCGCAAGCAGCTCAACAAGGAAAATGAGAAATCCGGCGTGCGCGTCAGCATGCTGGCCTTCATGATCAAGGCGTCGGTTGCAGCGCTGAAGAAATTTCCGGAGTTCAACGCCTCGCTTGAGGGCGACAATCTGATTCTGAAGAAATATTACCACATAGGCTTTGCTGCCGACACGCCCCAGGGGCTTGTCGTGCCCGTTATCCGCGACGCCGACAAGAAGGGTGTGATCGAAATCGCCAAGGAAATGGGCGACCTGGCGAAGCTAGCGCGTGATGGCAAGCTCAAGGCCGACCAAATGCAAGGTGGCAGCTTCACAATTTCCAGTCTCGGGGGCATCGGCGGCACTTATTTCACGCCGATTATCAATGCGCCCGAAGTCGCGATCATGGGCGCCTGCCGTTCGTACGAGCGACCGGCATGGGACGGCAAGCAGTTCGTGCCGCGACTCTACCAGCCGCTGTCACTGTCGTGGGACCACCGCGTCATCGACGGCGCCGCCGCGGCGCGCTTCAACGCCTATTTTGGTGGCCTACTCACCGACATGCGCCGCGCCCTCGTATAGGGAAATCAGCGATGGCAAATCTCATCGACGTCAAAGTCCCTGACATCGGCGATTTTAAGAACGTTTCGGTGATCGACGTTCTGGTGCGGCCGGGCGATCGAGTCACGACCGAGCAGGCCCTGATTACGCTCGAGTCCGACAAGGCCTCGATGGACGTGCCGTCTCCGCTCGACGGCGTGGTCAAAAAATTGATGATCAAAGTTGGCGACAAGGTTTCGCAAGGATCGCTCATTCTGGTTGCGGAAGCGGAAGCAGCGCCAGCCGGTGTTGCGCCCAAGCAGAGCGTGAAAGGTGAGGGTGCCGCGTCGGGCGAAGGCGCGCCGGTCGCGGACTATGGCGCGCCGGCCGGCGTCTACGAAGTGATCGAGGTGCGCGTTCCCGATATCGGCGATTTCAACGACGTGCCGATCATCGAAGTGGCGGTGAAGAACGGCGACACGGTCCGGCCGGAACAGCCACTGGTCACGCTTGAATCCGACAAGGCATCGATGGAATTGCCTTCGCCGGCAGGCGGCACCGTCAAGGAAATGAAGGCCAAAATCGGCGACAAAGTTAGCGCTGGCAGCCTAATCCTGACCTTGCGAACGGGAGTCGGCGGCGCGGCGCCCGTCGCGCCATTGGGAGGTCGTGGAGTTGCAGCGCCTGGCACTCCGGTCCCGGTCGCGGCAACTCATGCCGGCGGCTCCGACGTCGAATGCGAAATGCTGGTTCTCGGCGCGGGGCCCGGCGGCTACTCGGCAGCATTTCGTTCCGCCGATCTCGGCATGATGACGGTTTTGGTGGAACGCTACCCAACTCTCGGCGGCGTCTGTCTCAACGTTGGCTGTATCCCTTCCAAGGCGCTTCTCCATACCACAGCGATCATGGAAGAGGTCAAAGCGATGGCGGTGCACGGAATCGCGTTCGCCGCGCCGCGGATCGACATGGATAAATTGCGCGCCCATAAGGACAAAGTCGTGGGCAAGCTGACCGGCGGTCTCGCCGGCATGGCCAAGGCGCGCAAAGTCACCGTTATTCAGGGCTTCGGTAAATTCCTCGACCCGCATCATCTCGATGTGACGCCGCGTAATGGCGGGGAACGAAAGATCGTGAAGTTTGACAAAGCGATCATTGCGGCCGGTTCGCAATCGATCAAGCTGCCGTTCGTGCCCGACGATCCGCGCGTCGTTGACTCCACAGGCGCGCTCGCGCTGCCGCACCTGCCGAAATCCATGCTGGTAATCGGCGGCGGCATCATTGGGCTCGAAATGGCGACGGTATATTCGACGCTTGGCACGCAGATCGATGTGGTCGAAATGCTCGACGGGCTCATGACTGGTGCCGACCGCGATTTAGTCAAGGTCTGGGAGAAAAAGAATTCCGATCGTTTCCGTAAGGTCATGCTGAGGACCAAAACCGTGTCGGCGGAAGCGACGGCAGCCGGCATCTCCGTCAGTTTTGAAGGCGCGAACGCGCCGGCGCAGCCGCAAGTCTATGACATGGTACTGGTCGCGGTTGGCCGAAGCCCGAACGGCAAGGCGATCGAGGCCGAAAAAGCGGGCGTCGCGGTTAGTGACCGCGGCTTCATCGCCGTCGATAAGCAGATGCGGACGAATATGCCGCATGTCTTCGCGATCGGCGATATCGTCGGCCAGCCGATGCTTGCGCACAAGGCTGTGCATGAGGCGCACGTGGCTGCCGAAACGGCGGCTGGCAAGAACAGCACATTCTTCGCGCGCCAAATTCCGTCGGTCGCTTACACCGACCCCGAAGTCGCTTGGGCAGGACTCACCGAAGAGCAATGCAAGGCGCAAGGGCTAACATACGGCAAGGCGGTGTTCCCATGGGCGGCGTCGGGCCGGGCCATCGCGAATGGTCGCGACGAGGGTTTCACCAAGCTTCTGTTCGACAAAGATAACCACCGCGTTCTCGGCGGTGGCATTGTTGGCACCAATGCCGGTGACCTGATCGGCGAAGTTTGTCTTGCCGTCGAGATGGGATGCGATCCGGTGGACATCGGCAAGACCATTCATCCGCATCCGACGTTGTGCGAATCGATCGGCATGGCGGCTGAAGTGTTCGAAGGTGTGTGCACGGATTTGCCGCCGGCAAAGAAACGGGCGTGATCACAGTGAGGAAGTCACCATGAACACTGCGCCGCCACTGGAATATGTCACAAGCTTTGCGGAAGCGAGCCAAACGATGATGCAGCAGCTCACTACTGCCCTGCTCACCTCCGGCGAGTCCGATCAAAGCAAAATCGGGAGGAGAGCAATGCGTGTTGCGGTCGTCACCGATTCCGCCGACTGAAACAGAGCAATTGTATCAGAGCCATAGGGAGGGCGACATGCAGGCGAGCACAGCGACGACGGCGGCTGCACCACGCAAGCCGTTCTATACGCATCTCTATGCCCAGGTGCTGACCGCGATCGTTTTCGGTGTCTTGCTGGGTTACTTCTATCCGCAGCTGGGAGAACAGATGAAACCGCTCGGTGACGGTTTCATTAAGCTGATCAAAATGCTGATTGCTCCGATCATTTTCTGCACGGTCGTGCATGGCATTGCGAGCATGGAGGATTTGAAGAAAGTCGGACGCGTCGGCCTCAAGGCACTGATCTATTTCGAGGTTGTCACGTCGCTGGCCCTCATCGTTGGGCTCGTGGTTGTTAATGTACTGCAACCTGGCGCTGGCACGAATGCCGATCCCAAGACTATCGATACCAAGTCAATCCAGGCTTATACGACCAAAGCAGGCCAGCAGAGCACCGCCGACTTTCTCATGCACATCATACCCAACACGGTAGTCGGCGCCTTCGCCGAAGGCGAAATTCTGCAGGTTCTATTTTTCGCAGTCCTGTTCGCATTTGCGCTGTCCATGATGGGTGAGCGCGGCAAGCCGGTCCTCAACTTCATCGATATCATCTCGCATACGCTATTTAATGTCGTCGGAATCGTCATGAAGGTGGCGCCGATCGGAGCCTTCGGCGCGATGGCGTTTACCATCGGCAAGTACGGCGTCGGCACGCTGCTCTTGCTTGGCAAGCTGATGGCAGCTTTCTACTTGACCTGCCTCATCTTCATCTTCGTCGTACTCGGTGGTATTGCACGGTTGGCAGGTTTCAGCATCTGGAAGTTCATCAAATACATCAAAGAAGAGCTTTTGATCGTACTAGGCACTTCTTCTTCCGAGTCGGTTTTGCCGCGTATGATCAACAAGCTCGAAAATCTGGGATGCAAAGAGTCGGTCGTCGGATTGGTCATTCCCACCGGCTATTCGTTCAACCTGGATGGGACGTGCATCTACCTTACGATGGCGGCGATCTTTCTGGCGCAGGCAACCAACACGGAGCTCACGCTGTGGCAACAGCTGGGCATCATTGGGGTACTGCTTCTGACATCGAAAGGGGCAGCAGGTGTTACCGGCAGCGGCTTTATCGTGCTCGCGGCGACGCTTTCTTCCATCGGCTCAATCCCAGTCGCGAGCATCGCCCTCATCCTGGGAATTGACCGCTTCATGTCAGAGGCACGCGCGCTCACCAATCTCATTGGAAATGGGGTGGCCACCATCGTCGTGTCGAAATGGGAATATTCGCTCGACGAACAGCGAATGCGTGAGCACCTTGATCGCGAGACGGATTTGGAGGCCAACGCACCCGAAAAGGTACTACCGGTCTGAGGCGCGCAAATCGGAGGCGACCCATGAAGACCCATTGGCTTCGGCTTGCATTCTTTATTGCGGCGGCCCTCTTGTGGCCGGCATCGTCACGCCCCAGCGAGCCCAACTGGCCAGATCAGCTCCTCATCGGGACGGCATCGCCTGGCGGCACTTACTACGTCTATGGCGAGGGGTTGGCGAAGATTCTGACCCGGACCCTCGATCTTCCGGTTGTGAGGCTGGCCACTGAAGGGCCCGTACAGAACATAGAACTGCTCGAGGCGGGTGAGGCCAAGCTCGGCTTCGTCACAACTGGAATAGCGCTCCAGGCATGGAATGGTACTGGCATGTGGGCCGGCAAAACGCCGGCTCGTTCTATGCGAGCCATCTTTCCAATGTATGATACGCCATTTCAATTCCTCGTGCTGCAGGAATCCGGGATCCGATCGATCGCCGAAATTGCTGGTAAGCGGGTTGGTGTCGGTCCGCGCGGTGGTACCTCGGCAGCCTATTTTCCGCAGTTTTTCAATTCACTGAAAATTCCCGTGACCCTCGTTTTCGGTGAGTGGGCCGAGCTTGCAGCGCAGGTACACCAGCGCACAGTTGACGTGCTCGCGGTTGGTGCCGGTGTGCCGTTTCCTTCGTTCGTTGAACTCGAGGCGAAGGACAAGGTCCGGTACATCGCGTTCGGCTCGGAACAGATCGCTACATTGCGCCTGGCAATGCCGGAATTGACTCCTTCGCTTATTCCCGCGGGGACCTACCCGTCGCTGTTGCGGCATTACCGGACGCTCGGCCTCTACAATTTCGTCGTGGCACACGCGGACTTACCGGATGACCTCGTTTACAACGTGGTCAGAACAGTTTTCGAGAACCTGGAGGAAATGATGGAAGCGCATGCGGCGGCGGCGGCCACTGTTCCCGCCAACATCGATCGCAACTCGTTTCTGCCGCTTCATCCAGGGGCGATTCGCTATTACCGCCAAATCGGAAAAGCAGGGCAGACAGACTAAGCGGCGCGCACGATCCGCGACGGGATTCTCATCGCAACCGATCTGTTTACCGAAAACCCTATCCGTATTGATCGGGGAAAGGAATCACCTAACTTCGGCACACTTGTCATCGACCGTGGGCGAGCGGCGTTGTCGGGATCAGCCGACACAGTATCGAAAGATCCAAAAGTGCGTGAAGCGTACCTGGGTAAACTCTGGGAGCAACAATCATTGGCCACCACGCTCGAGTTCGTTTAAGCTCTGCTCGTGCAAGGAACCATTATCGCGCTGCGACGGAATTTTTCGGCACGTTGCTACTGCGTAAATAAAGCGCCGCACCTCGCTTTCGACTTGCTGACGCTCGATGGTGAACACTTGCGGAGAAAACCGTTTTCCGAACGAAAGGCAGCGCTGCGGAAAATCCTGAAGCGGACACGGCGCGGCATTGAAGATGTCGAGCATACCGAGGGTGACGGCAAAGAAATGCTCAAAGCCGTTTGCAAGCTTGGACTGGAGGGGATCGCTTCTAAGAAACTGGATGCGTCGTACCGATCAGGTCCCTCGAAAACCTAGATAAAAGTCAAAAATTCAAAGGCACCCACAGCCACTCGCGCTATTTTCTAAAAAGTCGAATTTTATTGTTCCTATGTTTGGTATCGCACCGACCAAAATCTTTTGAAGCGGTAGCTTTTCGTAGTCAGCGACCCTCCGGTGTGTACCTCACCAAGGCTGTTTGCCGGATGGAAGCCCGACGAAGGAGAGCCGCGCGGCCCCCGAGGACGCTGCGGCTCTCTTTTTAGTGTCGGACCGTAGACTAGGGTCAAAATCCGAAGGCACCAGCGGCAACGCGCGCGATTGATGGTACGTTTTGAAAAGTGGCTTGTCTGTTGCCTGTACTCTAGTTACCAAAGGTTTTATCTGAATGAAATCAAGGGGGCACTTACATGGCCAAAAGGCGAAAGGCAGCCAAAAGGCGAAAGGCAAAAAAGACTAAGATCAAGCGCAAGCGAACGGCGAAGAAAAACAAGCCTAAAAGGCGGTCTATCCAAGATGCAGATGTTCTTTCGCCTCCTTT
>DATFXJ010000082.1:0-2892 GCA_035315965.1 Pseudolabrys sp.
GTGTCGAACGCCATTCCCATGATGACCACTGTTCCCAAAGTTTGACGTCCGACTGCCCCTGCGCCCGTGGCGATCCACAACGGCACGCAGCCCAGGATAAATGCAAGCGACGTCATGAACAGCGGCCGGCGGCGTATTCTCATGCCTTCCAAGGCCGCCTCGATGAGGCTTCGTCCCTTCTCGAACTCGTCCTTGGCGAATTCGACGATCAGGATGGCGTTCTTGGCCGCAAGGCCGATGAGCACGATCAGACCGATCTGCCCGTACACATCGAGAGGAAAATGGCGCATCCATAGACCGCTGAAGGCGCCGAGCACTGCGATCGGAACGGTCAAGAGAATTGAGAACGGCAGCGACCAGCTCTCGTAGAGCGCGGCAAGAATCAGAAACACGAACAGCAGCGAAAAACCGAAGATCGCCGTCGCGGAAACGCTTTTCTCCGCGACCTGCTCCTGGAACGACATCCCCTGGTAGTCGTAGCCCATTTCCCGCGGCATGGTTTGCGCGAACACCTCTTCGAGAGCGTGCCTGGCCTGTCCCGAGCTGTAACCCGGCGCGATTATGCCGTTGATTTGCGCCGCCCTGTAGCCGTTGAAGCGATTGGTAAATTCCGGACCTGATGTCGTTTTCATGTTGACCAGCGTCGAGAGCGGCACGGTATCACCGTCGCTGTTGCGCACACGGAAAAGGCCGACGTTATCGGCATTCGTACGAAAATCTCCCTCGGCTTGCACGTAGACCTGCCACACCCGGCCGAAGCGGTTGAAGTAATTGACGAAGAAGCCACCCATGAAAGTTTGCAGCGTCTGATAAACCAAATTGATGTCAATACCCTCGTTCAACACTTTGTCGCGATCGACGTCCGCATAAACCTGGGGCGCGCTTGGGATAAATGTTGTAGTCAGCGCGACAAATTCAGGCCGCTGGCGTGCAGCCTGAAGGAACCGGTCCATGTTCTGCGCGAGAAAATCGACTCCCTGGCCGGAGCGGTCTTCGAGCATAAACGTTACGCCGCCGGCGGTGCCGATGCCGGGGATTGCCGGAGGTGGAAAAGCAAAGGCCTGCGCATCAGGAAGCCCGGCAAGCCGCTGGTTCAACTTCTGGATGATCGCAGCTGCAGTCAATCCTGAGCCGCGCTCGTCCCATGGTTTGAGGGTGACGAAAAAAAATGCATTGTAACTGATATTCGCAAGGCTCAAGAGGCTGAAGCCAACTACCGTGTTGTAAGTCTGAACACCCGGAGTCTCACTTAAAATTGCTTCGATTTTTTTGGCGACATCGCTCGTCCGCTGTAGTGAGGACGCTGTCGGCAGTTGCACGTTCATGTAGAAGTAGCCTTGATCTTCCTCTGGGATAAAACCAGTCGGCAGGCGCGAGCCAACGAAACCGGCCGAAACTGCGATGACAACTAGCAGCAAGAGCGAGACGGCAACTTTATGGAGCAGAACATCGCTGCCGACCAGGTAGAAATGCATGACCTTGCCGAATCCCGAGTTGAACGAATTGAAGAAACGGCCGAGGAGGCCGCTTGATTCCTTACCCGGCTTGAGAAGCATCGCCGAAAGCGCGGGCGAAAGCGTTAGCGCGTTAAAGGCCGAGAACAGTGTCGAGATCGCAATTGTCACGGCGAACTGAATATTGAGTCGTCCTCTTATCCCGCCGACGAATGCAGGGGGCAAAAACACCGCCGCAAGGACCAATGCGATTGCCACGATCGGACCCGCGACTTCCTCCATAGCCTTGAGCGTCGCGTCGCGCGGCGAAAGCCCCTTCTCGATATGCTGTTCGACAGCCTCGACCACGACGATCGCGTCATCCACGACCAGACCAATGGCCAGAACGAGACCAAAAAGCGACAGAGTATTGATCGAGAAACCAAGAAAAGGGAAAACCGCGAACGTGCCCACCAGCGAAACCGGCACTGCCAGCAGAGGAATCAGAGTGGACCGCCAGTTCTGCAGGAAGATGAATACGACGAGGACCACCAGAATCAGCGCCTCGACGAGAGTAGTGACGATCTCTTTGATGCCTTGCGATACTGCAAGGGTCGTATCGAGCGAGACGGTGTAATCGAGGTCTTCGGGAAATCTGGTTTTCAAATCGTCCATCAACGCCTTGGCGCTTTTCATTGTGTCAAGCGCATTAGTGCCGGGAAGTTGATACACGGCGATAATCGCCGAGGGCTGTCCGTTCAGGCGTCCGATCTGGCTGTAACTCTGTGCCCCTAACTCCACGCGAGCGACATCCTTCATCCGGACAACCGAACCGTCCGGATTGGCGCGCACGACCACCTCGCCAAATTCTTCCGCAGTCAAGAGGCGGCCCTGCGCGCGAACTGTATAGGTGAACTGCTGTCCGCGAGGCACAGGCTCGCCGCCGATCTGGCCGGCCGGGTTGACCTTATTTTGATTGGTCAGCGCCGTGATAATGTCGTTGACGGTTATCCCCATGCTGGCCAGCGTGTCGGGCCGCACCCAGAAGCGCATGGCGTATTGTCCGGCACCGAAGATCAGCACCTGTCCGATTCCAGGCACACGGCTCATAGGGTCGTAGATGTTGATGTAAGCGTAGTTGGCGAGAAACGTTGCATCATACGTTCCCTTGGGCGAATAGAGTGAAAACAATGCTAGTGGACTGGTCGGTGATTTCCGGTTCGTCACGCCATAGTTGCGCACATCCTGAGGCAAATAGGACTCCGCCTGCAAATAGCGTAAGTGGGTCAAAATCTGGTCATCATTCGGTTTGGTGTCAACATCGAAATCGACCCGTAGTCGCATCTGTCCGCTATTGTCGTTCACGGAAATCATGTAGAGCATGTTATCGACGCCCTGCATTTGCTGCTCGATCGGTGTCGCAACCGATTGCTCAACCGTTTGAGCATCCGCGCCGACG
>DATFXJ010000083.1:0-4554 GCA_035315965.1 Pseudolabrys sp.
CCCATAATGATAGTCACCTTGTTTGCGTTAATTAGTCAGAGCGGAGTTGCTTTCGCCCAGCAAGGCACCCAAGGCGCGCTGGTGGAGGCGACGCCTATTGAAAAGGTCCTGGATGCTAATCCTGAGCCGGATGGAAAAGCATACCGAATCGATCTTTTACTTAGTAAGGGGACGCGAGTGGCGTATAAGATTCCCCCGTCCGAGGCTGCAAAGATAATCGACGGCCTGAGCAAGTCTGCGATTGCGGGAGGTCAAAGCCAGAAGGTCGCGACCATCGTAGCTGGCATGAGTATTGAGATCGATTCTAAAGGGAAAGCCGTGATCCTAACCCCGCGCAGCCAATCCGGTGTGCTGGAGCCTCTTGCAATTCCGATAAGTGGCGCAGAACGTCTCGTAGAGGTCCTAAAAACAAAGATTGCCCAAGCCAAGGTGACCGCTGCTAAACAGCCGAAACAGCAGAAGCAGCCATAGCGAAGGCCTGTTCTGGCGCTGGGCTGCGACATCAGTACGTCCGGGTACGATTTTCGGAATGACGCGTCGAGAAGTCCTGCGGAAAAATCCGAGCGTGGCACGAGCGCGGAGCAATGCGTTGCGATGAGATAATCCGGATCGATCTGCCGGAATTCATCGATCGCTTTGTTGATATAGTCGTCGAGTCTGCGGCGTGACACTCTGGTTCTCTCGGAATTCGGCCGATAGGATTGGACAACTGATCGCCGCGCCTTGCGCCCAGCACGAATGCAAACCTCCCTCGAATCGCTTGGATCACAGGTCGCTGACGTTGAAGCAGCCGCAGCAGCCGCAATGCAAGCGCCGGCTGGCGCAGCGCCAGCAGTTTCCGGGCATCCGTTGCTGCGCGCGATGGACCTGTGCGCCGAGAGCCTCGTGGTCGCCGCGTTGCTGGTGGAGCTCGGTCTCGTGCTTGCCAATGTTTTGGCACGCACCTATTTCCACCGTTCGTTTCTCTGGTCGGACGAGGCGGCGCGGCTATCCTTGTCTATCTTGGCATTTATCGGCGGCGCGGTGGCCTATCGACGCCGTGATCATGCTTTTGTCCGCATCGTGCTCAATCTCGTGCCCGTGCCGATTGAGCGCACCTGCCTCATTCTGTCGGACATCCTCGTATTATTTGTCGTCGGCCTCACAGGAATCGCGTCAGTCGAATTCATCGCGTCCAGCTGGAGCGAGCTCACCCCGATCTTGCAGCTGCCGGCAGCATTGATCGCCCTTCCGCTGCCGATAGGCATGGCGCTCTTCGCCCTGCATGCCATCGACAATTTGTCCCGCCACGACAGGCGCATGACTTTTTGTATCGCCGTTGCCTTCGTAGTGACGCTCGCCGCCGCACTGGCCACCCGCAACCTGTGGCACGCTTACCTCGGTGGCGATGGCGCCATCGGCGTGGCGCTCGCGTTGTTCTTCGTCGCGATCTTCGCTGGCGTGCCGGTAGGATTCGTGCTGCTCCTCGCCACGGCCACGTATCTTTGGGTAGCGGATGCCGGTTCGTTCGTGGTGCTGCCGCAAACCATGGTGAATGGAACCGGGAATTTCATTCTACTCGCGGTTCCATTCTTCATTCTGGCCGGCCTGATCATGGAGCGCGGCGGCATTAGCGTGCGCCTCGTACGTTTCATCCACGCCATCGTCGGCCATTGGCGAGGTGGATTGCTGCAAGTCACGGTCGCGAGCATGTATGTCGTCTCGGGTTTGTCCGGCTCCAAACCCGCTGACGTCGCTGCCGTTGGCACAGTCATGCGCGACGAATTACGCGAGCGTCATGGGTCGGCCGAAGGTGCGGCCGTCCTCGCGGCTTCCGCGATCATGGGCGAAACGGTGCCGCCGAGTATCGCCATGCTAATCGTCGGTTCGATCACCAGCGTGTCGGTCGGCGCGATGTTCGTTGGCGGCATCATTCCGGCCGCAGTCATCGCGCTCTGCCTCATGGTAATGATACATTTGCGGGCCCACCGCGCCGGCACGCCGCGGCTGCCGCGCGCCCCGTTGCGGCTGATGGCCCGGGCCGGATTCGCCGCGATCTTGCCGCTGTTGATGCCGGCCATGCTGCTCGGCGGCATCCTGCTGGGCGTTGCCACTCCGACAGAAGTCGCGGCCTTCGCGGTGATCTACGGTCTCACGCTCGCTATACTGCTTTATCGCGAAATGGGTTTTGCCGCTTTTATGCGCACGGTGCTCGATACCGCGGCGCTTACCGGCGTGCTTTTATTCATCTTCGCTGGGGCTTCGGGATTTTCCTGGACATTGACCATCGCCTACCTGCCGCAGCGACTGGTCGCGCTCCTACACGGGCTCGGCGACAGCACGGCGATCTTTATGGTCGGCTCGATCGCACTCCTCATCCTTGTTGGCGTGCTGCTCGAAGGGCTCCCGTCGCTCAACGTCGTCGCGCCGCTGATGATACCGATTGCCGGGAAGCTCGGCTTGAGCGAAATGCACTACGCACTGGTGCTGATCATCGCCATGGGCATTGGCGGCTTCATGCCGCTCGCGGGCGTGGGCTTCTATGTCTGCTGTGCTATCATGCGTTGTGACGTCGAACGGGCCTCGCGGGCGATGCTGCCTTACGTGATCGTGGTGCTGATCGGTCTCACGGTCGTCGCCTTCGTCCCGTGGTTTGCCACCGCCCTGCCGCGGTATTTTGGCTTTCGCATCTAGGGCAAAAAGAAGAGGAACGTCATGGACCGCAGAAAATTCTTGAAAGCCGGCGCGGCCGGTGCCGCATTCACCGTGGTCGCGCCGTACGTGTCTCTGCACGCCGCGCCGCTGACCATGCGCTTTGCGCATTTTGCCGCTGAGGATCATCCTGCGAACATCGCGGCCAAGCAGTTCGCCAGCCGCGTTGAAGAGCGCACCGGCGGTGCTGTCAAGATCAATATCTTTCCCAACAACGTACTTGGCGGCCCGCCCGAGCAGGCGCAGCAGATCAAGCTCGGCACCATCGACATGGGACTGCCAACGCAAGGACAACTGGACAAATATGACAAAGCTTTCGCAGCCGTCATGCTGCCTTTCATCTTTGACGGGCCGCAGCATGCATTCCGCGTGCTGGACGGTCCGGCCATGACCTGGCTAGCGCCGCTTGCCGAACAGCAGGGCTTTATCCTGCTGCGCAATTGGGAATACGGCTTTCGCAACGTGACCAATACCGTGCGACCGATCAACAGCCCTGACGACGTGAAGGGTCTGAAATTGCGCACGCCGCCCGAATTGCAAATCCAGGCCTCGATGGAGGCGCTCGGCGCCACGGTGCAGGCCATTGCTTTCCCGGAACTCTACCTCGCGCTGTCGCAGAGAGTCGTCGACGGCCAGGAAAACCCGATCGCGGTTATCTACTTCAATAAGTTCTACGAGGTGCAGAAATATCTCGCGATCACGCGGCATATCTACAACAACATGATCCATACCATGAGCGCCGTGGCCTGGAAAAAACTCAATGCCGCCCAGCAAGCGATCTTCCGCGAGGAAAGCACGGCCGCCGGCGATCTGATGCGCAAGCTGATCGGCGACCAGGAATCCGCTCAGATCGCCAAGATCGAAGCCGCAGGCATGCAGGTGACGCGGCCTGAATTGACGCCGTTCCGCGCGCTGATGGGTCCCGCTAATGTGCGAATCGCTGCCTATGCCGGCGCCGACAACGTGACTAAATTTCAGGACATGGCTGAACAGGGCCGCCAGGGGTGAGTCCGCCTGTCGCCGGAGCAAGCCACAATGGCGGCAATCGAAGATCGGCTGCAACATTATCGATCTCTGTTCAGGCTCGATGGTCGCACCGCGCTCGTTCTTGGCGCCGCCTCCGGCATCGGCAGGGCGTCTGCCGAGGCGCTTGCTGCGTTGGGGGCCACTGTCATTTGCGCCGACAAGAACAAAGAGGGCGTTGAGCAAACTGCTGCCGCGATCTCCACACAGGGCCGCGCTGAAGCTCACGTCCTTGATGCCGCCGATGGTGATGCCGTCAACGCGCTCGCGGCCGCGATCGAGAGAACGCATAAACGGCTCGATGTCGCGGTAACCACTCCAGCCATTCACGTCAGGAAACTAATGCTGGATTACACCGACGAGGAGTACAACCGAGTCGCCGATCTCAATTTGCGCGGCACGTTTTACTTCTTACGTGCTTTCGGCCGCATAATGTCGCGGCAGAGGAGTGGCAGCCTGATCGCGAGTTCCTCGGTGCGATCGACCACGCTCGAGCCGGGCCTTGCGATCTATGGGGCGACCAAAGCCGGCATCATCCAAATGGTGCGCGGCCTTGCGTCAGAGGTCGGTGCTTTCGGCGTTCGCGTCAACGCCATAGTACCAAGCATCGTCGAGACGACATTGGTCGCGCCGATCCGAGCGCGACCAGAAATCTGGAACGCCTTAGCCTCGCACACGGTTTTCAACCGTTGGGCGCGGCCGGATGAGGTGGCTGCGGCGGTCGCGTTTCTCGCCTCTGATGCCGCAAGCTACATCACTGGCACGGCGCTCTTGGTGGACGGTGGCTGGACCGCGATCGATGGCCCACCGACGGGATTGACAAAAACCCACAGTGAGCCG
>DATFXJ010000084.1:0-3750 GCA_035315965.1 Pseudolabrys sp.
GGAGCTGGCGATTCCTGCGGGCACAAATTCGGGACGCACTTTCCGCCTCAGGGGCAAGGGCCTCAAGGCCAAAAGCGGCGCGGGCGACCTGCTCGCAACTGTGCGCATTTTGATGCCCGAACGCGTCGACGACGAGTTCAAGGAGCTCATGAAGAAGTGGCGCGACAACAAGCCTTACGATCCGCGTGGAGATTTGGAGTGAAAAGAACTGGGTCGGGGCGCGCCCGCACACGAACCCGGAATGCGGGCCTCGCTAGTTTCCCGGAGTGACTGATCGTGGGCTACAACTTCTTCGCGCCGGTCTTGTCGACCTGCTCGTAGGCCGCCTTGGTCACTTTCTCGAGCTGTTCGCGATCGGCGGGGCCGCTTATCACATACGCGATGTTATCGTCGATCCAATAGAATGCTGCGACCTGTTCGTCAGCGGTATAGCGCAGTGCGGTTTCCGGAAGATCGGCCTTGGCGCAATACATCGTGAAGCGCTCGCCGGAGGAATTTTCATACATATAGAATGCTGCTGCGCCGGTCGGACCGGGAAGCAGCCGGCCGCCGACCAGCTTCAGCCCAATCGATTGCAGGTCCGGAACGCGCAAGTCTTCGCCCAACCGCTTCGACAACCATTGCGTCATGTGTGTCCGCTCGCTACCCGGCACCTCGACGGGATGGCGCACCTCGACAACGTAAAGCCTGTACGCGTCGAGCGCCTCGGTGGCGAACACGTCAAAACCGGCTGGCGCCGCGGCAGAAGTGCCGCGTGCCACCCAGCCCGCCGCTCCACCGACGACAAAAGCCACAATCGCTGCAGCCGCCGCCATTGCCGCCCAGGACCGACCGTTCGCTCGATCTTGATTGAGCACCTGGTCGAGTTTGAGTCGCTGCGGCACCGGCTCTTTGATAGCGGCGCCGTAACGCGCTCGGATACTCTCAGCTTGAGCTCTCCAGGCCGCGACCAGCGCGGCCTGTTCAGGATGATCTGCCAGCCAGGTGGTTACGGCGTCCATCCGGTCAGCCGATAGCTCGCCATCGATGTAGGCGTGCAGCTCATCCTCGGTTACGGGTGAATTGCGATCGATCATAGGTTCACCTTCTCTCTCTTCATTTAACGCGGCGGAGCGCGGGGCGCCCGTCGTCGAGATAGTTTTTGATCTGTACGCGCGCACGCGCCAGACGCGACATCACCGTGCCAATCGGCACACCTTGCACCTCGGCAACTTCGCGATAACTGAGCCCTTCCAGCACCACCAGCAGCAAGGCATTGCGTTGGTCCTCGACCAGCGTGGCGAGCGCACGTTCGATATCGCGCCCGCCCGCTTCCGGCCCGGCAAGATCCGGAGCGTCATTATCCTCGATCGGCGACAGTGCCGGACGCCGCGCCAGCGACCGCAGCCGATTTCGATTGAGGTTGGTCAGGATCGTGTATAACCAACTGCGTACGTCACCACCATGAAACAAGTGCTCCGAACGTAACGCCCGCACCAGCGTATCCTGTACCAGGTCGTCGGCGATATCGGAGTCCCGTGTTAGGGCCCGAGCATAGCGCCGCAACGCAGGTATGGTCGCCTCAACGTTCTGATGGAACGCGGCCAATCCGACCTTCCTTTACTTTCAGCCGTGCGACAAAGGAACTCGCGGCCGGCCTGTCCGCAAGGTCCGCCGAACAGGGTCCAGCTTCGTCGGTTGTCAGAAAAACCCCACCGCCTCAATCATATTCCCAAAAATGAATTGAAATAACAAACGCCAAACGCACTATGCGGCGCTTTGCTTGATGGCAAAAACACCCTGTGCCATAGGAGGCGGCTGACGCTAAACCGGCCAGGATAAGGAATTACATGCCGGAAATCTCGGGCCTTATGCGTGGCAAACGCGGGCTAATCATGGGTGTGGCGAACAACCGCTCGATCGCCTGGGGGATTGCCCGCGCATGCCGTGATCAAGGCGCCGACCTTGCCTTCAGCTATCAGGGTGACGCTTTGAAAAAGCGCGTGGAGCCACTGGCCGAAGAGGTCGACGGGCTTGTGGTTGGCCATTGCGATGTTACAGAGCCCGCCTCGATCGATGCCGTATTCGCGGCGGTGCGGGCAGCCTGGGGCTCCCTAGATTTTCTGCTGCACGCCATTGCGTTCTCCGACAAAGATCAACTTGATGGCCGCTATATCGACACTACCGAAGACAATTTCATCAGGACTATGGTGGTGAGCTGCTATTCCTTCACCGCGCTTGCCCAACGTGCCGAAAAACTTATGACCAACGGTGGCTCGCTGCTCACGATGAGTTACTACGGCGCCGAGAAGTGGATGCCGCACTATAATGTGATGGGGCTCGCCAAAGCGGCGCTCGAATCCTCGGTAAGGTACCTCGCTGCCGACCTCGGGGTGAAAAAGATACGCGTCAATGCGATATCAGCGGGGCCTTTAAAAACGCTTGCCGCCTCCGGAATTGGCGATTTTCGCTACATTCTAAAGTGGAACGAGTACAATGCGCCTCTGCGGCGCAATCTCACGCTAGAAGATGTCGGAAAGGCCGGAGTTTATTTCCTTTCCGACATGTCGAGCGGCGTGACTGGCGAAGTCCATCACGTCGATGCGGGATATCATATCGTCGGGATCAAGCATCCCGATGCGCCAGATATCACAGTCGGGGAAGGATAGTTAGCGGCGATGCCGCCGCCGACGATCTATTACATCCGTCACGGAGAAACCGATTGGAACGTGGTCGGCCGTTTACAGGGCCGTCATAATGTGCCGCTCAACGCACGGGGCCGCACGCAGGCTGAGCATTGCGGGAATATTTTGCGCGATCTCTTCGCACGCAGCGGACGCAATGCCGCCGATTTCGACTACGTATCGAGCCCGCTTGGACGCGCCCGCGAAACCATGGCGCTGATGCGTCCGCCACTCGGTTTGCCTCCGGATGGCTACTGCATGGAACCGCGGCTTGCCGAAATCTCTTTCGGTGAATGGGAAGGCTTCACGATTGCACAGCTGTATAACCGCGATCCTCAGCGCATTGCCGCCCGCGAGTCACGACAAATGGCATTTTGTGCCACCCGGCGGGGAAAGTTACGCAACCGTTGCCAGGCGAATGGGTGACTGGTACGTAAACCTCACGCGCGATACCGTAGCCGTTGCGCATGGTGGCACCGCGCGTGGGCTCATAGCGTACCTCGGCATTGCCAAACCCGCTGCCGCGCCACTCATCGATATTGCGCAGGGCGTCGTCCATGTGTTCGAGGGCGACCGCCTGACGCGACACGCGTAGCTGCCGATTGAGAAAAACAAAAAGGCCGGACTTTTGGTCCGGCCCTTTCGCTGCAAGCGCAGATGTCCCGTTCGAAATCTGATTTAAGCTGCGATGCGATAGAGAATCTCGGCGGCCTTCTTCGTCTTGCTCTTCTTGGCCTTTTTCTTGGCCGAGAGGTCGGTCGTGCCGAGGTCGCTCTTCTTCGTCTTGCTCTTCTTGGCCTTCTTCTTGGCCGAGAGGTCGGTCGTGCCGAGTTCGGTGCCGACAGCAGTCTTCTTTTCCATCTTTTTCTTTTTCTTCTTGGCGGACAGCTCATCGCTCTTGACGATGCCGCTGACCGCCGGAGTCGCGTACGCCGGCAGGCTCACCGAGGTGAGAAAGCCAAGCGCGACAGCAATTGCAGTGATCTTGCGCATTGTGTTTGTCCTCTTGAAACGATGCACGCGATTGGCGGGAGCCATTCATCTGAACTCCGGACTCCAAACCAACACCCTTTTAAATAGCTGATGG
>DATFXJ010000085.1:0-35542 GCA_035315965.1 Pseudolabrys sp.
GACGAGTCGCACAAGTACGCCACCGAGATGGTTAACAATCGGTTGACGATACTGCGTGCTATTCGCAATGCCTTAGCCAGTTTGAGGTGGACTTATGCAGCGCAGCAAAAATGATCGGTATTCAATCACCTCGTCGGCGAGGCTGACGCTGTCGGACCAGCTCGGCGGCTATCGTGTCGAAGCTAACGACGAATACAATTAGGATCGTTGTGGTCACCGCCTTGGCCTCCATTGCAGGAAGTTGTTCGTATCGTCCATCGGACAAGCAATATTCGATTGCAAGGTTTTGGACGTCCACGAAGCCCATTTCATCCAGGCCGCGGTTAAATTTAGCCGTGTGTTCAAAAATCGAAGCTTCGACAAAGCGCTGATCCGATTATAGACACCGTTGGCTGCTGCGCGCGCTGCAAGCGGCCACGTTGCTGTCGCTCCGCCAAGTAAACCAATAAACTCGCGCCGCCCCATTATTTTCCCCCGAGGGTCTGCGGTGAATCGGGGAATCATAGTCTGTCAAACGAACAGACCAAAAGGGAGACATACTCGTAAGCAGCGATTGAAGCCCGCTTTGGGTCATTAGCGGACATGACGGCATGTCCGCACAATGTCTGCTTTCCCCCCGAAAGCATGCATCAAGTGGTTACGAACGCATGTCCGCTTTGGGCCAAAAGCGCACATCCGCGTCCGCGTTGCTTTATGGTGCTGTTCTCTGCATTGACGGGCGTTCGGAGATGACACTCATCCAGCTGGCGAGTTGCGGACGGCCGGTTGAAAGATCACCGAGACCGTCGTTGCGCGCCCTCTCAAGAGCTACTGCGAGAATCAAATGTGCCATGCGTGGTGCCCCCTGCAGGAGCGGAGTGACTACCAGGTGCTCAAAAAGATCCGCCATGCGCTCGCTGCGGGCTGCCTCATGCGCGAGGACGGTGGGGGAACGCTCTCTCTCAGGCCGGCTCATTTCGCGCGTCCATACTGAGATCCCGTCGCACATACTGCGGGCCGCAAATTCGACCCGAAGGTATGCCCAATCGGGTTCACGTAGCGAGTCGTGAAACCGAGGTTTGCCGTCGAGGCTGTCGAGGTAGGCACAGATGAGCTGGCTGTCCTCCATGCCAACGCCGGCATTGTCGACGAGATAGGGTACTCGGCCAGAAGGATTGATCCGATAGTAAGGACTGTTGGGAGTGCGTGTTTTCGCCTCGATGATCTCGACACGGTTTTCGAGCGCCTTCTCTATAACGACGATACGTGCCAGCCGCGCGTATGGCGACGTAAGTGTGACGTACAGCTTCATCAAAGCCCTCCTAACCGTACCTGCGCGTTTGCGCGTTTTAAGGAGCCAATCTGACACTAACGGTCCGGGGCAATCGTGATGTCCGTTCTTACCTCGAAAACGGACATCGGTCAGCGATAGTCGAATGTCTGCTTTGGGCCATAAGTGCGACTCACAGCGTCTCTATTCAATCGCCTTGTCGGCGTGGGCTCACAGTAAGGCCGAGCGCGTTGGCCGTCTTGAGGGTAATGACCCAGCTCGTACCTGGTGGGTGACAGTAGCTGCAGACCAGCCGGTTTTTTACCTTGTCCCGGCATTCACATGCGCTGCTTGAGCAGCTAAGGCATGTGTCGGATATACCAAAATCTGTCTGAAGTCTGAATCTGGGGCACGATACATAGTTCGATATGTATCCAGAAAGGGCAGCTATCTAATTAGAATTTCACCCGCCGAAATTGCAAAACTTCCTTGCGCGGATGATCGTCCGCAATAGCATGATAATGGGCTGGCCAATATTCACTTTGTGGCTCATCCTAATAGTGGCTGCTGCGTGATCAACTAAAAAGGGGATAGGGAGGAAAACACCGTGGCTCAAACCATAGAGGCATTCGTCGGCAACGCATTGGACGAGGCGAAGATCTCGCCACTTCATCGAAGAGTTATCGCGCTCATAGCCGCGGGATATTTTTTCGATGTTATCGATTTTACTGTGTTCGGCTCGCTCGTTCCATTTATCCTTCAATCCCAATTTGCGACGGGAGCCGAGGCTGCGGCCGTCGGCAGCGCTACCATCTTTGGAATGTTCATCGGCACTGCAGGCCAAGGTCAATTTAGTGACCGGTTCGGCCGTCGGTTCATCTATCAGTTTAACCTGCTGCTGTTCGGCATTTTCACAATTCTCGGAGCATTTGCTCCGAACGTAACGCTGCTGGTCATCTGCCGCTTCATCGCTGGTCTCGGACTCGGCGCTGAGCAGCCACTCGCATTCGCCTATGCAGGTGAATATTCGCCCAGGCGCATCCGGGGCCGGATCCTCGCCATCGTTCATTTTATCGGCGGCGCTTGCGTATGGCCGATTGGAACCGCGTTAGTGCTTCTCTTCGGCAGCATGGTGAGTTCACCTGACCATGTGTGGCGGGGCGTCTGGCTGTTGATTGGCATCGGGGCCCTAATCGTCTGGATATTCCGTTTCACGCTCCCGGAGTCGCCGCGCTATCTTGCGACCCACGGCAGAGGCAAAGAGGCTCTGGGTGTGCTCGGGCGGCTCGGCATTGCCAGCCCAAAGGAACAGCTATCGACAAGTGCCGCGAGCGACACCAAGAGCGATCCATTTGCCGTCGTGTTCAGCAAGTTTCCGGTGCGCGTCATCGCCGGCATGATCTGCTTCACGGCCTTCTTCGGCGTTGCGATCGGGCTCGGCGCTTGGCTGCCGAACATGATGAACGCGAAAGGTTTCACCATCACCAAGTCGCTGCAATATACTCTCGCTATGAACTTTGCCGTGCCGTGCGCGAGCCTGTTCATGATGTACGCGCTTGATAAATACGGCCGTAAAATCACATCAGTCTGCGCATTCGTCTGTGCGGGTTTGATGGCGATCGTGTTCGCTAATGCCGGGACACCCACCCAGCTGATAATTGCCGGCTTCATTATGATCTTCTTCCTTCAGGTTGCCGGCAATTCGATGCAGATCTTCGCGTCCGAGGTGTTTCCCACCAATGCGCGGGCGTCCGGCTTCGGCTGGGCAGCGGGTGTCGGTCGCCTTGCGACTGCCTTCATCCTGCCCACGATCTTGTGGGTACAGAACGGATGGGGCCTGACTACGGTGTTCGTCTGCCTCGCTGTGCTTCTAGTGATCGCCGCTGCTGCGGTGACGCAGCTGGGCCCCGAGGCGCGCCAAAAAGGGCTGGACCAGGTTGCACCGCCGACCGGCTGACGGGTTGAGGAAACTGAACGTTACGGGGCCCGGCTCGGCAGCATGCCGGCCGGGCCCCGGCATGTTAAATTTATTTCAATGAATTAACCGGTTTTTAGATGAGCGGTGCAGCGTCAGCCAGGAATGTCCGCTTTCTGTCGCGCAGTGACCAGGGTGGCAGGCCCGACGGCGTGCAGGTCATCTTGCAAAAGGGACACGCGTTTATCGGTCACATGTTCAGCAACGGTTATTCGGTCGTCGACGTGCGCGACCCAACCAAGCCGAAGATCGTTGCGTTTGTCGCGGCGCCAAAAAATACACGATCGCATCATCTGCAAATTCACAGCGACATCCTGCTCGCCGTTAACGGGCCGAACATTTGGGCCATGCAGCAATATGCTACCCAGCAGGAATACTACGCGAAGTCGCTGATCGATTCGGTACAAACCGAGCAGCCTTTCGCAGCTGGCTTGCGGATTTTTGATGTTTCAAGTCCTGCAAGCCCGCGCGAAATTTCTTTCCTGCACATGCCCGGGTTCGGCGCCCACCGCGTCTGGTGGGTGGGCGGTCGCTATGCCTACGTGTCGGCCCACCTCGAAGGTTTCATCGACCACGTTCTCGCAGTCGTTGATATATCGGATCCCACTCGGCCAAAATTAATCGGACGATGGTGGTTGCCCGGCATGAACCGCGCCGGCGGGGAGGTGCCGCCGGCTTCATTTGGTAAGCGCACAGCGTTGCATCACCTCATCAGTGCGGGAAATGTCGGTTATGCGGCGTGGCGTGACGGTGGCTTCACCATTCACGATTTGAGCGATCCGCTAAATCCGAAGCTGATTAGTCATCGCAATTATTCCCCGCCATTCGGCGGCGGCGCGCATACGCCATTGCCGCTGCCGAAACGCAAGCTGCTCGTGCTGGCTGACGAGGCAACCTCAGCGAATTGTGCCAACGGCCTAGCCTACATTTGGCTCATCGATGTAAGGGAGCCGTCAAATCCGGTTTCAATCGCGACCCTGCCCACCCCCGCGGAGGAAGATTTCTGCGCCAAGGGCGCAAAATTTGGGCCACACAATTTGCATGAAAACCGGCCAGGCTCGACGCAAACCGAAGATCTCGTTTTTGCGACCTATCACAATGCGGGGTTGCGCATTTACGACATCCGCGACAGTTTTCAACCAAGGGAAGTCGCCTATTTCGTGCCACCAGCGCCGGAAAGAATTGTCGACCAACGGCCAAATCCCGCAAGAGTCGTTCAGTCTTGCGATGTCTTTGTCGATGCCAACGGCGTGATGTATCTCACCGACACCAATGCGGGCCTCTATATCCTGCAATACGAAGGAAAATAGTGGAGCTTTCAGGAATGGCGAAGAGGTTTGGCCGGCTTGCCTTACATATGTGGACGATCGACACGACCCCATTGGCCATCGCGCTCGATGCTGCAAAGCGAGCGGGCTATGACGCAGTCGAATTGCGCCGAATCGATTTTAAACGATGCTTCGATGCCGGCATGAGCACCACTCAGGTACTCGGCCTCATCAAAAAAAGTGGTATTCCTTGCGGAGTGCTGGGGGTCGAATACGGCTGGCTGTTTGCTAAAGGCAATGAGAGCAAGCGGTTGTTCCGCGTATTTCGTGAATCCTGCGAGAATGCAGTGGCTCTGCGTTGCGACACATTAATGAGCGCGCCGGGCCAGGTGAATGGGCAGATCAAGGACGCAATCAAATATCTTAGGGAGGCTGGCGATATCGCCGCTGAATATAAACTGAAGCTCGCGATCGAATTCAATTCGCAGCACGATGTGCTCAATAGTCTGGGCGTTCTGACTGAACTGATCGAAGGTGCAAACAGGCCGAATTGCGGCTATTTGATCGATGCCTATCACTTCTCACGCAGCGGTGCCGGCGGCCGGGGCTTCGAAAGTCTGCCGTCCGAAAAGATTTTTTGCTTCCAGTACAGTGACCTGTCTGCGAACCCGGTTACCGGCGTACGCCGGCCCACTGACCGGCTCCCGCCTGGCAAGGGCGTGGTCAAGTGGCGCGAGATTTTCGGTCTATTGGCAGAGAAGGGCTATACCGGCTACCTGAGTTACGAAGCGCCCAACCCCGAACAATGGGCTCGCTCTCCATATGACGTCGCACGCGAGGGCGTCGAGCTGACGCGCGATCTATTGAGGGACGCCCTTCCGAACCATGTGAGTTGAGGTTAATCATGGCAGCAGAACATGCGTTTCCGCTCTTTCTCGGTTTAAATGACAAGTCGGTGACCGACATTCCCAAAACCGTCGAGAAGCAGCGGTACATGAGCAGTGTTGCGCCAAAAGCCGCCAATCCCGGCAAATGGGTCGAGCAGCCGCGCATGCCGATCCCGACCGGCGAGCATGCCGTTGTCGAATGTCAGGGCAGGATTCATTCCATTGCAGGCTACGCAAAGCATCGAGTCGACCAGAATTTTCATCAGGTGTTCGATCCAAAGACCGACAGTTGGTCGCTGAAAGCGCCCTTTCCGCTACCGTGCAATCATGTTGCTGCCGTTTCAATCGGCTCGAAGATTTACACTTTTGGTGGCTTCATCGAGCAGAATCGCTGTCCTCATTCCAAATGCTTTGTCTACGACACCGCCATCGATCAGTGGGCGCCAATCGCCGGTCTTAGCCGACCGCGTGGCGCCATGTCTGCAATCGTGCTTGACGGGAGGATTCATCTCCTCGGCGGCCGGGATGTACGCTCGGTCGAATGGCACGAAATTTATGACCCCTCGACCGACAAATACACGATCCTCGCCGGCATGCGCGGCTCCACCGGCACGCAGCCCTTCGTGGGCCAGCGCGATCACATGGGGGTTGCCGTCGTCGGCGGAAAAATTCACGCCATCGCTGGTCGTATGGACTCTTACGATTTCAACACGGGGCTAAACGCGGTCTACGATCCGAAGACCGATGCCTGGACATTCCGGGCGCCATTGCCAACTCCGCGTAGTGGTCCATCATGCGTCTATATCAACGGCAGGATTGTTGTATTTGGCGGCGAGGCAACCGGGAAGGTGTTCGGCACCAACGAGGCCTACGATCCGAAGGCGGATACTTGGGAGCAGCTCACACCGATGACGATCCCGCGCCACGGCCTACATGGCGCAACCTGCGCCGTCATCGACAATATGGTGCATGTCCCCGGCGGCGGCCCCGTTCCGGGCGGCCAAGTGCAGGGCGCCTATCACGACGCTTTCACTTTCGGCTGATATTGCGCACAAAACAAAGGCCGCCCCGTTGCATCAGGGCAGCCTTGTTTTTGTAGGGGATTGCTAGCGCGCTGGATGTAGAACAAGCTCGGCCACACCGGCCGCGACGTTGAGGCCCGCTTGCCCCTGCACTGAAAGCGGTTGCAGGGCTATGGTTCGGTCCGAGCCCCCGACCAGTACATTGGCGCCGAGGCCAGCGCCGACGGTCGCCTCAGCGCTTGCGCCGCTGTAGTTGCCGGCCAGCGCACCAAATCTGCGAGTGGTCGGCGCATAAACGGCCCACACCATCTCGCCTCCGGCAGTTGCGCCAATGTCGAGACCGAATTTGTTGATCCCGCCGACATACACTTCGCGTGGTCCAGGCTGGGATGGCGTAAACATGCACGTCACTTCCTTATGTGACGTGATGATCAAGCCTATGCCGCCGGAAATATCGCAAGTCAGCGTTCCGGCCTTCGTTCGTTCGGCTTGCGCCACCGTCGGTACAGGCAGTGCCATCGCCACGGCAATCGCCAGGGCGGCAAGACCAATCAATGGCCTGCGCATTTTTAACTCCCTTTGCAGTGAATGATAACCAGTAAACGTGCTGCCGAACGACAAGTTCCATTGGCGCGGGGAAGCTTTCTATCCCTGCGCAAGATTTGAAATTATTCGCTGCGCAAGACAGCGACCGGGAAAATTCGCCCGTGCGCCCGCAGATAGTGAACTAAATGCCGACTCGCATCCAATCGGCATTGGAGGGGCGCCGGGAGGTGTTTGCCGCACGTTCGGCACGTGCAATTTGTCCCCTTTGTGGGTGCGATCAACGATCTGCTTGTTCATATCGGTTGCGGGTTGCGCGAGTACGGCCAGCCCAAGTCCCACTGGAGGTGCAACGATATCCATCGCGACCACCGCCACGATGCCTGCCAAAATATAGGGCATCAATCCGCGCATCGACGCACTCCAGTAACCACACGCCTGTTGTATCCACGACGTGTTTCATGGATGAGACTGGAAACGGCGGACGATGAATTATGTTCCGGAATGCCCTCAGCGCAGGGCAAGAATTTGGCTTGCCGGGATCACGATATGACAATGTAACCCGCTCGGATCAAAATCCATATTGACCTCTGCATCGAGAGCGCGGGCGAGATTGCGCTCGATGACCATACTGCCGAATCCTTTCCTGCGCCTGAGCTTCACCTTTGGGCCAAATCGCTCCCGCCAATCTAGCTCGACCGTGTTCCCGTCAGCGCTTTCGATTCGGCTCCATGTAATGGACACGCGTCCGCCCGGCACGGACAAGGCGCCCCATTTCCCGGCATTGATCGCAAGCTCATGGAGCGCCAAGCCCAGATTTTGAGCAGCTTCCGGCTTGATCGCTATAGCCGGTCCTTCGACAGACACCTGACTCGCGGACCCATCGAGATAACCGCCAAGTTGAGAGCGAATAAGCTCGTCGAGTGATGCCCCATACCAGCTCTCGCGGACAAGGAGGTCATGCGACGCAGCGAGGGCCTGCAGTCGCGCGCTAAACTGAGTCAGGAAGGTCTCTATAGAACCGGCATGGCGTGCCGTCTGCCGCGCCATGGCCTGGATTATTGCGAGCAGGTTCTTCGAGCGATGTGTCAGCTCCCGCAGCAGCAATCGCAGATGAGCTTCGCCTTCCTTGCGTTCGGTCACATCGACTGATGCGCAAGTCAGACCAACGACGTCCCCTGCCTCGTTACGCAGAGGCTCGATGTGCAAATCGTGCCAGCGTATACCAGGTGTATCTTCAACCGGCACTTCCGCTCGTTTAGCCTCACCGCTGGCAAGCACTTCGCGCTTCATGGCAGTCATGGCGGCACCGCCGTCCGACGCCAGAATTTCCGCGTCAGTGCGCCCAAGAATGTCCTCGATTGAACGACCCAGCATTGGATTGCTGATCGAGGTGTAGCGAAGGTCGCGATCTTGGGTATAGACAGTCACCTGCGAGCCGCGGAGCGCTGTTTCATACCTCGCAAAGCGCGCCCTCAACAGGTTTAACTCCCATGCCTGCGCACTGATCTGGTCCTGAAGCTGGCGATATTCGTTTTTGAGCTTTGCCAGTTCGGTTTCTTGCGCCCCTGACATGTTGCGCACCATAATAACTATCTTCCAACGAATAACACGATCGATCGCACACGCTGGGTTTGGCCAAAAGCGACCCGCCCTATGAATACTTCATCGGATATTCTGTCAACGAAGGCGGTCACGTTATGTGTCGCTTTGCTGGTAAGTTGCAGGATATTGATCTAACGACCGCAATAAAATTTAGCGCCGGGCAGTGCAATTCTGTCGCAATGCCTTAGCAAACATCCGTGATGTCAGACCCACATGGCCGCCCAGCGTGCCACCCTGAGTTGCTTTTCACAGTCGCTAAGCCTAGGCCCGAACGGCCAGCCGGACGTTAGCTTGCGCGCCGCTCGCGCCTTCTGGCATTCCGCTCAAAAAACAAGGCCTGACTTAGCACGGCCGAGACGGTCGAAGGTTGGAACGGTTTGGCAATAAGGAAGGCCGGTTCTGGTCGCTCGCCAGTAAGGAAACGTTCCGGGTACGCAGTGATGAAAATCACCGGCACCTCGAATGAGCGCAACATTTCGTTCACGGCATCAAGACCGGAACTGCCATCCGCGAGCTGAATGTCGGCGAGAATGATCCCGGGCCGTTTGGCCTTTGCAAGCGCCACGGCTTCCGCGTGCGTACGCGCGACACCCAGCACACGATGGCCAAGACTCTCTACCAATCCCTCCAAATCGAGCGCTATGAACGTTTCATCTTCGATGATCAGCACATCGGTTGCGATCTCGGCTGCGAGCTCGCGACCGGACTCCTCTACAAGTTCACGTAAAGTCGGGGCGTCGATATCCAATACCTTGGCGGCATCGTCCTCGGACAATCCTTCGAGTGCCACCAGCAAAAAGGCCTGGCGCGGTTTTGGAGGGATTTGGGCGAGATGCCGCTCGACGGGCTGGCTTAGGGTGCCCCCGGACGATTTGCCGTTGAGCGACACTGAATTCCAAATCTTCGTGAAAAGCCTATAAAGGGCTATGCGCGTGGAAAGTCCCGTATCCAACACCTTCGGGTCTTGGACCAAGGCCTCGAGGGTCGCGGCCACATAGGCGTCGCCGGAGCCCTGGCTGCCCGAGAGAGCCCGAGCGTAGCGGCGAAGATAAGGCAAGTGCTGAGCAACTGCTTGTGATGTCGACAAGAATCCCTCCCGAATAAATGCGCACCGCAGGTGGCTGGGTCCGCGCCCCCTATCCGATTAGCGTGTAGCGCGGCAACGTCAATGCCGCAAAAAAGTTCCGTTTCAAGAGGAACCATCTGCTAGGTCAACGGTTTTGCACAGAACCAGGGGGAACCGGCGCCCGCCCGGGCCTCGGAACTTGGGGTGTAAAACAATGAACGAACGAAAGCCCGTGGGACAGCAAAATCCGATGGAAGCGACGGCGACACGCAACAAAAGGGTCAATAAACCGGCCAAACTGGGCCGAGATGTACAAGCCCGTCTGGGCCAGCAGCTGCGCGCCATGTACGACGAAGTCGTGAACCAGGGCGTTCCAGACCGGTTTAGCGACCTGATCAATCGCCTTGATGCCGGCGGAAAAAAGGACTCGCAATAATGCCGATGGACGAGTCGGTTCGCAAAGCCGTCCTCGGTGCGGTGCCAAGTCTCCGCGCCTTCGCGATTTCCTTGTGTGGAAACGTGGACCGCGCCGATGACTTAGTGCAGGAAACGCTGCTGCGAGCGCTCGCGAATATCGATTCCTTCCAGCCGGGTACCAACATGTCTGCCTGGCTTTTCACTATCCTGCGAAATCATTTTCGTTCGGAATATCGCAAGCGCCGGCGCGAGATCGAGGATAGCGAAGGCCATCATGCTGAGTCGCTGAAGTCACAGCCTGATCAATATGGTCACGTGGAGTTTAGAGAATTCCGTGAAGCGCTTGCGCGGCTGCCTTCCGATCAGCGCGAGGCGCTTATCTTGGTGGGCGCTTCCGGCTTTTCATACGAGGAAGCGGCCGGGATCTGCGGATGTGCAGTTGGCACCATTAAATCTCGCGTCAACCGGGCGCGCACGCGACTAGCCGAATTACTGCATGTCAACAGCGCGGAAGATTTTGGGCCAGACGAAACGACGCGCGCCGTCCTTGCAAGCGGTGGAGAGTAGTAACCCGGTCTCATAAGAAGGAAAAAGCTCCGTGCGAGTATCCTCGCACGGGGCTTTTTGTACACCCCGCACGCTTACGCCAACGGACGCGTACGGGAGGGTCGGGCGCCCGCCGCGCAACTAACCCGGCGATCACCGACACTGCGAACAGGACAATCGTCACGAAATTTACGATCTTGGCCGCTTCGATGGGGACGTCGGCGATCCGAAGCCAAGCAAAACCGCGAGCAGCACCCGCGGAACCGGTTCAGTGATTGGCAAGTACCGCATCATTGGTTTCATGTCCGGTAGGCGGGCCCGGGCTAGCGCGCAGCCGCGAGAGGTGCGACGGTCAGGTTCATGCGCAACCGCAAAAAATCCGGACTGAAAGGCTACCACGCCAAGCGCCATTTCGGCGTCACCGCCGAGCCGAGGGGCAAGGTGGTGCGCAGACGCGGCAACGCCTTCGTTATCCAGAAACACGCGGCAACGCGGTTGCATTACGATCTGAGGCTCGAGTTGGACGGTGTGATGAAGAGCTGGGCAGTGACCCGCGGGCCGAGCCTGGTGCCCGGCGAGAAGCGGCTCGCGATACAAGTTGAGGACCACCCGATCGAGTACAACAAGTTCGAAGGCACGATCCCGCAGGGCGAATACGGCGGCGGCACAGTGCTGATCTGGGATCGCGGACGCTGGCAGCCGGAAAACGATCCGTATAAGGGCCTCGCCAAGGGCCATTTGGCGTTCACGCTCGACGGCAAGAAACTCAGCGGCGGCTGGCATCTGGTGCGGATGCGCCGGCGTCCTGGTGAGAAGCACGACAACTGGCTCCTGATCAAACAACACGACGAGGCTGAACGTTCCGTCAGCGAGAAGGACATCCTCGAGGATAAGCCTCTCTCAGTCGTCACTGGCCGCACTATGCAGGACATAGCGAGCGGCCCGAAAAAAGAGTGGCGAAGCAACAGAACGAGGAGCAAGGCAACGAAGCGGTCTCTCCGCAATACAAAAATCGCTTCGCACGAGCAGGTGCGCATAGCTGCGATCCGGCCTATCCACAAAAAGGCAACCGCGATTGAGAGCGATGACTCTTTTGAGCGGCCAAGAGAATCTCTGCCAACATTTGTGTCGCCCTGCCTCGCCACGCTCAGCGACAAAGCACCCGATAGTGACAATTGGATCCATGAGATCAAGTTTGACGGCTATCGCATTCAGGCCCGCCTCGATCACGGTAAAGTGAAACTGCTCACTCGCAACGGCCTCGACTGGACGAAAAAATTTCTCACCATCGCAAGCGCAGTTGCGAAGTTGCCTGCTAAGAGCGCGCTTATCGACGGCGAAGTGGTAGCGGAAGGCAGCGATGGCATTTCGAGCTTTTCGCTCCTGCAACAGGACCTCAAGGCCGGCCGTCACGACCGAATAGTCTTTTATGTTTTCGATTTGCTGCACCTCGACGGCACCAATCTGAGGCAACTACGCCTCGTGGCACGAAAGAACGCGCTGGCACCCTTGCTCAAGCGACAACCGGTACATGGCGTGTTGCGCCTGAGCGAGTCGCTGAGCGAACCGGGAACGACCCTGTTCCGGCATGCTTGCAAGATGGGATTAGAAGGCATCGTGTCGAAACTTGCCGATTCCCCGTATGATTCTGGTCGTGGCCATAACTGGATCAAGACGAAATGCTCGGCCCGGCAAGAATTCGTCGTAGCGGGCGTGGTACCTTCGACGGCGGACGCGCGCGCCGTCGGCGCGCTGGTGCTCGGATTTTATGACGGCGGGAACCTGAATTATGCCGGGCGCACCGGCACCGGCTTCACCCATGAGACCGCACGTTCGCTTTTTCGCAAGCTAAAGGCCATCGAGACTACTGCGACGCCATTCGAAACGATTCCGACCGAAGAGCGAGGCACGCGAAAACCTATTTGGGTGGAGCCGAAAGTGGTGGTGGAGGTCGATTTCCACGGCTGGACCCACGGCAACCGCATCCGCCAGGCGTCATTCCAAGGCGTAAGAGAGGACAAGGCCGCGAAGGACGTGGTGCGCGAGAAAGCTATGGCCGCTACAAGCCATGTGGTAAGCGTAAAACGTAGCGCACCAATTAAGAAAAACGACGTGCGGGTCGCTGGCGTGCCCCTCACGCATCCCAACCGAATTTATTGGGAAGACATCGGCGTCACCAAGTACGATCTTGCAAATTTTTATGTGCAGATATGGAAATGGATGCGACCGCATCTGATCGGTCGGCCGATTGCTCTCGTGCGCTGCCCAGAAGGAGCGTCAGGGCAATGTTTTTTTCAGAAACACGCGCGCGCTGGCATCCCGACCGAATATCTTCGTCTGGTCCCGGAAAAAGGCGACGAGATTATTTCCGTCGACGATATCGATGGCGTGATCGCATTGGTCCAAGGTGGTGTGCTCGAAATTCACACCCGCGGGACTACCATTGATCGCCGTGAGTACGCTGACCGTCTGGTCTTCGATCTCGATCCGGGTCCCGGTACCAGCTGGAATGACGTGGTTGCAGCCGCTCGCGACGTTCGCGAAAGGCTCGATGGTATCAAGCTTAAAAGTTTCCTGAAGACCTCAGGGGGCAAAGGTCTGCACGTCGTGTTGCCGATAACGCCGGCACCGTGGGAACAAGTCAAGGTCTTCACCAAAACCGTCGCGGAGGCAATGGAGGCCGATGAGCCAGACCGGTACGTGGCGACCGCCACGAAGGCCAAGCGCAGCAAGCGTATCTTCGTCGACTATCTGCGCAATAGCCGCGAGGCAACGGCGATCGCTCCCTACTCCACCCGCGCACGCCCTGGGGCTCCCGTATCTGTGCCGATCGACTGGTCCGAATTGAGCGGGCTGAAAGGTGCCAATCAATACACGGTGCAAAACCTAATGCAGCGTCTTTCGCGCCTGCGCACCGATCCATGGGCCACAATCGGACGCATCAAACAATCGCTGCCAAAGCTGAAATAAGGGTCCTCTACTGATTTTACGCCCCGTATGCCAATGGAACACGGGAACCCATACGTGCGTTGGCGCACAATGAGTGCTAATGGCATTCGGCAATTATCAATTATGAAGAACAAAAACCCCGCCGGAACCCAGGAACAGCAGGCCTCGCCGGGCCTCACTCAGCAATTCGCTCAGTTCGCTCACGCTACGTCCGTATGGACAGGCAACCCTTGGACATTCCTTTTGGCGGTCGCGGTGGTGATCGTTTGGGTCGCGACCGGCCCTCTCTTCAACTATAGCGACACTTGGCAACTGGTTATTAATACCGGCACCACCATCGTCACCTTTCTGATGGTATTTCTGATCCAAAACACCCAGAACCGGGATACCTTGGCGATCCAACTCAAGCTCTCCGAGCTTGTGCTTGCGATGAAGGGCGCTGAGAACAAGTTCGCGGCGATTGAAGATCTTAGTGACGACGAACTTCGAGCGTTACACGATGAGTGCCGGGCGCGTGTCGATACGACGCTGCGTCATCTTGAAGGCCGCAAGGCTCTTTCCCGCGGGAACAATCGCCGTCCCCGGGCTGCTGCGCATCCAGCCAAGACGCCGGCGCGGAAACTTTTATAATTTGTGAATCTTTTACTGCGTAGAGTAGTCGCTCCATCATCCTCTTGGGCTTGGGCTTGGATTCACCGACCCCGTCTTTTTCAGCTACAATAAACTTGCCTTTCTCATCCGGCCATTTCTCAACAACTTTTCAAGGACAGAGCACATGCCCGCCAAGCGCCCGGCGCCACGCCTCGCACTGATCGACGCACCGCGCATGAATGAAGCACAACGCGCGCTGCTGGAAGCTATCCGATCGGGCCCACGCGGAACATCGATCACGCCACGCGGTCCATTCGCCGTGTGGATGCACGCACCAGACTTCGGTCAATTCGCACAGGCGCTTGGGGGTCATTGCCGCTACAAGACCTCGCTGCTACCCCGGTTGTCTGAGTTCGCCATTCTTTGCACCGCGAGGCTTTGGCGCGCCCAATATGAGTGGTTTGCTCATGCGCCGATGGCCAAGAAAGGCGGCGTCACGTCCCAGACAGTTGAGGATCTGCGTCGTGGTCGCGTACCGAAATCAGCTCCTAAGGATGAGCGGGCGATCTACGATTTTATCCAGGAGCTCTACAAGACCAGACGCGTGAGTAATCGCACCTACAAACGTGTGCACTCGTTGCTCGGCGATACGGCGACTGTGGAGCTGGTCGGGATACTCGGCTATTACGCGCTGATTTCGATGACGCTTAACGTGTTCCAAATGCTGCCGCCACAAGACGAAAAACTGGCTTTTCCAGAGGCAAAATAAAGGCCGATAGTACAAAATAGTCCCAGCGCAGAACCGCGCCGGGACTATTGACCCAGGTGTGGCGGTTTCGAAGTCAGGCGACTTAGCAGCTTCGCCGGGTCTTAATGATCACATTACCATTTGGCAGTCTGGTCCGCACGCGGACCGTGCGGCATTCAGCATGATGCCGATACCAGCCGTAATGATGGCCGCGGTCCACGTGTCTCTGAACGACAACATCGTCTCGATCATGGATGACAACTTGCGCTGACGCCTGACCGGCGCCTACGAGCATCGTCCCCACGGCCGCAGCTAGAACGACCATTCTCATCTCAGCCTCCTTTGGTTCCCCCGGATCAGGAAAACGTCAGAGCGGCAAAAATGTTTCCGCACAAAGTCCTAGGTACGCGATTCGCATCGTTGCGTGCCGTCGGATCCTGTGAACGTTGCCTGTTTGAATATTGTCGCAAAGCATCAAGGTACCGATCTTTCGGCATTGCCCGTGCGACCATCATCCCTTGGCCGAAGTCACTGTCCATCACGATCGAGCCTGGAGGTCCGCGATGGTCTCGAAACCTTCTGCAACCGCCACGCTGCCGAAGTGATGGGCGAGATTAATCGCGGTTCGATAAACTGCTGCATTTGTCACGTCGATGGCGCAATTTTAGACGCACGAGCCATGCAACTTGAGCGCAGGGGGATCGCGAAGCCCAGAAAATGAAGAATAGCCAGCGCCGAATCATCAATATTTCTGCTTCGTCCAGTTGGCTCTGGTAATCTTCAGGTCAAAGCAAGCCGACTTGCGGGTGATGCACGGGGACCAGCGCTTCGGCGCCAGCGAGATATTTTGCGCGGCTGACACGAGATCTCGATCCAGTTCCCGGACACGCTAATCAAAATCTGTTCACGACTGGCCCGTGCGTGGAAAACCGCCGAAGCTCGCCGCGCGAGTCGTGCGCTGTCATTGTTCACTTTTGGGCGTCAAGAAAAGACGTCTGCGCGCCCATGCCTTCTACGATGAAATCCACGGCCACATTGCCCGCCTTCTCGAAACTTAGTGTCGCTGTGACATGCTGGCCTTGTTCGAAGGCTTTTTAGTCCGACGAACATCACGTGGTAACCGTCAGCTTTGAGTTCAACCGTGTGACCCGGCTTGATTTCAATGCCTGCGACAGGTCGCATCTTCACCACGCTGCTTTTCATGCTTATCTCGTGGAGCTCGAAACGGTTGGAAGCGTCCGACGTCCCACCGAGGAGTCGTTCGAAAGCATTGCCGTTGTTCATGAGTCGTATATCCGCCGCCGACCGGTGCGCGGTGTTGCGCGTATCCAAGGCCCAGAAATTTTCAAGCTGCCCACAGTGATATCTTCAGCCTGTGATGGCCTGCAACGAAACCGCATAGGCCAGCAATAGCGCGCAAACATAGAGCCAGAAATACTTGCCATTTGGCGGTCTAGGTGGAACGGCTCATCAGCGCCAGTCGATTGGCGGCAAACGACGTGGTAGACTTAATCATGCCTGACAAGGAACTCACTTCATCTGAAAGTGAACGACGCGTCGTCAGTTTCAGACGCGACAAATTGCACGTGCGTCCGTCGGATCCCACGCCAGTCGAAAGTTTGGCGAAATACGAGAGCAGTGAAGATTCGGACGACTATCGTCACCGCATGATTGTGAATGTGGCGGTATTTGTTTTTGTGATTGGGTTGATCAGTGCAGCACTTTGGCTGGCCGATACGATGGTCGCCATGCGCAAAAATCAGGACTGTGTCCTGGTAGGTCGTCGTGGCTGCACGCCGGTCGAAGTCACCAAGGACCGCTGGTAAGGTCAAACACAGCTACACAGCTTGGCTCCAAGCCCTGAAAAACTGCCCGCAGCCAATTTCCTGCTAAGTGGCCGTCACCATTGAACTTGTCCCTATGCTTCGCTATACGGGCATCCAATCGCTAGCCGGTGGGAGTGCGGTTTGGGGGACTGTTGCGCGCGTTCAGACGCGTCGGTCGCCTACTTTCCAGAACTCCAAATCAACCAGAGAGTTACCTATGTCTTCGACGTTTGAAACCATCGCCAATATTATCGCTGAAACATGCGATATTCCGCGCGACTCCATTAAACCGGAAAGCCACGCCATAAACGATCTCGGTATCGACAGCCTCGATTTTCTTGATATCGCTTTTGCAATCGACAAAGCCTTCGGGATCAAACTTCCACTCGAGCGGTGGACCCAGGAAGTCAACGACGGTAAAGCAACCACCGACCAATATTTTGTGCTCAAGAACCTGAGTGCTCGCATCGACGAGCTCGTCGCTGCCAAAGGGGCTTAAAGCGCGGGTCACATGCGTCTTGAGTACTTTCAGCTGATCGATCGTATCGTGGACCTCAAAATCGCTGATCGTAAAATCAGCGCCGAGGCGACGGTTCCTGTCACCAGCACAATCTTCGAAGGTCACTTCCCGGGATTTCCGCTGATGCCCGGCGTGCTGCTGATCGAGGCTATGGCGCAGACCTCAGGTTGGCTGGTTGTCGCTACCTATCGCTTCGACCGCATGCCGTTTCTCGCCGCCGTCAAAGACGCTAAGTTCCGCATGTTTGTGACACCAGGACAAAAGTTGTCGGTGAAGGCAGACCTCGTCCACCAGGGCTCTGGTTATGCCGTTACGGAGGCGAGTGTAGTCCTCGACAGCAAGACAATCTGCGACGCTACCTTGACGTTTCGCGTTCTCGATTTTCCAAACGATGAAATGAAGCTCCGAATGCGAGAAGCCGCTGCCCTAGTCGGCTTCCCGGCCGAGGTGCCGGCCGATGCCTGACAGCTCTCGAGAAGTCTGGATCACCGGGATTGGAATTGTTTCGTGTCTCGGTGAAGGTCCCGATGCGCATTGGCTAAAGCTGATGGAGGCGCATCCTCGCGCTGATACGGCGACCTTTGCCCCCTTCGTGGTGCATCCGGTCGCATCGATCAATTTCGACGCGCAGATCCCCAAAAAAGGCGACCAGCGCCAAATGGAAAATTGGCAGCGGATCGGTACCTATGCTGCGGGGCTTGCCCTCGATTCTGCCGGTGTCAAAGGCAACGCCGGCCTCCTGGCACGTATGGATATGATTGTTGCCGCGGGCGGGGGCGAACGTGACTTGACTGTAGATTCGAATATTCTCAGCGGCATAAACCGCGCTCCAAATCCGGAGGCATTTCTAAACGAACGTTTGATGAGCGATCTACGTCCCACTCTGTTCTTGGCGCAGCTTTCAAACTTGCTGGCGGGAAATATCTCGATTGTGCACGGCGTGACGGGATCTTCGCGCACTTTCATGGGCGAAGAATCCGCCGGTATCGATGCAGCGCGGATCGCCTATTTGCGTATCGGCGCGGGGCAGAGCGACATCGCATTGGTCGGTGGTTCCTACAATGGGGAGCGCCCCGATCTGCTGATGCTCTATGAGTTCGCTGAACTTGTGCTCAAGAATGAGTATGCGCCGATATGGGAGCGTGCAAATGCCAAAGGTGGTTTTGCATTGGGCTCGCTCGGCTCCTTCCTTGTGATAGAGGCACGCGATCATGCGGAGAGGCGGGGCGCCAAACCTCTAGCACGCCTCAGCACCGTAGTCTCCGATCGTGCCAGCCGGCAGCCTGGGACGGTCATTCAGACGCTTTCGCGATTATGGGACCAGCTCAAGGTGAAGGTAAGTGCTGGCCATGCCGCAATTCTGTCGGGAGCGACAGGCGCCAATCCGGCGACCGCCGAGGAACGGAAATTTCTCGAGTTGCATGGTGATCTTGCCGTGCGTGCAACCGGATCATACATCGGTCATGGGCTGGAGCCTCAATTCGCTATGAATATCGCGCTGGCTACCGTCGCGCTTGGTCATGGTAGTCTGTTTCCGCCATGTGACTCGACCGGATTGGAGCGGCCAATGACAGGCAATTTGATGCAAGTCGTAGTAACTGGCGTTGGCCACTGGCGGGGCGAAGGCCTCGCGCTAATCGAGCGGATTGGTTGAGGGAGAACGAAATATGGCGACGGGCAAAGATAAGTCAGGCCGTCCGCAGGTAGTGGTGACCGGCCTAGGCGTGGTCACCTCGCTAGGAGCCGGCAAGACCGACAACTGGACCAAACTCACGGCCGGTAAATCGGGCATCAAGACCATAACACGCTTTGCCACCGACGGACTAAAAACGCGCATTGCCGGCACTGTCGACTACCTGACGTCCCAGTCCTCCAACGCAGCATTAACGGAATCCGTTGCCGAGCTCGCCGCCGAAGAAGCCGTCGCACAGTCAGGGTTGACTTACTCCGGCCAATTCCCTGGCCCTCTTTTCCTCGCCGTACCACCGATTGAAATGGAGTGGCCGCAGCGGCTCGAGTTCGGTGCCAAGTCAGGAAAGAATGACAGGGTCACTTATGCGGATATGTTGCGCGTGAGCGCGGGATACCCCGCATATCATCACCGGTTTCTGCTTGGGTCAGTCGCCGACAATCTCGCTGAAAAGTTTGGCACACAGGGTTCCCCCATATCGCTTTCCACTGCTTGCGCCTCCGGAGCAACTGCGGTTCAGCTGGGCGTCGAAGCAATTCGCCGCGGTGAGACCGACGCCGCCCTTTGCATCGGGACCGACGGTTCGATTAATGCCGAATCGTTGATTCGTTTTTCGTTGCTTTCAGCTCTCTCAACCAGCAACGACGCACCGCATACCGCAGCCAAGCCGTTCTCCAAGAATCGCGATGGCTTCGTAATGGCCGAAGGCGCTGGCGCACTGGTCCTGGAAAGCTACCACGCTGCCAAAGCGCGCGGCGCCAGTATACTTGGTGTGGTCGAAGGTTGTGGTGAGGTGACCGATGCTTTTCACCGCACTCGCTCGAGCCCCGACGGCAAGCCGATCATTGGCTGCATAGCTAACGCGATCAACGACGCCTGCCTCGTACCGAGCGACATTGACTACGTCAATGCCCACGGCACCGGCACTCCTGAAAATGACAAGATGGAATATCTTGCGTGCACAACCGTGTTTGGGGATCGCATGAAAACGCTTCCGATCTCCTCCAATAAATCCATGATCGGCCACACGCTCTCCGCCGCTGGCGCAGTTGAGGCCGTCTTTACGCTTCTCACCCTGCAACACCAACGCATCCCGCCTACTATCAATTACGCAGTTCCGGATCCTGCAATCCCTCTCGACGTCGTGCCCAACAAGGCACGCGACGCGAGCTTGCGCCACGCAATTTCGAACTCATTTGGCTTTGGCGGACAAAATGTTTCGCTAGTCATGGGACTCGAGCCGCCCTGACCGCCGCGCAAGCAAGATTTCGTCATGCGTGCGCTTAGACTAATCGCCGATCGCAAGATTGAACTCGCCGAGGTGCCACCGCCACCGCTGCCCGGCGAAGGCGAAGTGCAAATTCGCGTTAAAGCAGTCGCGCTCAATCACCTCGACCTTTGGGGCTTTCGCGGCATGGTATTCGTAAAGCGGCAGTTGCCTTTGGTAGTCGGCGTCGAAGCTTCTGGCGAGATAGCTGCGGCTGGCACCGGCGTCTCAGCCTTTGTGCCTGGTGACAAGGTGGTGATGTATGGCGCCATGACATGCGGCAGATGCTCGGCTTGCCGCGAAGGTCGCGACAATTTGTGCGAAAACGTCAGCGGCATCATGGGATTTCATATCGACGGCTTTGCACGCGATCTGGTCAATTTGCCGGCACGACTGGTGATTCCTGTACCGAAAGGTGTTTCATTACGCGACGCGGCCTGCGCCCCGATAGCTTTTGCTACGGTCGAACACATGTTGTTCGACAACGCAAAACTCAAGCCCGGAGAATCCATCCTTGTCCATGCCGGCGGCTCAGGCATCGGCTCCGTCGCGATCAAGATGGCGAAGGCACTTGGCTGCACCGTCATTACGACAGTCGGTGACGACACGAAGGTCGAAAAAGCCAAGGCGCTTGGGGCAGACCACGTTATCAACTACAAGACCGAACGCTTCGAAGGCGTCGTCCGCCAGCTGACTGCAAAGAAGGGCGTGGATGTTGTCTTTGAACATGTGGGCGGTGAGGGTTTTAACGGCTCCCTGCTTTGCCTCAGGCGCGGGGGTCGCCTGGTGACTTGCGGCTCCACCTCCGGACCGACCGCTACAGTCAATCTCATGCAATTGTTTCAGCAGCAGTACAAGATCCTTGGCTCATTCGGGGCATCTATCCGCAATATTCGCGACAGTCTGTCTAAGATTGCAGCAGGCATGTCGCCGATCATAGACACCGAGGTGGCGCTCGGCGATTTCGAACGTGGCCTCGCGCGCTTGGAAAGCCGCCGGGTGTTCGGCAAGGTGATCGTCAATTTCTAGCGCGTGATCCTGAAAAGCTCAGACGGGTTTACGGAAATGATCATGCGCCATGTCAATACAGGCCTGTTTAGATGAGGCGAATGATCAGGCGCCTGCGGCGCGGTTTCAAGCGCGCAAGCAATTCGCTGAAGGGGACGCTTGCAATCGCCGTGCTGAGCGGCGTCCGCCTAACCAATCCAGACAAAATGGCTGATTTTGCAGGCTTGATGCTGCGCGTAATTGGGCCGCTACTTCCGGAAAATCGAATTGGCCGCGCTAATCTTGCCGCCGCTTTCCCGGAAAAATCCAAATCCGAAATCAACACTATCCTGCGCGGCTGCTGGGATAACCTCGGCCGTATGGGTGCAGAGTTTGCGCACCTCGACCGGTTGTGGAGTTATGACAGAGAGCATCCGATGAAAGGCCGCATTGATCTCGGTCAGCCTGACATCGAGCGATTTCACAAGCTACTGGACGATGGTAAGCCCGCGCTGATTTTCGCCGCGCATCTCGCGAATTGGGAGCTGCCGGCAATTTGCGCTACGACTTACAACCTCGACAGCGCGGTACTCTATCGGCGGCCAAACATCGCCGGCATAGACCGCTGGCTCACCGAAACCCGCAAAGCCAACATGGGCGAGCTGATCTCAACCGACCTTAACGCGCCGGTGAGGATCGCCGAAGCGCTAGATCGCGGCGCGCATGTAGGCATCCTGGTCGATCAGTATTATGTGCGAGGCGTCCCGGTGACTTTCTTCGGCCGACAGACCATGGCGAACCCTCTGCTCGCGCGGCTCGCGCGCCATTTCAATTGTCCGATCCATGGTACTCGTATCGTGCGCCTGGCAAACCACCGGTTCCGCGCCGAGTTAACTGAGGAAATAAAGCCCGCGCGCGACGCTGAAGGCAAAATAGATATCGCAGGCACAATGCAAATAATTACTTCAGTAGTCGAAGAATGGATTCGTGAGTACCCTGCGCAGTGGCTGTGGATGCACCGGCGCTGGCGGCTGGAGACTTAGGCGCAGCTTAGCGGCCGGTCTTTATCTTCGTCCACAACCGGTTCACGAAGCGTTGCGACTTCTGATCACGCGCGCTCACTGTATACAGTCGATCCATCATAGCAGCATCCGGATAAATGCTCCTGTCGTCGAGCACACCCTTGTCGATGAATTTCTGGCTCGCCAGATTGCCATTGGCATAAGCGACGAGATTGCTGTTCTTTGCTGCCACTTCCGGCCGCAGCAGGTAATCGATAAAGGCGAGCGCTTCATCGACGTGTTTTGCATCCTTGGGAATGGCGAGATTATCAAAAAACATTTGCGCCCCTTCTTTGGGAATTGCATAAGCGATTTCGATCTCGTTCTTGGCGTCAATCGCACGCTTTTGCGACTGCTTAATGTCACCGGACCAGCCGACGACGAGGCAGATTTCTCCGCTTGCCAATGCGTTCAGATACTCGGACGAGTGGAATTTTCTAACGGAAGGCCGGATTTTCATCAGAAGTTCGCCGGCCTCTTCCAGTTCTTTCGGATCGCTTGAGTTCGGATTCAAGCCGAGAAAGTGCAATGCTGCAGGCAGGACATCATCCGCAGAATCGAGCATATGAATGCCGCAGTCACGAAACTTGGCCAGATTTTCAGGCCTGAAAACGATGTCCCAGCTATCGATCTTGCCTGTGGCGCCAAGCCGTTCGCGCATTGCCTTGACATTGTATCCGATACCCGTGGTACCCCACATGTAGTTGACAGCAAACTGGTTGCCCGGATCGTAGACACTCAGGCGCTTGGCGATATCAGGCCAGACGTTGCCCAGATTTTTGAGCTTGCTCTTGTCGAGCTTCTGGAAAACACCTCCTTTTATCTGCCGCTCCAAAAAATAGGCGGTCGGCACTACCACATCGTAACCGGATTTTCCGGCAAGCAGCTTCGTCTCGAGTGTCTCGTTAGCATCGAAGGTATCGTATTGAACTTTGATGCCGGTTTCTTTTGCAAAGTCCTGCAGGACTTTGGGATCGACGTAATCCGACCAATTGTAGACATTAACGATGCGCTCGTTCTGCGCGGTGACCGGTGCAACTATTCCCAGCACAAAAATTACGGCTGCGGAAAATACAGATAAGCGCATGGGATTATCATTGCGTGAGAACCGCCCGCAGGCAGGCACGCGGGCAGCAGTCGCATTTTCGAAACATGATCTCCCATTACCCGGCGCGTGTTGGAAGCCCAGCCGCCTTCCAGGCGATAATACCGCCGGCAAGATGGGCCTTATAGGGGTAGCCGCTGTCCTGGGCTGTGAGCGAAGCGGTTACCGACCGACGGCCTGACCGGCAGGCGAACACGACATGCTTCCCCTGCGGGTCGGGTATCGCGGCGGGATCGAAGCACGATAACGGCACGATGACCGCGTCGGGATAGCTTTCCACCGCTGTTTCATTCGGTTCGCGTACATCGACGAGCAGGATGCGCCCTTCTCGCAAGCCTTCAGCGACCTGTTCGGGCGTGAGATTTGTCACCTCATCTGCTCGCGGTATCTCATCGGTCATCTGCCGGTACTCCATTGCCAGAACCCGGGTTTTAGCCGGAAATGCGGTTTGACGCACCTGCCTTTTAATCCACCTGCGAGCTTAGATCGTCACCTGGGTGCCGACCTCGACCACGCGCCCAGTCGGAATTTGGAAATAGTCGGTAGCATCGTTGGCCACGCGGGTCAGCCCGATAAATAGGCGATCCTGCCAGCGCGGCATTCCGGAATCCGCCGCGGGTCTGAGTGAGCGTCGCGACAGGAAGAACGACGTCGACATGATGTCGAACTGCCAGCCGAGTTTGCGTGCGATCGCCAACGCTTTTGGTACGTTCGGCGTCTCCATAAAGCCAAAACGCAGCACCACCCGGGAAAACGTCTTCCCAACCGATTCGATGCGTACCCGTTCCGCCGGATCGACGCGCGGCATATCAGCGGTCTCGATGGTGAGAATGACGTTCTTTTCGTGCAGCACCTTGTAATGTTTGAGGCTGTGCAGCAACGCGGTTGGAGCGCTGACTGGATCGCTGGTGAGAAATACTGCAGTACCCGGGACACGTGCCGGAGGTTTCTTTTCAAGGCTTTTCACAAGAGATTCGAGTGGCGTCTCAAGGCGGCGGGTTTTCTCAAATAGCAATCGGCTGCCGCGCCGCCACGTATACATCACGGCCATCACCATCGCCCCTAGCGCTAATGGTATCCATCCGCCTTCAACAATCTTGAGTAGGTTGGCGGAGAGGAAGGTAAAATCGATGAATACGAAAGGCAGCATCAGCGCCAAGGCTCCAGCCAATGGCCAGTTCCAAACTCGCCAGATCACCACGATCGCCATCAAAGCCGTGACCACCATGGTGCCGCTCACTGCGATCCCGTACGCCGAGGCCAGCGCGCTCGATGATCGGAACAATGCCACGAGCAAGATGACGCCAGCCAAGAGTAGTGCGTTCACGCGCGGCATATAAATCTGTCCGAACAGGGCTTCCGAGGTGTGACGAATCTCAAGTCGCGGCAGAAGGCCGAGCTGAATCGCCTGTTGCGTGAGTGAATACGCACCGGTAATTACGGCTTGGCTCGCTATGACTGTGGCGACAGTGGCCAACAGCACCATGGGGAGCAGCGCCCATTCCGGGTAGAGCAGAAAAAACGGATTCTCTACCGTTTTTGGATTGGCCAATACCAACGCGCCCTGCCCCAAATAATTGACGGCAAGCGCAGGCAGTACGATCACCAGCCACGCAAAGCGGATCGGTGCGCGACCGAAATGGCCAAGATCCGCGTAGAGCGCCTCCGCGCCGGTGACAACAAGGAAGACCGCGCCTAACGTATAAAAGCCGACAATCCCGTGATGACACAGAAAGCTCACCCCATACGCTGGATTGAATGCGAGTAGGACGGACTTGTTTTGCGCTATATGCCAAATACCTGCGGCTGCAATCGTGACAAACCAAAACAGCATGACTGGACCAAAGAAAGCCGCAACGCTCGCCGTGCCGCGGGACTGCACAGCGAACAAAGCAACCAGAATGAGCACTGTCAGCGGCACCACATATGTATCGAAGGCCGGTGTCACGACCTTCAGTCCCTCAATTGCAGACAGGACTGACAGCGCCGGCGTTATAATGGCGTCGCCGTAAAACAACGCCCCACTGACAATTCCAAGCAGAATCACAACGCCACCGCGGCGAACGAGCGAGCGAGATGCAAGTGCCATCAAGGCGAGCGTGCCGCCTTCGCCCCTATTGTCGGCGCGGAGTAATATCAAGACGTATTTTGCGGTTACGATCAGCAGCAATGCCCAGACAATCAGAGAAAGAATGCCGAGCACGACGAGCTCGCTCACTTGGTTGCCAGGGCTAGTGGCCGCCAGCACCGCCTGGCGCAAGGCATAGAGTGGACTTGTGCCGATGTCGCCATAAACGACGCCGATACTTCCCAGCGCTAACGACCAGAACCCAACTTTGATCGATGTATCGTCCTTTTTGGCCGTGATCGAGCCGCTGGGGAAGGCGACAATGCTGTGAGACATAGCAGATCTTGGAATTGGTGCAATGCAAAAATCTATGAGACGCGGCTTATAACTCACGCCCCCGAACGCAGAACACCGATTTGTGCAATTCAGCTCGGCGACTCATGCAAACCCGCAGGGTTTCAAAGGAATCTGCTTCAAGGAATCAAGACGGCTTACGCTAAGCCGGCGACCCCGCGTTTAGACGGTTACCTGAGTACCAACCTCCACAACCCGTCCTGTCGGTATTTGAAAGAAATCCGTGGCGTCACTCGCCGACCGGGCGAGGGCAATAAACAGGTGATCCTGCCAGGCGGGCATACCGGATTTTGCTGAGGGTCTGAGTGCGCGTCGTGACAGGAAAAATGACGTAGACATGATGTCGAATTGCCAACCGTGCTTGCGCGCGATCGCGAGCGCTTTCGGCACGTTGGGTTGCTCCATGTAACCAAACTTGAGTGCCACTCGCGCGAAATGCTTCGACATCGGCGTGATCCGCACCCTTTCTCCCTCTGCCACGCGCGGCGTATCAGCGGTGATGATCGTGAGGATTACGTTTTTTTCGTGCAGGACCTTGTTGTGCTTGAGGTTGTGCAACAGCGCGGTGGGGGCAAATTCTGGATCGCTCGTAAGGAATACTGCGGTGCCTAGCACCGTATGGGGAGGCTTCTTCTCCAAACTGCGGAACAGGGTCTCGAGCGGTACTTCGGTTCGTCGGGTCTTGCTGATAAGGATGCCGGTGCCGCGCCGCCACGTCAGGATCAAGAGCACCATGGTTGCGCCAAACAGTAGCGGCGCCCAGGCGCCTTCGAACAATTTGAGAAAGTTGGCTGAAAAGAAAACCAAATCAACTACGACAAACGGGGCAATCAACAGCAGAGTTTTCCAAAGAGGCCACTGCCATCCTCGCCAGATCACAACAAAGGCAAGCAGCCCATCGACAACCATCGTCGTCGCAACTGCAATGCCATAGGCGGAAGCGAGCGCGCTTGATGTACGGAACAGACCAACCAGAAGGAGCACGCCGATCATCAACGAGACGGTCACGCGCGGGATGTAGATTTGGCCCACGTGTGAGGCCGAGGTGTGCAGTATCGTGAGCCGTGGCAAAAGGCCGAGTTGAATCGCCTGATGCACAAGTGAATAAGCACCCGTGATAACCGCTTGACTCGCGATTACCGTTGCCGCGGTTGCCAGCACGACCATCGGCAATAGGAAAGTCTCAGGAACCAATTTGTAAAACGGGTTCTCGATCGCTGAAGGATCCGCCAATACCTTTGCGCCTTGGCCGAAATAATTGATCAGTAGCGCGGGCAGCACGAGGGCAAGCCACGCTGTCTGAATAGGCCTGCGCCCGAAGTGACCGAGATCCGCGTAAAGGGCCTCGCCACCAGTAACCACAAGAAATACCGCACCGAGCGTGACCAAACCGATCGTTCCGTGATGAAAAAGAAAATCAATACCGTAATAAGGATTGATGGCAAAAAGCACGGTTGGATCGTCGCGAATGTGCAGCCCACCGGCTATCGCGATAGACAGGAACCAGATCATCATTATTGGACCAAACATCGCGGCCACGCGCGCGGTGCCGCGACTCTGCGCCGCGAACAAAGCGATCAGTATTATGACCGTGAGCGGCACCACGAAGTCGCTGAAGGCCGGACTTGCGAGCTTGAGCCCCTCTACCGCCGAAAGTACCGAAATCGCCGGTGTAATTACGGAGTCGCCGAGGAACATCGAGGCGCCAATTACGCCAACTATAAAAACGAAGGCGGTGCGTCTACCCAGTGCACGGGTTGCCAGCGCAGTCAGCGATAGCGTGCCGCCCTCACCGTTATTGTCGGCGCGCAGCAGGATCAAAACATATTTCAGTGTGACGGTTATGATCAGCGCCCACACAATCAGCGAAAGGACACCGAGCACGACACTACGGCTGACGATCTGGTTTCCACTTGCCGCGATCGCCGCTTCCCGGAAGGCGTACAGCGGGCTTGTCCCGATGTCGCCGTAGACAACGCCGACGCTACCAAGCGCCAAGGCCAGAAGCCCCGGAGGCGCATCGTCCTCTATATGCGCGGAAGCCGTAGTTTGGTTCGCGCCGTCAATCATCGAAAATGGGGTCCGCGAAGATCTTGAAGGCGGGCCTTATATCACCGCATCGACCAGGCGAATATGGGGCCAATTTTAGCCAATCGGACTAGGCTAGCCCAAAGCGCGCTATGCGACATTATGGGGTCAAATTGTCAGCAGAGCGGTTCTTCACAAATCAAGGTAGTTGTGACGCAGCGGTTCGGCGACATGTGTGGGTCGTCGGGAAACAGCGGGTCAGAATCGGCGTTGCCCGCCACCACAAAGATATTCCCGACCCGCACGCCATCCGCATCCAAAATCTGACGCATGGCGTTGGCGCGATCGGCAGACCGTCCCCGCGGCCCATAGTCGGGTATGGCGGCACGTTGCTCGACGCGGTTTACCCAACGATGGAGAGACGGTACGAATAGCCTTGAATTGGGGCACAAACTTCTGAATTATTTTCGCGTACGCTTACCGCGAGTGTCTTTCCAGAAACATCGATCGTCCGTCCTAACAATTTCGATTTTGAGTCTCTTTTTTGTTTCCTCGAGCATGATGTGTTTCGATGCTTCGGATATTCCGACATTTGCTGCAAGGCTTGTCGTAATTACAATGACAGCATGAACGTCGAGGAATATCCGCAATCGCCCATAAGAATGAGCGTGCACAGGACAACCGTTCCCGCCCGCAGGACAGGGCCCGTTGCGATTTTCATACCCTTACTCCACCAACGCGTATAACTTTTCGTTTTCCTATGCGTGACGTCCAAGGCGACTCTAGACTGGCGCTGCCAAAGAGGAGTAAAGGCTAACCATTCGCGAAATAAAAAAGCTCGGAAACGGCCGATGACCCACAACCTAAAAGCTGCAAAAATTGAGACAAAAATGGCGCGGAATGCCCAAAGGCCTTTCCGGACCTTTCAAAAATCGGAGGACTGCGACTCATGCGTGAAATCGGCCATTTCATAGGTGGCAAGGCGGTTAAGGGGGGGTCTGGTCGCTTCGGCGATGTCTTCGATCCCAACACCGGCGAAGTCCAGGCCAAGGTCGCGCTCGCCAAACACTCGGAAGTCGGGCACGCCATTGCCAACGCTCAAGCAGCTCAACCTGGCTGGGCTGCAACCAATCCGCAGCGTCGCGCCCGTGTCATGTTCAAGTTTCTCGAGCTGGTCCAAAAGGAATTCGACAGTCTCGCGAAATTGCTTTCGTCCGAACATGGAAAGACGATTGCAGATGCCCGCGGCGACATCCAACGCGGCGTCGATGTGGTAGAATTCGCCTGCGGAGTTCCGCATTTGCTGAAAGGCGAATTCACGGAAAGTGCCGGGCCCGGAATTGATTTGTATTCCGTGCGGCAACCGCTAGGTGTCGTCGCCGGCATCACGCCTTTCAATTTCCCGGCTATGATCCCGATGTGGAAATTCGCGCCGGCGATCGCCTGCGGCAACGCTTTCATTCTCAAACCATCCGAGCGCGATCCTTCCGTTCCGATACGTCTTGCCGAATTGATGATCGATGCAGGGCTTCCAGCTGGCATACTCAACGTGATCAACGGGGACAAAGAAGCAGTCGATGCGCTGCTTACCGATCCGCGAGTAATGGCGATCGGCTTTGTCGGCTCATCGGCGATCGCGGAATATATCTATTCGACCGGCTGCGCCAACGGCAAACGCGTTCAATGCTTCGGTGGAGCCAAGAACCATATGATCGTGATGCCCGATGCCGATATGGACCAAGCCGTAGATGCCTTGGTCGGCGCGGGCTATGGCTCTGCCGGCGAACGCTGTATGGCGGTGTCTGTGGCAGTCCCCGTGGGCAAAAAAACTGCTGACATTCTTGTCGAGAAACTCATTCCACGAGTTGAAAACTTGAAGATCGGTCCCTCAAGCGATCCGCAGGTCGATTATGGGCCGCTGGTCAGCAGGGCGCATCTCAATAAGGTGAAGGACTATGTTGATTTAGGTGTGAAAGAAGGCGCCAAACTTGTTGTCGATGGCCGCGGCTTCAAATTGCAAGGGTACGAGAACGGAAATTTCATGGGTGGCTGCCTGTTCGACGAGGTCAAGCCGGCGATGCGCATATACAAAGAGGAAATCTTCGGGCCCGTCCTCTCGGTCGTGCGGGCAAAAGACTATGAAGAAGCTGTGCGCCTTCCTTCCGAACATGAATACGGAAACGGCGTTGCCATTTTCACGCGCGACGGCGATGCCGCCCGCGATTTTGTCAACCGCGTGCAAGTTGGCATGGTTGGCGTGAACTTCGCGATTCCGGTTCCACTCGCCTATCATACCTTCGGTGGGTGGAAACGGTCCGGGTTCGGTGATCTCAATCAGCACGGACCCGATTCGATCCGTTTTTATACAAAGACAAAGACCATAACCTCACGCTGGCCGACCGGCACGAAGGAAGGCGCTGAGTTTGTAATCCCGACGATAAAGTAGCGCTCACTGGGGTAGCATTGTCGTGAGGGCCACCATTGGGGTCCTTGTTGTCCTCACGCTGTCGGGCTGCGCCGGCGAACGCTCATTTGGCCCGCCGACAGCGGACGCTTCCATGGCTGGTCGTTGGGTCTTGAGCGCGCCGAATGCACCCTCTTGCGGCCTGGAGTTCGGCGGTGAGCCCGGTGCTCGTGCAGGCAAGGTCGCGGCCGATGGCGGCTGCCCGGGCAATTTTTACATGAGCCGGCGCTGGGCAATCGAGGGTGGCGTGCTTACGATCACTAGCAGCGAGAACCAGCCGTTGGCACAGCTCAAGGTCGTTGGCCCGAACTTCGAAGGACAATCCACCTCTGGCACACCACTTAAGTTGGCGAGATGATCACAACGCTCCGGAGCCTTCATGTCCGAATATCAGCTTTATTGCTTCGCCCAATCAGGCAATGCCTATCGCGCCGCACTGATGCTCAATCTGATTGGTGCCGATTGGGACCCACTCTGGGTCGATTTTTTTGGCTCAATGATCCAACGCACGCCGAAATTTCGCGCCGAAATCAATGAAATGGGCGAAGCGCCGGTCCTTGTTCACGGTAAAAGGAAATTTACGCAGTCGGGCGTCATCCTGACCTACCTCGCCAGATGCAGCAGCAAATTCAAACCAGAAGGAGAGGACGAAGAGCTGGAAGCGCTGCGCTGGATCATTTTCGATAACCAGAAGGTCAATGGTTTTCTCGGCCCATTCCGGTTTCTGAAAAATTTCGCCAGACCCGCCGGTGATCCTGCGGTGCTGGCATTTCTCAAGGACCGGATCGACGGTAATCTAGCGATTGTCAACAAGCGGCTAAAGGTACGGGAATTTCTCATAGGTGATAGGCCGACTATCGCCGACATCTCGATGACCGCGTATCTTTATTACCCGTCCGAAGAGTTCGGTTTTGACATCGCCAAGGATCATCCAGCGATCGGCAGCTGGCTTGAGCGCATGAAAGGACTCCCCGGGTGGAAGCATCCATACGATTTGATGCCGGGCTACCCGCTTGGAACAAACTGAAGTCAGTTTAGGCGCGCCGGCCGATCTTTGGCTGGCTGGTGGCCGGGCTGGCCGGATGCAAACGCTTCATCGCTCGGTGTTGCTTTTGCGGTGGCGGTGCTGGTGGTCGCAGCAGCGGTTGCGTCTTTACGTTGATGTTCCCGGTAGGAAAGCCATCCGAGCGGCAGGCACCCAAGATACGCGAGTGTACCAATGGTGAGCACTTGCCATGGGTAGCTGACTAGCAACGCGAAAAACAAAACGACCATAACAAAAACCGGCAGAACCATTTCGGGCGGCACGCGTTTGCCAACGCGTTTTCCCGAAAAAACAGGCAGGCGGGAAACCATCAACAGCGCGATCAGCAACGTATAGAAAAAGGTGAACCACACCGTGACAAGACCGACCGGCACACCGAGAAAAGTCACGTAGATCGGCAGCAGCACAGTAATGGCACCAGCCGGAGCTGGAATGCCAGTAAAGAAATTTCCCGCCCATATTGGCCTGTTGGGATCGTCCATCATAACATTGAAGCGCGCCAGCCGGAGGCCTGCGCAGATCGCAAAAACCAATGCTGCAATCCAGCCGGCCGACTTGAGCTCATGCAAACCCCAGAAATATAGGATCAGTGCCGGCGCAACGCCGAAATTGACGAAGTCGGCGAGGCTGTCGAGCTCAGCACCGAACCGCGAGGTGCCTTTGAGCATCCGTGCGATGCGGCCGTCGATGCCATCGAGCAATGCGGCAAACACGATCGCGGCCAGAGCCAACTCAAGCTTGTCCTCCACTGCTAGCCGAATAGCAGTTAGGCCTGCACACAGCGCGAGCAAGGTGATCAGATTGGGCAGCAGAGTGCGGACCGGAATCGCCTTGAAGCGACGCCGGAACGGCGGCGGGGCAGGGTCGAAAGGCGGAAAGACCATGAGCCGAATATAGGCGCGTATTGCGCCCTGCGCCACAGCGCTGAAAAGGCTTTCGTCCCACCTCGTTAACGATTTATCCGCTACGAAATGTCCGACCGCTCTCACCCGCGCTCAGATCGGCGAGGACTGTTTCGCCGCCAATAGAGGTCTGGCCTGTGCCAACCAGTGGCGGTGTGCCCTCAGGCAGATAGACATCGAGACGCGAACCAAAGCGGATCATGCCAAGGCGCTCTCCAGCGCCGACCGACTGGCCAGTGCGTACGAAGCAGACGATGCGCCGTGCAACAAGGCCGGCAATCTGCATGACGGCAATACGCGTGCTAGCAGTTGCGATCACGACGCAATTGCGCTCGTTGTCGACGCTGGCCTTGTCGATGTCGGCGTTAAAGAACTTGCCAGGGTGATAAACGATTTTCTCAATTTTCCCGGCGACTGGGCTGCGGTTTACATGGCAGTCGAACACGCTCATGAAGATCGAAATGCGCGGCAGCGGCTTGTTACCGAGGCCAAGGTCCGGTGGCGGCACCGCACTGGTGACCTGGTTTACACGGCCATCCGCGGGCGCGACCACCAGGCCATCACGTACTGGTGTTACGCGCGGCGGGTCACGGAAGAAATAGGCACACCAGATCGTTGCCAACGTGCCGAGCCATCCGAGAGGACTCCACAGCCAGAACAGAATGAGGCTAACCAGTGCGAAGGCCGCGATGAATGGGTAGCCCTCCGGACTCACTGGGACGATCTGCGAGCGAATTGAATCGTAGATCAACATGCCGCTATATTACTCTGCCGCGTCAGCCGGAGCCTCAAACGGAGCCGCAGCAGCCTCGCTAATCTCAGCCTCAATCAGCGGTGGGTAGCGGTTAGGTGCGCTCTTCTCCTCTTCCCCGACTCGGGCAAGTTTCTCACGCGCCTCTTCGGCTTCACGCTGACGATTCCACATGCTGGCATAGAGACCGGACATGGCAAGCAGCGTGTAATGCGTCCCGCGCTCGACGATCTTGCCCTGGTCAAGCACGATAATCTCGTCAACGCCGACGATAGTGGAGAGTCGATGCGCGATCACCAGTGCGGTCCGGTTGCGCGACACGCGCTCAAGCGCATCCTGAATTTCTTTTTCCGTATGACTGTCCAGCGCGGAAGTCGCCTCATCGAGAACCAGAATCGGAGGCCCTTTGAGAATTGTACGTGCGATTGCCACGCGTTGTTTTTCGCCACCGGACAATTTAAGCCCGCGCTCCCCGACCTCGGTTTCATAACCCTTTGGTGCAATACGAATAAGTGGATCGATCTGGGCAAGCCGCGCCGCCTCCTCTACTTCGGCGTCAGTCGCTTCCCAGCGACCATAACGGATATTGTAACGAATCGTATCGTTGAACAGCACAGTATCCTGCGGCACCATGCCGATCGCCTGGCGCAGCGATTTCTGCGTCACCATCGCAATGTCCTGCCCATCGATCAGGATGCGCCCGCCCAAGAGATCATAGAAGCGAAACAATAGTCGCGAAATCGTAGACTTGCCCGCGCCGGACGGCCCTACCACAGCAACCGTCTTTCCGGCTGGAACCTCAAAGCTGATGCCCTTGAGGATACGACGGGCTGGATCATAGGCGAAGCTAACGTTCTCAAAGCGGATGTTTCCGAAACTTACCTTCAGTGGCCGGGCGTCCGGCGCGTCCATAATTTCAGGGTCACGCGCTAATATCGAGAACATGATTTCGATGTCGGTGATAGCCTGCTTGATCTCGCGGTAGACCATGCCCATGAAATTAAGCGGCTGATACAATTGGATCATCATCGCATTGATGAGCACGAAATCGCCGACGGTCTTGCTACCGGCCTTGATCTCGAATGCACACATGACCATGGTGGCAGCGAGTCCAAAGGTAAAGATCACCGCCTGACCAGCATTGAGTACCGCGAGTGACGTATAGGCACGAACGCTGGCATCTTCGTATCGAGCCATGGCGCGGTCGTAACGCGCAGCTTCACGCTCTTCGGCCGAAAAATATTTCACCGTTTCGTAATTGAGCAGCGAGTCGATCGCCTTCACGTTGGCGTCGGCATCGCTGTCATTCATCTTGCGCCGTATGCCGATACGCCATTCCGTGGCGCGATATGTGTAGGTCATATAAACGGCAACGGTGATCACGATCGCCGCGACGTAGCGCCAGTCGAATTGCCACATCAGCACCACAACGATAAAGCCGAGTTCAATGATCGTGGGGGCCAATTGCAGAATTACCATACGAACGATGGTTTCGATTCCATTGCGTCCACGCTCGAGAACGCGCGTCAGGCCGCCCGTTTTGCGCTCGAGATGGAAACGCAGCGACAGTTCGTGCATGTGCACGAAAGTACGATAGGCAAGCCGGCGTACCGCGTGCATTGCCACTTTCGCGAACAAGCCGTCGCGCAACTGCGTAAGCGTCGCCATCAGGACGCGCATGCCGCCATACGCAATGGTCATTACAACCGGCGCGGCTACCGCCCAAAGCAGCCAATCGGAGGCCGCAACCGGGGCAGTGCCTTGGCCAGCAAGCGCGTCAGTCGCCCATTTGAATGTGAAAGGAACCGCAATCGTCGCGAACTTCGCGGCGAGCAGCAACACCAGCGACCCGATGACCCGCAGTTTCAGATCGTGGCGGTCAGACGGCCAGATGTAGGGCCAGAGATGAACAAGTGTCGTGAGCAAGGCGCCGCGGTTTGCGGAGATGCGTGATTCGTTTTCAGAAGACTGATGATGATGGTGCGTCATTCTGGATCTCATATATGTGGATTCTGGCCGGTAATCACCTTTTCCGCAGATCAAGGGCTATGAGTTATGGATTTTTAGGGGGCCGCCTTGACGATGCCGCAAGTGCCATGCACATGCATATCTATGAACAGATATAAAAAAGGCAGCAAAATCAGAACAATTTGCGTCTATTGCGGCTCCGGGCCGGGCGTAGATCTGGCCTTCGTTGAGAGCGCGCACGCCTTCGGCGCTATTCTTGCCAAGAACGACATCGGCTTGATCTTCGGCGGTGGCTCTATCGGCATGATGGGCGCGATTGCCAAATCGGTTCTCGACCACGGCGGTAAGGTAACCGGTATCATTCCCGAATTCCTTGTAGCGCGCGAACACGCGAAGCGGGGCTCTGATAATTTGATTATCACGCGTGATATGCATGAAAGAAAGCGCAAGATGTTCGAGATGGCGGACGCCTTTGTCGCGATGCCTGGCGGAATCGGAACCCTTGAAGAAGTCGTCGAGCAAATCACCTGGGTTCAGTTGGGCCGGCACCGCAAACCGATCCTGCTTGCGAATGTCAAGGGGTTCTGGGATCCACTTTGCGTCCTCATTGACCACATGAAGACACTCGAATTCATCCGCG